>NZ_JABXKN010000076.1:0-179113 GCF_017115065.1 Nostoc sp. JL23
TTACCATATTTTGGGTTATTTTTATCGGATTTTTCTTAACATTCAACACTTTTGGCGATTTACATAAATATAAGGTGTTGCTTTGTAAGCTTAGTTGCAATAGCTTTGTATTAGAATTTACCTATGGGCAGATTTTCGGGGATTAAGAATTCAGAGACATCACCAAATTGGAGAAGAAAGGAATAGATAAATTTGGCGTTGGCTTTGCCCATTGTAGAAATCGCACTTTGATGATTTGTTAGAAGTCCTTTAACAATCCGATGTAGCACAGGAATATTCCTAAGACATACCTATACGCTTTATACGCTTTTACGAATGGTTTGTAAGCTAAACGACATCTAATCCAAAATTTATATAACTCTTGTGGCATAGACCGAAAAGCCTATGCTAATTATGCAAGTTAAATGAGGAACAGCTTAATCGTGTCCGGTTAAAGACTTATGATTACAGCTATTTTCAGGTAAATAGCTGTAAGACCGGAGAGGGGAGGGATTTTTGGGCTTTCTGCATAGATTCGGGAATATAGCTAATTAGCCGGACATGATATATTTCCTACTTTCTGACTCAGATATCGCCCAGCTTAGTACAAATATACTATAATGGGTATAGCGTCCACAAAGCCTAGCCAAATGCATAATGGCTCTGTGGAAACCTTCTGGAAGATGGATTCAAGGGTTAGTTCGATGATGAAGCATTATATTCTCAACCTCAATCCGACTGCCAAGCATGAATGGGATCGTTGTATTTTACGCGATCCGCTGACTGCCAAACGCCCAGACATTGCTAAACTAATCGCTGAAGCAGTTGGTGCTGATACAGGTAGTTATTTGGTCAGCGTGAATATTGAAGTTCAAGTTTTGCAGCAAGCGGCAGTACCTCAAGCCGAACAACTCTCGCTTTCATTTCCAGAGGTGAGTATGCCCTCACAACCACAACTGCGGGAAGCAGCTTAATGCGATCGCCTGGAATATCTGCGTCATAAGTTTATTGTGGCTAAGTTGGAAGCCAGATTAGCGTAGCTTGCCGGCTGTAGGCATTGCTCAATAACTCTCTGATTTTGAATCTCGTGAATTAGTTGGTTTGTAATCACACGCATAAACCCCAGATTCACATCTGGGGTTATCTAAACAAAATCGGTGATTGTAGATTAGTCAATTAATGATAATCTGTGGGACAGTAATTGGGAAATTTGCTGATTAATAGTTGCAACATCAAAACGCTGACTAGCAGTAGCCCTGGCATTATTAGCTATAGTCGCAATTATTTCCGTCTCCTGTAAACAAGTGATAATTACTTGTGCAAGTTCCTGGGGTTTTCCTGGTGTCACTAAAAAACCATTAAGTCCATGTTCTACTAATTCCATTGCACCCCCAGCTTTGGCTGCAACTACAGTTTTTCCACATAGCATTGCCTCTACAATCACTCTCCCAAAGGGTTCTGGCGAAGTAGATGTATGTGCCACCAAGTCACAAGCTGCCATTAACTGAGGAATATCAGAACGAAATCCTAAGAATTTAACGCGGTTTTCTAATCCCAGTTCACTAACTTGTTGGTACAACTTTTGGACATAATCTTGTTCGCCAAACAATGCGTCACCCACTAAAATTGCTGTCACATCATGGGGACATTTAGCCAGGGCATCAATTAAAATATGCTGCCCTTTCCAAGGTGCAAGACGGCTGAAGTGTCCAACGACAAATTTTCCTTCTAGTCCTAACTGTTGCTGTAATTGCTTAATGTCAGACTCATCAGTTTGATAACTTTTTGGATTAAAACCGTTATAAACAACTTCGATGATATCTGGCCGGCCTCCTGCTTGTACAAAGGCAGTTTGACTAGCTTGAGAATTCGCAATTACTAATGATGCAAAACGATTAGCTAAGTTAACAGCAATGCGAAGATTAGTTTGGCTAAAATGTTCTTTGGAAAGAATATCATGTAAATGATAAACCAGACAACGACGACTGAAAAAACTTGCCAACGCTCCGACAACTAATGCTTTTTGGGTGTTGGCATAGATTAAATCGTATTCACGCGCTTTTTTAACTACCTTAATAATCAAAGGTGCAAGTTGTCCCAAACTCTTGAATCCTTGTAGCAAACTGCTTTCTTTGCGAACTTGGATTGCTTGAGTTGCGAGAACTTCTACAGGTATATGATTTTGTTGTAGTAAATCTTTAAATGAACCATCTGCAAATAAACCTACCAAAGCGCGATCGCCATAAGGTTTAGCAATATCTATTAAACATAATTCGGCACCGCCTGGTTTACCGCTTTGATCTAAGAAAAGAATTCTCATTAAACCTCTATGTTATCTAATTTGGCTCATGTAGTGCCCCTAGAATTTATTAAACTTACTTGTTTAAGCTAATAAAACATTCCGTACTTTTTGGGCAATTTGATTCCAGTCGTAGTGTGTGGTAGCGTACTGGCGACAGTCCGATTGTGAAGGTATGGGGATATTTCCCAAAAGTGCTTGTTCTAATTTTTCGGCAATGTCTGAAGCGTCTGTTGAAGTCGTAATTAAATCGGGTGAAAATTCTGATAAAATTTCTGGCATTCCCCCAACTGGAGTACACAAAACAGGAGTACCACAGGCTAGAGACTCAACTATTACTAATCCAAATCCTTCAAAAGATTGGCTAGGCATAATAGTCAATTCAGCCGCTTGATAAGCTATAGGTAATTGCTCATCAGGGAGAAAACCTAAAAATTTAACGTTGTCATCTAGTCCTAATTCTGTAGCCTGTTGTTGTAATGCGGCTTGGATGTGACCACGGCCTGCGATCGCTAGCCAAACATCTGGTATTCTGGGCTTAATTATAGCCAGAGCTTGCAATAATTTGTCAACTCCCGTTCGATGTACTAAACGGCGTGATGTAAATATAATCCGGCGATTAGTAGGCCAGCGTAGCTTTGCACAAGCCTCTTGGGGTGATAAATTTGGTTGAAACCAATTAATATCAACTCCACCGGGAATAACATTAATTTTGCTCCACGGTACTTGATATTTATCATGTAGAATTTTACCAAAAGCTTTGCTCAAAACAATGAAGCGATCGCAGCGATTATAAGTGTTTTGTTCTATTAGCCAGTGCTTGATTAAAAGACTGAGGTTTTTATTAACTACCTCTTGCTTACTCTCAAAAGCCCAAGGGCCATGAAAGTTAAAAGTAACTGGTACTCCCTTTGGCAAAATATCTAAAATCGGAAAGCTATATAATGCAAAGTGCAAATTAATAGCATCTGGTTTGCTGGTTCTTGTTTTCTGAAAATTCGTGCGAATCGACCATAATCTTTGCCAAATAGCACTATCGGGACTCGCCAAGTTAGTCAGCTTAATCGGCGAATTTAATTCAGTTTCTGGTAAACCGACTCCGCATAATTCAATCCGATCGTGATTTGCAGCTAATTTATGAGTTAGTTCATAAATATACCTTTCTAATCCTCCGGGACTTTTGGGAAACCAGCCTAATCCCAGGGTGAGAATAGATGCAGATGGGGAAGTAAAATTTTCTGGTTTATTTTCCACTAATTTATCTCCTATAAATATACTAAAACAGGCGCACATCTGTGCGCTTTTATATCTATATCCAAACCTGAATCAATAAAATTTATGAATACGCATTACCAATAAGAATTTTTGTATAGAAAATCAATTTATAAACTATTTATATATCAACGTCAATAAGGAATCAAACCTGTGTTTTTATTAACTAGAGCGCACCGAGATAGCTATATATGATACCTATCAATTCAGAAATGTGAATGCTATATAGAGAGAGAGAAAAGCTGCTATAAAGTAATAAATATAGAATGTTTTTGTATTAATGTTTACCATTCTGATTTAAAAATAAGTAAATATTAATACCTTAACTCGACTATATCCATTTTTGTCGCAACGCGATACTCCTGCGGAGTCGTTGCACGAACGCCTAAGCTGAAACTTTTGTGGGAAGAGAGGTTTACTTTTTTAAGTTTATCGATATCTGTGATGTAGAAAAAGTATTTACCAAAAATCTAGAATTTTTATCGGCTCAATAAAATCAAGTTCTTAATTTTGGATAAAGTCAAGCTTAAATAATTTTTTAAAGATATTACCTGAAAATTTCAAGAATAAGGGTAGCTATATAAAGCTTATGTAAAATAAAAAATAATTTGCTACTTATATATCACTCTTCAATCACTCTGTTCAACGAAAAATCTCAGCCAAATTTGAAAGCAAGAGTAATTGGGGTAATAAATAATGCTAACGCTTAGTACTTGTTTCGTGCGCTGATTGATAGAGAACTAAGGCGTTTTCACGTAAAACTGCTAAAGAAATAGCCTCAGCTTCAGCTACAGTAATATCAGAATCTGTAATTGCTTGCTCTAGCACTTCCCCTAAAACCTGGCGACCCCACTTTGCACCCAAGTAGTACAATTCTGGAATTGAGTGAGCATCAGAAGAATACATTAACTTAGTAGTGGGAGTTAATTCTAACATCTGCCTAATTGCTTCCCGCATTCCAGATACGCTTAAAAAGGGTATTGCCAAACCGAAATCTAGATAAACTTGGGGATATACAGAAGCTAAATAACCAGCCTGCTGCATATAAGGATATGAAGCGTGTAGCAATACTATTGGTACATAGCGGTACTGTGGTAACTCTAGTAAATATCGCAGATTTAGGGGATTAGCTAATCGTAAATCCAAGCTGGGATCGCCGTAGCCAGTATGAAATTGCACTGGTAAGCGGTATTTTGCTGCTACTAATAATGCCTGTTGTAACAGAAAATCAATCAGCGGTTTATCTGTCAGTCGCAGAGGTTGATTGTGCAGTTGTTGCTTGAGGTTGTCAAAGTGAGCCGCCGCCACCTCCTCAGTTACCGATTGAATATCCAAACCACTCCGGTAACAGGCAATACTTTTAAAAGCTACTACTCCCAGCGGTGGGGGATCGAGTTCACTGTTGAATTTGGCTAGGAAAGTAGCAAAATCAGGAGATTGCGGAATTAGCTGTTCTGCTAATAGTTCTAATCTCAGAATCTTTCGCACAGGAATAAACCTTTCATGCCACGACAGAGGTAGGATAGTTTCTGGCTGCAAACCATCATCTAAGTAAATTGCCTCTAGATTAGCAGCCCGAAAGTAAATCTGCGTTAGTTCTTCTAATCCTAGACTTTCTCGCCGTGCCAAAATTGCTGTTTCTTCAGCTTCGCAGTTCAATAAAGCAGCAATATCGCGCAAGCTACGCCGAAAAAAGAAGGTATGACGGGCATGGTAGTTAATTATTTCAGGTTCGTAGCCTTCAGTAAAGGCAGCCGCATAAGGAGACTGGGCAGCTACTTCTGGTTTTAATATGTTGTGGGCGTGTTGGTCAATTAAGGGAATATCAGCTAGATTCATTTTTAGTAGGGAGTAGAGAGTGGGGTGCTAGTATTTTTCTAATAATGCTTTCACTTCTGCCGTTAATTCCCAATCTTTCATTGCTTGCCACTCTGCTTGACGCACTGCTAAGAACGCTTTGGCTAACTGTGGATTTAAAGCTGTTAATAGGATATCGTCTTGCTGGAGGTGAGCGATCGCTTGCCCCAAATTATTTGGTAATGGGTCTATTTGATTAGCACTGCGTTCTTCAATTGATAAATATCCGGGGTCTTGATTGACTGGGTTTGGTGATGTGAGACTGTGCTGTACACCATCAAGTCCGGCTGCAATCACTGTTCCTAAAGCTAAGTAAGGATTCGCTGAGGCATCTACAGTTTTCAATTCAAAGTGGCTGGGACAGCCCAAAGCAGGGTTACTAGGGACTCTAACGGCTGCCTCCCGATTATCTAATCCCCAACAACGAAAAGCACCACTCCAACTATGAGGAAGAATGCGGCGATAAGAATTAGTACTTGGGGTAGTTAGTGCCATCAGTGCCGGCAGATGGTGTAGGATACCAGCGATGAATTGTAATGCCACTTCAGAAAGACCATAGATACTCTGAGGATCTGGTAATAGGTTTTTCTCCCTATGCCAAAGACTCAGATGGATATGACAACCACTACCAGCTGCATCCGGGAAAATTTTGGGTAAAAATGAAGCGATGAGGTTGTGGCGGTGGGCGATCGCTCTGACAGTTTCTCGAAAAGCAATTTGCCAGTCAGCTGCTTGTAAAGCATCCGTATAACGCATAGAAATTTCCTGCTGACCTGGGCCTGATTCAGGATAATACTGTTCGACAGGTATACCTTGGGCAATAAGTGCATCAGCGATTTCATCAATTACTTCGCGGTGGAGATCCATTGCCTGAGTTGAAGCAAAAACTGTGGAGTCAGCCGGAATGATGCCATCAGGTGTTTGCCGTAGTAAATAAAACTCATTTTCAAAGGCTGCTCGTACTTCCCAACCAGTTGATTTAGCTGCCGCAATCATCCGCTTCAAAAAATTTCGCGGGCATAACCCCCAAGCAGCACCATCTAGTATCATATTGCCCATGACACGAGCATGACCAGGACTATAAGGTAAAGGCTTAAGGCTAGACCAATCTGGGACTAAGCGAATTTCACCTACTGGTCCTAAATTTGTTTCTGGCACAACTGCATCATACATTACGGGAATTCCCTGTTGCCCTACAGAAATCCCTACTCCATGTTCAAAGTAGTGAGCTAACATTCCCAGATGCACAGCTTTGCCACGGATAATATTAGCATTATCGCACCAAAGAACTCGCACAAATTTAACATCAGCTTCTTGAAGATATTTTCGTATTTTTTTAAAGTTATTTTTTTCAGCCATTGTTAGTTATTTTTATTTTTACTCGATTATTTTCTCATGAAAGTTATGGCAGAGTGATATCAGATGCCGTGTCCATACATAGACCGTATCTTAACCACTTCAGAATAGTTATATTTTTTTACGGATTTCATAAACAATGATTGTATATAAATAATTAAAACCTGAAAATTATATGATAAATAAATTACTGACGCGGTTAAAAAAACTACGTCACAAGCTCAATCAGTATCTCAAAAAATTATCTAATACTAGATATTTACAAAGAAATAAAACTTTCAACTTTTTACTCAGTCTGACTATTGGAGTCATTGTTACTACCCTTGGAATTACAACAGACTGGGCGACAACTGGAACACGCACGCTTACACATAATACTATTGGCAGTGAAAATCTGCGGATACAAAACAATACTGAAATACCCACGCTTACACACAAAATATCGTCAATAAATAATACTATTGGCAGCGAACGTCTGTGGGGACAAAACAATACTGAAATACCCACACTTACACACAAAATATCACCAATAAGTAATACTATTGGCAGTGAAAATCTACGAGTACAAAACAATACTGAAACATCCGCGCTTAACTACAAAACATCGTGGATAGGTAATACTATTGGCAGTGGAAATCTGCGGGTACAAAATAATATTGAGGCTATGTATGTTGCTCCTGATGGCACGGTTTATACTAACAGCCATTGGGATGAGGCGGCAATGGAGGCAGGAATATATAAAGATGGTAAGGTTATTGCTGCCCTTGGGGATACTCATGGCTGGAGCCGTGGCGGTGGCAAAGCTGTAACCGCAAATAGTAAATATGTTTACATTGCCATGACTCAAGGTTCGAGGGGCGATACAAAAGAAGATTATCCACCAGAAGGAACAACTTGGTATAGCGTTAGACGCTATGACTTGTCAGGAAAACCTGCGCCGTTTCCGAATGGACGTGGTTGGGATAAAAGTATGTTGATTACCAGTACTAAAAGTGAAGTTACTGGATTAGCAACTGTGGGAAGCGAGTTGTATGTGAGTGATTTTGCTGCTAGCCGTATTCGTGTTTATGATCCTGAGACGATGAAGGAACTCCGCAGCTTTACCGTTGCTAATCCGGGAGCAATAACTATTGATCCACAAAAAAATCTGTGGATTATTCAAAGTAAAAATGGTAGTAAGCCTGCAAAAATTTTACATTATTCCCAAAGTGGAAAGCAATTGCCGCAACAGATTGCAGATATCGTCGAACCAACAGCGATCGCTATTAATCATCAAGGTAAGCTGTTAGTAGCAGAAAATGGCCCGCGTCAGCAAATGTTGACTTATGAGATCAAAGATCGGCCAGTGCAGGTGAGTAGTTTTGGTTCTAAAGGCGGTATCTATGCAGGAGTTCCTGGTGAAGTTCGAGATTTGAAACTTTACGGACTTACCGGAATCGGTACAGATGCTTCAGGGAATATATATATAAATAGTAATGGTTTCAACAAATCAGGAACAGATTTGCGGAAATTTTCGCCATCGGGAAAACTAATGTGGCGATCGCTGGGATTAATATTCGTCGATAATGCAGATGCCGATCCTAAAACTGATGGTGTAGATTTATTTACTAAACAAGAACACTATTTGATGGATTACAGTAAGCCTGCTGGTAAGCAATGGATTTACAAAGCCTACACCTTAAATGCTTTCAAATATCCTCAAGATCCACGTCTGCATACATCCCCAGATGGAACCTTTGTTCGCCGCATCCAAGGGAAGCCGTTTTTGTTCCTCACAGATATGTATAACAGCTTTCTGCAAATATATCGTTTTAATCCCGCTACAGATGGTAAAGTTGCCATCCCCGCCGGCATGTTTGTCGGTACTAATGGCGCAGATAAACCATTTATTACCGAAAATTGGCCACCGCATCAACCAAAACAAGGGGAATGGATCTGGCGCGATCGCAACGGTAATGGCAAATTTGAAAAGAACGAATACGATCGCAGCAAAGATTATCCTCATCTTGGCGGCTGGTGGGTAGACAGCAAAGGAGATGTTTGGAAAGCTTTGCGAACAGAAGATGGCATTCGACACTATCCTTTACAGGGAATAGATCCAAAAGGCAACCCCATCTACAGCTATAGTTCGATGGAAAAGCAAACTACTCCCAAAATATTTAACGACTTGCGGCGGATCGAATATTTCCCTGAAACAGATAGTATGTATTTGTCAGGTTTTACAGTAGATCACCCTGCATTTGGTGACGATGCTGGAGTTGCTGGATCTGAGATTGCCCGTTTTGACAATTGGAGTAAAGGAAATCGTACTCCCAAATGGCGGATTGTAATTCCCTACGACAGCACCGGTAAGCGTGAAGTGTCTACAGCAGCAATCAGTGTGGCGGGAGACTATGTATTTGCTGTGACCGTCAAAACCGCAGAGGTATATGTCTACAATGCCAAGACGGGAGCGCAAGTACAACAGTTAAAACCAGGCCCAGAAGTTGGCAGCGAAAGTGGCTGGATTGATATACCCTACGGTATTCGCGCTTTTCGGCGTTCCAATGGTGAGCATCTGGTATTTGTGGAAGAAAATTGGAAAGGAAAAGTGATTATGTATCGGCTGGCGGGGTGAGTACTTACAGCAATTACGACATAACACAGCTTTCAATACTGCTCGCTTAAGAATTTTAAACTGGAATTCGATATTATAAGTTATATCTAAAAAACAATTGTCGTTGTATATATTTGATAAGTTAATTTTATTACTCGTACAAAAATTAAATTAAAATAAGCATTATCCAGTATTTTTACCTTTCATTGCGGAAAGCAGACAGCGTAAACTGTAGCAGAAGTATTAGCCAAAACTATTGCAGCTAAGAGACAATGAGCGAAACTAGCCCCAGACGAATTGTAATTGGGGATGTGCATGGACACTATGAAGGTTTAATGACACTGTTGGAGGCGATCGCCCCCACGTCAGAAGATCGAGTCTATTTTCTGGGAGACTTAATCGATCGCGGCCCTCATAGTGCGCAAGTAGTTAATTTTGTCAAGCAAAATAACTACTCATGTTTGTTGGGAAATCATGAGCAGATGTTACTAAACATTCTGACAAATGAAAGGATTTCCTCCTCGACGATGCAAGCATGGCTGTTTGGTGGAGGGCAAGCTACCGTAGCTAGTTACCAAGAGGCTCCCATTCCTGATGACCATCTGGATTGGTTAAAAGCTTTGCCTACATACCTTGACTTAGGGGATATTTGGTTAACTCATGCTGGTGTTGACCCTTCCAAGTCGGTGACAGAACAAACTGCCGATGAACTGTGCTGGATACGAGAGGAATTTCACAGTATTGAAAAACCCTACTTTCCAGATAAACAAATTATCATCGGTCACACCATTACCTTTACCCTGCCGGGTGTTTCTCCTGGTAAACTGGCACAAGGAAAGGGATGGCTAGACATAGATACTGGCGCTTATCATCCCCGGAGTGGCTGGTTGACTGGACTAGATGTCACAAATCAGTTGGTTTATCAAGTTAATATCTTTAAAAACTATATCCGTACCCTGCCTTTAGAAGAGGTTGTAATTAACATTGATCCAGCCAAAATTAAAGTCGATCGCCGCAATAGGAATTGAAGAATATTTGAAATGAGGGGGAGAAATCAATTCAAAATTCAAAATTCAAAATTCAAAATTAAAGAACTTCTGCCCCCTACCTGGTTGTTGAGCGTAGTGGAAACACTGCCTCCTGCCTCCTCTTTCCCAATTTCTTCAAGACTTGGCTAATGGTCGAATATTTGCTTTATAACTAGCATTATCCAAGCCAGATTTTCCATTACTAGGTTGAGAGTTAATTGCACGTTTGAGGGCATCAATGCGATCGCTGGTTCCGGGGTGAGTACTTAAAAATGTTGGACTAGAACCACCCTTTTTCAGCAGCTTTTGCATAAAAGAGACCATTGCTGACTGGGCATAACCAGTACGTGTCAAAGTTCGTAGTCCTCTTTGATCGGCTTCCAATTCGTTTTTACGACTGCGTGGTAAGTCTCGCGCTAACTGTACACCAATTTGCACTGCGGAATTTCGATCTAAGCCAGCTGCTGTTAATAGACCACTTTCGAGGGCTTTTTGCTGCATCTGCTTGACTACGTGTTTCCCGCCAATGTGACCGATTTCATGGGCGAGTACACTTGCCAGTTCCGCTTCATTGTCTGCGGTTTTCAGCAAACCCGTGTGGACATATACATAACCGCCCAAGGTCGCAAAGGCGTTAATAGCGTTATCCTCAACTATCTGGAAAGTATAGGGGAGATCGGGGCGATCGCTATTCGCTGCTAAACGCCGACCAACTTGCTCTACATAACGATTAACTTCGGGATTGCGGTAAAGTCTGACTTGACTGCCGACCAATTCCTGATTAATCTGCTTACCAAGATCAACTTCTTGATTAGGGGATATATTAGAAAGCTGAAATGCCTGAACTCCTTGGAGTAAAAGAGGCAAGAAATCTAAAGTTCTTCCAGGCAAGGGTGTACTCAGGCACAGACTCAGGGCGACTACCACTGAAATTAGGGGATAAAACCAGCGACGCCGCCATACACGGTAATTTGCAGCAAAACCTTTCCAATTGAACATAATACGCTTTGAAGATTATTTAGGAAGAACATAAAATGAGGGGACAAATTATAAGACGGATTTAGAGTATTCTAAGTTGCATTCTTAACTCAAGACCAAAGGAGCTGTCATACAGATAATCTTGATGCAAATCTACCGAATTGCGGGAGGCTAGGGATTCTCTCTAGAGATAGGCTTAAACACTAGATTTTACTTTCTAGGTGCGTCAGTATTAACTAGTAAAAATTTGAGGGTTAGCTGCCGTGCCTCGGAAATTACGAACTTGTGATAAACTGTCGCATAACCGCAACCCCCGAATACTTTGAGTTATTACCAAATAGGGAAAATTACCTTTTCCATCGAAAACTTTCGGGCTACAATCCATTACTTCACGATTACATCGGAAAACTTTTTATGGCTATTTTAGATTCAAAAGGTCGCTTGTTTGGCAAAATTAATCTCCTCGATTTAGGTGCTGCGCTGGTAATTCTGCTAGTTATATTTGGCATCTTTGTTTTTCCTGGCACTTCTGGTTCTGTTGCCCAAGTTGGTGCGAAAACAGTACCCATAGAAGTAGACTTAGTAGTTCGTGGTTTGAATGTACGCGACCCGGAAAAATTAATTGACAATGGTTTAAAAAAAGGTGGAAAAACCAATGTGATTATCCGCAATCAGCCTTACGGACAGATTGAAATTAAATCTATTCAACAGCTACCTAGAACAGTCAATGTTTTCCAACCGGATGGCACTGTTAAAGAACTGCCAGATCCCAAGAGCAACAATTACAGTACAGATTTTCTTTTGACTTTAGATGGCAAAGCCCAAGTTACTGAAAGTGGGCCAGTTTTGGGTAACAGTAAAGTTAAAATTGGGATGCCATTTGAGCTAGAAGGCTTTAACTACAACTTCAATGCAACTGTCATTGATATCAGATTGAAAGATAAATAGTATTATCACTTTTGTGGATAATTTTCTCTAGCAATCTTATTAAACATTTGGTGAAAAAGAATGTAGAGACGCGTTAGCGCTGCGGGGCAAAGCCCAGTCCCATTTCGCGTCTCTACTACTCATGTTAATTAAGCAAAGGCAAAAATTTGCGAATTAACCCGATTGTCACTGCTGGCAATTCCAACTGTGGTGTTAATCCGACATCTTCCAACTGTTGAAAAAATCGGATTGCTTGAGGATTGATTTCGGCAAGGCGGCGACCAATTGAGGGCCCTGTAAATTCTGACTTTTGTCCCCAAATAATCGCGGTGGGAATGGTTAATTGTTGAATGTAAAGGGATAAATCAAAGCACAAATCGCCACGAACAAAGGATAGTGCTGCATACTCAGCATTAGGCTGTTGGGCGGATTCTAGATAAGCATCTACAATTTCTTGGTAGACTCGATTGGATTGAGCAAATTGCCGTTGTTCTAAAAAGCTGCGAATACCACCACTAGTAGCAATTCCAGTGCTGTAAAGTAAACGATCGACAACGGGAACGCTAACTAACTGGGCAAAAAAACTACGGGAGTAGTCTTCGCCAAAGTCAGAAAGTCCGGCGGGGGTAGTAAGAATTAAAGACTTGAATAAATCAGGACGATCTGCTGCTACCCGAATTGTAAATGCTGCGGTCAAAGAAGAAGCGATCGCTGTTACTGGCCCAGTACAAGTTTGCTCGAAAAATTCCCGAATCGTGGTCAAATAATCCTCAATAGTATAACTCCGTGCAGGATGTTCAGACCTACCCCAACCGAGCAAATCTGGCGCAATGACCCGGTATTCAGCCGCAAAAGCCGGATAAACTTTTGACCACTCATAAGCAGAAGACCCACCACCAAAGCCGTGCAGAAATACCAAAGTTTCGCGATCGTCTTTGGCAGTCAGATCATCCTCCCAAGGTGTTCCAGCAGCAGTATAATATACCATTCTACCTAGTGAGGTATCTATAGAGCGTTGTTCAAATCCTAGTGGTTGAAACATAAATCTTTTTTGTTGACTGTAGTGATTCGTTGGCACAAGTAATATAAAATACCTGGGAGGCAAGCACAGGAAGAGAAGATTTGATAATTTATCGTAAATTAAAGGGTTTAAGAACCTGCAATCTACATGCAGCACCCATTTCAGTCGGGGTTTAAATCCCCGTCTGAAATGTCTTTAATTTTGAATTTTGAATTTTGAATTGTTAATCGCCTCCCCTTTCGTCACCCTAAATGTTTACCGCATTCAGTGCTGAGTAAATTAAAAAGCACTTAATATTTGTGTACTTAGTAAGAGCAACGTCCCTTGTAGGCAATCTTTTAACTCAGCACTCTTCATGTGTCTAGTTCAAACTTCCCACTCATTGTTATTATCAGCGAACCAATCACTCTCAGACTTCTCACTAGCGTCAGATTAAGTAGATATAAAATTACTGGATTACTTGTAAAGATTTGGTGCTTTTTTTCATAAAAATAAAGTAACTGAACGTTGAAATTACTGTTCTATAAGGGTTTTTCATGGTAGCGAGGATCGCCCCAGCGTGAATCCAGCATAAGTTTTTATGGTAGTCTATCAAAAAACCGATAAATAATTTTGACCGTCAACACGTCAAAAATAGTTAAAACGCTTATTTTAATAAGCTGTTAATTCTACTTATATATGTAGAAACAATAGCTTTTGATGTATAACTAATCTGATTTTGGTCTAAGTAATAGTAAGGCGGGATGTCATGGTAAAGCAGGCTACTCTTCAATCAAATAAACTACCAACGATTGAAGACGCTAAATTTGCGCTTGACAACTTGAATATACAAAACGAAATTAAAGCTTCAGCTAGGCGGGGTCAGGTCGAGCCAGTTTTTGATGCTGCCAAACTTACTGTACCTACTTGTATTTGTTTAGACTTAGAAGACTTGAAGTGTTTTGAAACAGTAGAGCGTCAATATGAACGTTGGGGAGTCATTTTTCACAATTCTCTAGCAATACAGCCATCAAATCCAGCATTTCCAACCTATTCAGGGCTAATAGTCTTAATGGGAGCGCCCAAAAGCGGATTTTTAGAAGCTACTTTCTTGCGTCCAGTGAACTCGGTTAGCGCCTTTGTCACTAGTTCGCAACGGCTAGTGCTTTCCGCCTACGATCGCGATCGGCAACTACTCGCTCAAACTGCGCTACCAAGCTCTAATCTTGCCAATTCCGACTCGCCAATTTCCCCCAATACCTTATTATCTATAAATGTGAATAACATTCACAGCGTTACCTTTTGTACTTTTGATGGTCAATTCACCCTTGATAACTTTCGTTTTTGTCTTTAAGTAAGACTTACGTACAAAATGCCCTTGCTCTGAGCGATTGAAAATGGTATCTTAATTTGCGCTGTGCTGTATTAGTCTAGTATCCCTCTATAAAATCGGGCATTTTGTGATTTAAGCCTTCATCCTTCCTTCATCCATAGTAAAACTTATACAATAGGTAATTTCGTAATCAAGTAGGTAAACACTGTGGCACAGGCTTCGTCTTCTTGGCAGCAATTGATCAACCAAATCCCCAACTGGAACTGGTCGCTTCCAAAATTCAAGACAAAGGGAGCCATAAAGCAGCAAACATTTAAACGTTTCTCTGGCCCTGGGGGCTTTCTTGGGTTCCTGACAATCATTATTGCCATGTTGTTGTGGAACTGGAAACTGCTACTGGCTCTCTTAATCGGCATTGGAGTAATGGTATTGGTTTACTCAATGCAAGAGTGGGACTGGCAATTACGCTGGTCTAAAATACGTAACTTCTTAAATAATTCAAATCGTCGGTTAGCTTTAGCAGTCATCAGTGGTGGTATTGCCACTGTCAGCACTTACATGGCAGCGGCGATATGGGTTGACTCTCACAGTCACTGGATTGCTGCTGGTGCGATCGCCCAAGGTGTGGGAACCCTGTTAACTTTAATTTTATTGGTATGGCAAATTGTCAACTTCTATGAAAATCGAGAAGAAAACCACCTCGATCGGTTGTTGATGAATTTAACAGAAAAAGATCCATTGAAGCGGTTGATTGCTCTAGGTCAACTAAGTAAATTCATCAGTCGTAAGCGAGTTGATTCTTCAGTGCAGCAAGATATTGTCCAATGCTTGCAACTCCTACTCAGTCGAGAGGAAGAAGTTGTAGTACGAGAGGCAGCTTTTAAGAGTTTACAAGCCTGCGATCGCCTACAAGTGCTACCCCTCAAAACAGCAGTACCTTTCGTACCCGTATCAGCAAAAGTCAAACACCACGTTTATTAGTCATTTGTCATTTGTCTTTTGTCCTTTGTCCTTTGCAAATGACCAATGACTAATGACTAATGACTAATAATTATTTTCGAGACAACGTTCCATTACGAACTTGCACTATCGGATGATTGCACCTGCGTACCAATTGCTCATCGTGGGTGGTGACAATTACCGTAGCCCCAAAGGAATTTAACTTCTGGAGAATCTGGATTACTTGCCAGGAATTATCTGGATCGAGATTTCCAGTAGGCTCATCGGCCAACAGTAGGGGTGGTGTACCAACGATCGCACGGGCAATACTCACCCGCTGTTGCTCTCCTCCAGACAGTTGATCTGGAAAGCAGTCAGCTTTACTCAGCAAACCTACCAGCTTTAAGGTTGGTTCTAAACGTCGTTGAATTTCTTTACGGGTATACCCTTGAGCTTGCAGCACAAAAGTGACATTTTCTGCTACTGTCCGTTGGGTAATCAGTTTGTAGTCTTGAAACACAATACCAATTCGTCGCCGCAATAATGACAAGCGATCGCCCCGCAAATCCGCTACATTACATTCATCAACAATTACTTCTCCCTGTGTAGGCAACTCCTGGCCATACAGCAGTTTCAAGAGCGTTGATTTACCAGAACCACTTGGCCCCGTGATAAACAGAAATTCTCCCTTTTTTACCTCAAGGTTTGCATTCAATAAAGCGTGAGTGCCGTTAGCATAAGTCTTGGTTACAGATTGCAATTGTACTTTTGTAGTAGTATTACTACTGTACTGTTGAGTTTCACTATCCTCTCTACGAACGGAAAAGTCTTTCTTAACTTGAGTTGTTAATACTGGCATTGTTAAACTTTCCTCATACCCACAACCAAACAGTTTGCCTGCTTAGATGTGACATTCTCCCCAAAATAAGGATTCCCAGGTTTCGCCTGGGAATTTAAATTTCAACAAAGAAAATTTAAAATTTTTTCAAGACTTTAATACTAACTAAGTAAGAACACTCAGAATTGGGCATTGGGCATTGGGCATTGGGCATTGGGCATTGGGAATTGGACACGGGGACAGTCTTACACAGAGATAGTATTTGACTTTTTTTGCGTCGTCACGTCTCCTCATCCCCATGCCCTATGCCCCATGCCCCATGCCCCACTCTTAACTAATTGCACCCCTAGCTGTCAAACGATAAACAAACGCTTTCACAGCAAACGCTGGCAAAGCCAACATCCGCCGCCAGCGCCAAGGTTCTTGATAAAGTCGATACAACCATTCCAAATTATTATTTCCTAACCAGGCGGGAGCGCGAGTTTTAGTTCCCGACCAAATATCAAAACTGCCACCAACGCCAATCCAAATTGCTTGGGGACACAAATGGCGGTTTTCGGCAATCCATAACTCTTGACGTGGCACTCCCAAACCAACAAAAATCACTTGTGGCTGCAATTGAGCAAGAGTTTCTCGCAATTGTGCTTCTTCTTCTGGGGAATGGTAGCCTGAGTGAGTGCCGACTATATTCAAATCTGGAATTTGCTCCTGCCAAAAATCTGCCGCATTTGCTGCTACTCCAGGCGCTCCTCCATAGAAAAATATCTTTGTCCCTGTCTTCTGTTGCCCAAGCGCTTGCAAAAGTTTTTCTGCTAATTCAATCCCTGGAAACCGCTGCACTTTTTGCCATAACAGGCATCGTAAATACAGAACCACCCCAGCTCCATCTGGAATCACCAGTTCAGCATTTTTAATTACCTGAGCTAATAATTGATTTCGCTCTGCCTGCATAGTCATTTCTGCATTGAGCGTTACGACATGAGTTCCTCTGCCTGTGTGCAGGCATTCTAACAACCAGCCTGGATAGTCAGCCATCACATGAACTGGTATTCCCAACACTGAAAATGCTTGATTGCCGTTAGACATAGCCTATTCTTAAGTAATACTCATACCAGATTTTGCATGAATGTTAAGTTTATCAAATTTTTTTATATTAGAACTTAGGCAAAAGAGATTCCCCTTTGCCCTGCAACGAGAGAAAGCATAATTAAACTAAATAGACATAAGAGTGAACAAGAATGTATATACGTAGCAGTGCTACGTATATATAAGTGTTTTAGATAACACATAATTAATTTCACTCCTCTGTCTATTAATCTTGGGCGCTTGTACTTGGGCTGAACTAGTCCAACTTTTATTGTTACAGTGTAATATTCACTCAGTATAAAACGCTCAACTCGCAACTCTGGTTCCGGGAATAGAAACCCCCACTATACTGCTTGCAGCTAGTGTGGGAGTATGTCACGAAACTCGACTTTATGGTTATAGTGTAACGGGCTGAAGTTGGCTATGAGTAAAATTCGTATCGCTCTGATTGAAGACCATGACCTAACTCGTGTGGGTATTCGTACAGCACTACAGCAAAAGGATGAAATTGAAGTTGTAGGTGAAGCTGCTAATGCTGCTGATGGTCTAAAAATGTTAAAAATGCTACAACCAGATATTGCCATTGTCGATATTGGTTTACCAGATAAGGATGGCATTGAGTTAACACGGGAGGTAAAATCTACTACTAATGGCCAGCAGCTACTTACAAAAGTGTTAATTTTGACGCTGCGGGATAACAAAGAAGCGGTGTTGGCAGCTTTTGCCGCTGGTGCAGACTCTTACTGTATGAAAGATATCAAATTTGATAATTTGCTGGAAGCAGTACGAGTAACTTACAATGGCAACGCCTGGATCGATCCAGCGATCGCTCGGATTGTATTACAACAAGCGCAACAAAATCCTCAAAAGTTGGAATCGGCTTTGGTCGATTCCAAGACTATTGCTCCTAACCCAGATTCTTTTGAGAATCTGGAAGGAATTCAACCTTACACCCTGACAGAAAGGGAATTGGAAGTGTTACAGTTGATTGTCGAAGGTTGTAGTAATGCAGTCATTGCGGAAAGACTTTACATCACAGTTGGCACTGTTAAAACTCACGTTCGCAATATTTTGAATAAGCTATGTGCCGATGACCGTACCCAAGCAGCAGTCCGCGCCTTGCGTTCTGGGTTAGTTGGATAAATTTAATTTGGGTGTGGATCAATTGAGGATAATCAAGGGAAACTCATAACTTTGAAAATATAACTTTTCAAAGTGAATGGCTTTTCTGATTTTCTCTTATTTATTAGGTGGGATAAACATCATACTATCTCGCCATTCAAATATATGAAAACAAAAGTCAAATATGGCTGAGATTGGGACGGAAAAACTTAAGCTCATGGTGGTAGATGATGAGCCAGATAACCTAGATTTACTCTACCGCACTTTTAGGCGAGATTTTCAAGTATATAAAGCCAATCATGCCTTTGGTGCTTTGGAAATCTTGGATCAATTTGGCGAAATGGCGGTAATTATTTCTGACCAAAGAATGCCAGAAATGAATGGGACTGAATTTTTTAGTCGCACCGTAGAACGCTTTCCAGACACGATTCGGATTTTGTTAACTGGTTTTACTGATGTCGAAGATTTGGTAGATGCGATTAACTCCGGTCAGGTATTCAAGTACATTACCAAACCCTGGAATCCAGAACGGCTGAGAGGGTTAGTTGAGCAAGCCACTGATACGTATCGCTTAGTTAAAAAGCGCACCCAAGAGTTGCGTCGGGCCCTACGCCGAGAATCTTTGTTTAATGCGGTAACAACAGCAATTCGGGAATCTTTAGACTACGATAGTATGCTGCAAAAAATTGTCGCAACTATTGGAGAAACATTTGAAGCTAGCAGTTGCTTGCTCAAACCAGTAGAGGGCGATCGCCTCACACAAGACGAGTTTTTCTACCACGATCCGAAATCTGATGTATTAGATTCCGTCTTCGACTCCAGTGTTTTAATAGAAAAGGTGCTGGAAACCCGTCATTATCAACTCGCTCAAGATATATATGACGGTAATCCTAGTCACCACTTAGTTGTGCCACTTAGCTACCATCAGCATCTGTTGGCTGTGCTGACCCTCCACCAATGGGGACGCGATCGCCCTTGGGAAGACGAAGACATCCAACTAATTGCAGGTGTTGCCGAACAAGCAGCCTTAGCTCTCTCCCAAGCAAAACTCTACCAACGCCTCCAAGAAAAGCAACAGCAGATTCACACTGAGTTAGAGGTAGCTCGCCAAATTCAATACAACCTGTTACGCCAAAGTTTACCTGACATTAAAGGTGTAAAGGTACAAGCTTGCTGCTATCCAGCGCGTGAAGTAGGAGGCGATTTTTTTGAAGTTTTTGTCCATCCTAAAGGCGACTTGTGGTTAGCAGTGGGTGACGTTTCTGGTAAGGGCGTCCCAGCAGCTTTATTTATGGCTAGTATTATTTCAGTTTTGCGCCGAGAATTATCTCAAGAGACACCAGCAGAGCCGAATGTGGTTATGCAGAACCTCAACCACGCTCTCAGTGAAGATTTAATTAGCAACAATTATTTTGTCACTCTTGTATTAGCCTGTTATACCCCTAGTACTAAGGAACTGATCTACACTAATGCCGGTCATATTTACCCAATATTATGGTCACGGCAAGGTGCTTTAGCCGAAAATCCCAATTACCTGAAAGTTCGCAGCGTTCCTTTAGGGATTTTGCCTAAGTGGCAGGCGCAGTCTGGTCGCTTGGTTCTCGCTGCTGGAGACACATTGTTACTAGCCAGCGATGGAATTACAGAAGCAATGGTATCAAATAATCCTGATTCAACAGTAAAAACTGAGGCTGGGGTTGAGTCAGTGAACCGTTCGATGCTGAATCAAGATGGTCTTTGGCAACTCTTACAACAAGAGCAACAACCACTTTCTCTTAACCATTTACTAGCTCGCATTCAGGCAGATAATCACGTTCAAGAAGACGATCAAACTATACTTTCACTGGAGATTTTGTAAGTCATGAAAAGTGAGCTTCATGTACCAAGCGATTTGAATTTTCTGAATATTGTTGAAAACTGGTTGTTGGGATGTTTGAAAATTCAACTAGGGGAATCTGTGGATTGGTCGCGGCAATCAAGTCGTTTGAGACTGGCTTTAGTGGAAGCCTACTCTAATGCAGTCCGTCATGCCCACAAAGACCAACCAAATTTGCCCATCTTACTACGTTTAGAAGTGAAAGACCGAGATTTAGCCCTAGAAATTTGGGACTACGGCGAAGGCTTTGACATGTCTAACTACTACGCTCCAAATCCGATGGAAAAGCAAGAAGGTGGTTATGGTTGGCTGATTATGAATCGTCTCATGGATAAAGTAGATTACAAGTTGCAGGTTAATGGTGCTAACTGTCTGAAGTTAGAAGCTACTTTACCCGAATTAGTCCAATAGACAAAAGTTATACCAATTCAAAATTCAAAATGACGCTCTCTACGAGACGCTAAAAGCGTAGCTTGCTTCTTTGTAAGAGTACGCGGACTCGCTAACAAAACTCACGCATAAAGAAAGTCAGACAGAACAAAGGTTTGGGAGTATGTATCTGTCGCATTCTTTTTTCAAATTGGTATTACTATTTTTCAAGTCATGCTATTTATGAGGAAGAATTTAGAATTCAGGAGTCAGAATAAAGCCATGAATCCTATGTGAGTAGGTAATAAATATTGGTTTAAAACTTTGCCCTTTGTAGTTATTTGCTACTTACTTTTCGCGACGTAAATTAAGTAACTCTTTGGGGGAAGCTAAAAGTTTGATTCTAGTATAAGAAATTTGCCGTTGTTGGTTGAGAATAAATAGCCACAATACATTGACACTACACCACGAAGTTTGTGCTTTGCCTGTTACCTGGATTTGGATATCACCATTTTCTAAAGTCTCGGCGATTCCTGTGTTGGGGTAAGCTTTAATGTTTTGACCTTCTTGTTTTAAGTAGGCTGCGATCGCATCTGTTCCCACAATATCAGATTCAAATGGCGGACGCATCACACCATCTATCGCAAACAAGGCAGCAGTTGCCTCAAATTCTCCTGCATTTAAGGTTTCAAAATAACGCAGTACGCTTGATTCTGTAATTCCCTCAATCTGGAATTCTTCTTTAAACTGCGCTGGCGATATAAATTCAGCAGAGGTCATAAAATTACCTGTATTATGCTATCTGAATATTAATTTCAATACAAAAATAAATAAAAAAAAAGCTGCTGTTGAGATAGATTGCTACATATTAATAAATCTTCCTAACGATGGAAGTATTAATTTGCTATGCAGCTTAAGACAGGCTATATGTCAGGTAAGTAACAAATCTTAATTAAAGGTATTGGTTACGTAATGTATTATTATGACGCCTTTATTTGGGCAAAATCCAGATAAAAAAATGAATCAGTATTTTGTAACGAGCAGCAGTCTAGTGAAAGAAAAAGCCAGCGAGTTGGGCTTTCACAAAGTTGGAATTACTGCTGTAGATCGGGTAAATGCCACAGAAGCGCAGAGGTTGCAAGCATGGATTGAACTGGGTTATCACGCTGATATGAAATGGATGGCTAATCCAAAGCGTCAGGATATCCGCTTAGTGATGCCAGAGGTGCGATCGCTAGTGTGTGTGGCGCTGAATTACTACACACCACATCAACGTCCTGAAAGTGAGGAATACGCCAAAATTTCCCGTTATGGTTGGGGAAGGGATTATCACAAGGTAATGCATAGAAAACTTAAGCAGCTATCTATGTGGCTCAAATCACTTGATGCAAGCGTATTAGCTCTTTATTATGCAGATACTGGCCCGGTGCCAGATAAAGTGCTGGCTCAACAAGCTGGAATTGGTTGGATTGCCAAGAATGGTAATGTGATTACACGGGAATATGGCTCTTGGGTATTTTTGGGAGAAGTGTTGACCAATTTAGAATTAGAGAGCGATCGCCCACACACAGAACACTGCGGTAGCTGTACTCGTTGTCTTCAGGCTTGTCCCACAGGTGCAATTACTCAGCCTTTTGTTGTCGATGCTAATCGCTGCATTGCTTATCATACCATTGAAAATCGTGACAAGGAATTGCCAGAGGCGATCGCACCTCATTTGCAAGGCTGGGTTGCTGGTTGCGATATTTGCCAAGATGTTTGTCCTTGGAATCAACGTTTTGCCCAAACAACTGATATTGAAGAGTTTCAGCCTTATCCTGGGAATATTGCTCCCCACCTGCTAGAATTAGCCCAAATCTCAGATCGGGAGTGGGATAAACGATTTCCAGCATCTGCCTTGCGGCGGATTAAGCCAGAAATGTTACGACGCAACGCCCTAGCTAATCTTGACGCATCCAGGCAGAAGAATGACCCAGAAAGTAATTATTTTTGATTTTGATGGCACAATTGCTGATACAGTAGATGCCCTTGTAAGTATTGCTAATCGTTTAGCTGGAGACTTTGGTTATAGACAAATAAGCCCAGAACAATTAGCCTTCCTCAAGAACTTAACATCTAGGGAAATTATTAAGTACTCAGGAGTTTCTTTATTTAAGATCCCTTTTCTAGTTAAAAAAGTTAAAGGGGAATTAAAAAACAAAATTCCAGAATTAAAGCCAATTCTGGGTATTAAGGAAGCATTAACAGAACTCCAAAATCAAGGATATAAACTGGGTATCATCACTTCTAATTCTAAAGAAAATGTTACGCAATTTCTCACAATCAATGATTTAAATCACCTATTTGATTTTATCTACTCAGGAATTACAATTTTTGGTAAAACAACTATCATCAATAATGTCTTGAGGCAAAAGCAACTCAAACCTGAAGAGGTTATTTATGTTGGAGATGAAACAAGAGACATAGAAGCATCAAAAAAAGCAAATATCCAGGTGATTGCAGTGACTTGGGGGTTTAATTCATCGGAAGTACTAGCCAAGCAAAATCCAGATTATTTAATTCAGCAACCTAGCGAACTACTAGAAGTGATGAATAGTCGTTAATTAATAAATAGTCAAAAGTCGATAGTGAAAAACTTAACAATTGACTGACGATTGGTCAAAACAGTAGAGTGGGCAATGTCTACCAATGGTGATAACTTTGATTTTCATATTTTTGACATTGCCCATATTATACCAATTCCATTAATGATTGCAAGACACCATTGGCTAAAGACGCGATGAATCGCGTCTCTACAACCTCTGTACAAATAGTCTATTTGTCGCCTTCTTTTTTCAAATTGGTATTACAAAATAGCAAGATATCAGGAAAAATTAATTTTTCCGTTCACCCTTTTCTAAAGCTTGTTTTACTAAATCATCACTGACATT
Organism: Nostoc sp. JL23; assembly: GCF_017115065.1. Taxonomy (NCBI): domain Bacteria; kingdom Bacillati; phylum Cyanobacteriota; class Cyanophyceae; order Nostocales; family Nostocaceae; genus Nostoc; species Nostoc sp. JL23. Next base: position 23,786 of record NZ_JABXKN010000076.1, read on the forward strand.
AGTTGCATCTCCAGTCTCAGAATTCCCAACTTCTTTTGCTGACTCTAGAAAATCATCAGGATTGCCCGTTGACTGTGTTTGAGGTTTTGTCTCTTGTGGCTTAGAAGTTTGATATTTAGGTGCAGTAGCTGATTCTGCTGCTGCTTCACCTTTACCTGTGCGATCGACTTCACTCACACTGAATTTTTGTGCCGCTGCATAATCAGCATCAAAATCCACCGTTGGTGCTTTTTCTTCACCACTAGCTATGCTTTCAGCAGCTAATTGTGCATCCTGGGTGGAAGCTTCATTTAAATTGGGCTTTACTTCTTGATCAGCCATAATTAAAACCTTAGCTAAATTTTTTATTGCTTACTTGAGCAATCATAGCAAAGCAATTGGTTGCTTTATTGCTTCCTATAGAGAGACTTTTGCCTCTATTAAAAGGTAGATTAAAGCTGCAATTTCCAATAAATTTAACTCTTTCTATCGATAGTAGAATCTGATTGTCGAACTCTGGTAACAATTAGTTTGCCTATTAAATTATTTTGGAAACAAACAATAATGACTGCAAGTTACGACAAAACTATTTCTCAAGCTCAGAGCAATGAAACTCAAGAATTGGTGGATAGGTTTAACGCCTTAGATACCGATGCCAAATTAGCCTGGTTCTATTTTGTTTATGAAAAAATGGGTGATTCGATCACGCCCGCTGCGCCCGCTGCCGCTGAACCAGAGTTAGCGCCACTTCTGCTAGGAGATTATTTTAAATTATCCGATGAGCAGCAGCTAGATATTATGCGGGATATTGTTAACCGCAAAGACACAGAATATTCCCGTGCTTATGGGGCGATAAAAGAAAACAACCAGCTGCTAGTTTGGTATGCTTGGGCGGTAGCTATGGGGGATACGGTGGTGGGAATGCCAGCTAGCTACCAGGCAAGTAAGGCAGTTAACGATCTGCTTTCCGAAATTGAAGGACTAGATTTTGAAGAGCAAATGTCAGTGTTTCGGACAATAGCTGGTGAAGTGGGTTACACCGATGTTAAGCCGATTGAAACGCAAGCAGAAACTGGAAAAACATCAAGTTTGTAATCAGCTTTGGCGATTAGAAATCGCGGCTACACAAACCAAAGTCCGCCCCCGCGGACTTTAAGAACCTACGAGACAGCTAACTGACTCAAGTCGGCTGGGGTGAGGTTGGAGTGTACTACTTGACCATCACGGAACCAAACGATGCGCTGGGTTTGACGGGCAACTTCTGGTTCATGTGTCACCATAACAACCGTGATTCCACTGGCATTGAGTTCGCCAAAAATATCTAAGACTTCTTGGGTTGTGTGCGAATCCAGTGCGCCTGTGGGTTCATCTGCGAGGAGTACCACGGGACGATTGACGATCGCACGCGCGATCGCTACTCTTTGTTGTTGTCCACCAGATAGTTGAGTTGGTTTGTTGTTAAGGCGATTTGCTAAACCTACTCGCGTCAAAGCTTCCGTGGCGCGATCGCTTCTTTCTTTCGGATTTACACTAGCATAGACCATTGGTAGCATCACATTTTCTAATGCTGTAAGTTGGGGTAATAAATGGAATTGCTGGAAGACAAAACCCAGCTTTTTATTACGGATATGTGCCAGAGATTTATCATCCATTTGCGCCACATCAATATTATCTAAGTAATAATGTCCGCCTGTGGGTCGGTCTAGACAGCCGATAATATTCATAGCTGTGGATTTACCTGAACCAGAAGGCCCCATAATTGAACAATATTCGCCCTCATGGATAGTCAAATTCACATCGTTAAGTGCTTTGACTTCAGTTTCACCACTACCATATATTTTAAAGATATTGTCCAAACGAATAATTGTTGATTTAGGAACGGGATTAGGAACTAGAGAATCGGTAATTGAAATAGTGTTTGCCATAAGGATTTAGTTATTATTTGGTAGAGATGCAATAATTATAAAAATTTGATTAATTCATAAGGCGGCGTAACTAAGGAATTATTGCCACCTTTATTACTTTACGCGCCTTCATATCAGAAAACACCTGTTCTAAATCTTTTAATGGTCGTTGTTCGCTAATAAGTAACTCAAAGGGAATTTTACGACTAGCTATGAGTGCAAGGGCCGATCGCACATATTCTGGTGTATTATGAAACACGCCTTTGATAGTAATTTCACTATAGTGTAGCTGTTCTGTACTGATGGTAATGCTAGTATCCCGTGGACATCCACCGAATAAGTTGACTGTTGCACCTGGACGGGCACAAGCGATCGCAGTTTCCCAAACACTTGGGACACCAGTGGCTTCAATTACTACATCTGCACCCCATCCTTGGGTAAGTTCTTTCACTACACTCGGAATCTCTGGAATTTGATGATAATTAAAGGTCTGGGTTGCACCCAATTTATGACCAATTTCTAGTCTGTGGTTATTACCTCCCCACAGCAAAACTTCAGCTTTCTCACTCAACGCCGCCACAAACATTAGCCCGATCGCCCCATCTCCCAAGACGACTACTTTATCTTTGGGCTTAATATTAGAACGCGCTACACCATGCAACACACAAGCTAAAGGTTCCGTCATGGCTGCCAATTCCCACGGCAACTCATCGGGAATCTGCAACATATTATGTTCTACTATCGGTGCGGGAATTTTCAAGTATTGGGCAAAAGTCCCATTATTCCAGGTCAAATTTGGACATAAGGAATATTCTTGACGTTGACAAAAAAAGCATTTCATGCATGGAGCAGAATTATTAGCGACGATGCGATCGTCTACTTGCCAATTTGTCACCCCTGTACCCACAGCAACAATTCGCCCAGCAGCTTCGTGACCAAACAGCGTTGGCGGTATCAGCATCCTGGCATGACCACCACGCCGCCAGACTTTCAAATCTGTACCACAAGTTGTTGCTGCCCCCACTTGGATTACAACTTCGCCAGCCGCCGGAATGGGGTCAGAAACTTCCTCTAGGCGTAAATCTTCTTGACCATGAAGTAACGCTGCTAACAAAACTTTAAACCTATCAATTAGCTTCATCTGATTTTACCAGTTGAAGTTGGTTGATAGGTTTAAACAAATTAGTCTTGATTTATAGTAAGCTTTTATGAATCGAAAATGGCGCAAATCAAGCTACCATTTGAAAACTTGCAAAAGCCTTGATATACAAAACTTTTGACTTTTGACTTCTGCCTTGCGGTACTAGGTATTCACCACTGGCTGAGGAACCACTCCAGTGTTCCGGGTTTCCACATTAGGCAGGCGAGTAGTATTTAATAGCGGTACAGTTAATAGTGGTACTTCTTGGCGGCACGACAGGCAAAACCAATATAGTTCACCATGACGAGCATGACGCAGGAGGGAACCACCGCAGCATGGGCAGGTGTTGGCTCTCGTACTCATACCAATGTCCTCCTTAAAAAAATTGTTGTTTTAAGCTCAGTAAAAAAAAAGCAGTTGATTAAAATTGAATGTTACCTGCATGAATGCGGCCATTCGATTCTATGCGGTCTTTAATAATTTGTCTGTAAACAGCTTCATATTCGTTAACCATTTGGCTAACACTAAAGTTGTTTTCTACATGTTTTCGAGAGGCTTGACGATTGAGTTCCAAAGCTAGTGGAATCATTGCCGCCATTTCTGCATAGCTATTGCAGATAAAACCTGTTTTAGTGTGGGCAATCACTTCAGGTACGGAGCCGAAATTCATGGCAATTACTGGCGTACCAGTTGCCATTGATTCAATCATTACTAAGCCAAAAGGTTCTTGCCAGTTAATGGGGAAAAGAGTTATCGCAGCATTACCCAGAAGTTCAGTTTTTTGGGCGTGGTTAATTTCACCGAGATATTCGATTTGCTGACCATCTATGTGGGGAGCAATCTCTTGTTGGAAAAACTCAGAGTGTACTGCATCAACCTTTCCTGCCATCTTCAAGCGCCAACCACTTTGTTTAGCAATGGCGATCGCATGGTGCGGGCCTTTCTCTGGCGAAAAACGACCTAAAAACGCTAAATATGGAGGTTCTAATGGTTGAGCTATGAATGGGTAATCTGCTAGCTCAATTCCGTTATAAACCGTGCCAACATAATTGAGATCGATTTGACGCTGAGAATTACTAATGCTGATGTATGGTTGCTTTTGGTAGTAGCTAAATGCGTGACGGTTATCAGTTGTAAAATTATTGTGCAGGGTGTGGACTGTAGGAGTTACTGTTATCAAACTCGCTAAAGGTAATGCCGAAATCCCTACATGAGAATGGATAATATCGAATTGGTCAGCATACTGGTAAACTTGGCTTAGTTCTAGCATTTCGTACACTGCATACTCTTTCACATTTGGGTCTAAGCGTAATGCACGTGGATAAACTGCTTCTAAATGAGCCAATGTTTGAGAATCACCAGAGGCAAATAAAGTTACCTCATGACCGCGACGAACAAGTTCATCAGTCAAGCGACTCACTACCAGTTCTATTCCTCCATAATTAGGAGGTGGAACCCTTTCCCATAAGGGGGCAACCTGAGCGATTTTCATAAGTTTTTCTGGTTCAGTCTATGAAATTGTCCTCAATAATCAGCTAGATCATTATTTTATGAGTAAAGAGCATTTGTACTTACTCTTTTGACATTTAAATTAACCTAACAGGCTATCAAAAGCGCAATAACGGTTAACCGTACCGTAAATTTTCTACCTACAAATCCAATTGACTATCGGGAAAAGTCAACTCTGAGCTACACTTTTAACCGTATCGCTAATCTATTAATTGTTGCATCTATCTTGGGGATCATAAAAAGGTAGAATATTTTGTAGCTGAAAATACTAAAATATTCAATAGGATCAAGTCATTCAAGCTTCATTTAAAGGTAATTGGGAAAGGGAAAATAAATTATAAATATTAAGTAATTGTACAATAATTACATAATTTGTAATTAGTAATTTACAAAAATTCTGATAATTAACTAATGAAAATCGCTACTTGGAACGTCAACTCAATTCGCACTCGCCTTGAACAGGTTATCGATTGGTTAACCCTAAATCCCGTTGATGTTCTCTGCTTGCAAGAAACCAAAGTTGTGGATGCTGAATTTCCGCGATCGCCTTTTGAGGAGTTAGGCTATAACATTTATATGTCAGGACAGAAATCTTATAACGGCGTAGCCCTGATTAGCCGCCAGCCACTTCTAGATGTCAGTAGCGGGTTTAGGGCAATTTTGCCAGATTTACACCACGAATGGGACGAGCAAAAGCGCGTGATTACAGGTGTAATTGATGGTATTCGGATTGTGAACTTATATGTTCCTAATGGCGCGGCGGTAGGAACGGAGAAATACGAATACAAACTGCGCTGGTTGACAGCGCTACACGAGTATTTGCGATTGCTAGTGTTGTCAGAATCTGCAATTTGTGTGTGCGGCGACTTCAACATTGCCCTAGAAGATAAGGATATTCATGAGCAAGTGAGTACAGAAAATCACATTATGGCAACAGAAGCAGAGCGCCAAGCCTTACGGGATATTCTGGCACTGGGATTTGCCGATGCTTTTCGTAAATTCACCACAGAAGGTGGAAATTATAGCTGGTGGGATTATCGCTCTGCCGCTTTTCGTCGTAACTTAGGTTGGCGAATTGACCATCAGTATCTCACGCCCATACTATATGAACGCGCTACAAGTTGTATTATTGATGTCGCACCCAGAAAGTTAACCCAACCTAGCGACCATGTGCCGGTAATTGTGGAATTTTGAATTGGGGTATTGGGCATTGGGCATTGGGCATTGGGCATTGGGCATTGGGGAAAAGGCAGAGTGTAAAAACTTGCTGCAACTTTTCCTATCCTCCTCTACTCCCTTATCCCCATGCCCAATAAGTAGTAAGACAAAATTAATTACACAAATTTCGACCTGAAACCCTTATGTAGCCTAAAATCTAATGTGTAAATATTTCTGTCAGATTACTTACTTCTCCACGAGAGGCTGCGCCAACGGCAACTTTTGGAGACGCACTCGCGTTCGCTCAGTACAAATGCCCCATACCCCATCAATCAATTTAACGGTTTATATATATCCTCAGAGCTGGGATTGAGATAAGGACGTTGTAAATCTATTAAGTGTCGCGCAAAGTGTTGGTCAATAACCCTCATTCGTTCCTCCATTGCATTTTTACCTTTTTGCCAAGCTTCTAACAAAGCATTAGCAACGATTTGGCAACGGTTCATCCCAAAACTTTCTTGTGCCGCAAATTTTTGGGTTGGTTCTTCGGCTAAACCTAACCCTGGAGCTAAAAATTTGGTGAACAAAGGAATTTCGGGCTGGAAATGGGATTGATTTTCGATATAAACAGTCTGAAGGATTGTGCGGATTGCTGGATAGTCGGGGAGTTCAAAGTAAAGTAGCCCCGAATCATAGCGTCCGTATGCAGAAGGGTTGTGGAGAACCTGAAAGCTAAAGGGAATCGAGGCTGCATTTAGTTGCAGTGTCAAGCTTTCCATGAGAGCGATCGCACCAGATGCCGTAAAGTTAAAGTAGATTCGCCCTGCTCCTAAATCGGCGTCTGGGTTGCTTTGGCGTTCCTGTCCAACATTGCTAACTGCTAAGTAACAGCCGTTTTGCAGTCGATTTTTGGGCATCCAGATTGCTACCATGTCACCCACTTTGGTAGATTTCTTACTAGATTCTAGATGGCAATCTGGCTCAACATAAAGTGTTAAACCGCCTTTAGTCACCGCCATAGTCCCATCAGGTTCTTTCCGCAACACCTGCCATCGAGGGTCAAAGTAACCGATGCCGTGATTACTGGCGTGCAGTTGCTCGTAAAAGTCCCAATCAATCTCCAAAATGGAATTATCTGCTAAATTATGTTTTTGCGGTTGATTAGTATTGTCAGTATTGACTGCCAAAGTACTTTGCAGGGAGCCATTGTAATAGATTCCATAGAGAAAATTTCGCAGTAGGAGAGTGAGATACTTTTGTTGTAAATCTACGGAATTTTGCTGAAATCTATCGGCTATTTTAGTCGGCAGAGCGAAGGGTTGATAATTGGGATGGTAAATACAAAAATTAGACTCAATCTGGATATTCTGAGCAATATCAAATAGAGAATTTAGCGATTGATTGATAGAGGAATTTAGCATTAATCGATTCAGAAATCAAACTTTAACAAAATAGAATTCAGGAGTCAGAATACAGAATGCAGAATTGTGTGTTCTTTTTAAATTTTTCTGCTACCTATTACTAACAACCACGCAGCCGAGTTTTCTCGTAATAAATCCGAAGTAACTGCTGCTCTTTTACAGGCTGAGGAAATTTATGAATGTTTGCCACAGGATTCAGGATTTCTGATTCTGATATCCCAAAAATGGTCAGTACAGCTTGCTCTGGCATTACAAGTAAACTTTTAGCTACTTGCAGCATACACAGTTCAACATTATTAAAGTGTTTACGGCACGTAATCATCTCCTGAATTTGATGAATTAGTGCCAGCCCCGCAAACTGAATAACCCGCGAAATAAAGTCACTGCGGTATTCCAGAATCATCGGGAAAGCATTTATATAAGCCCTAATTAAGGCAATAATTGAAGGTTGTAAAATCTCTAACGGTGTTAACGCCAAATTTAGAGATTCTTCTAACTCAATGGTGGGGTCTACTACCAGACTCTTGAGCCAAATTCCTAAATAGCTTGCCAGTAAAGTTCCTAAATCAAAGGCTGGGTCTCCCCAAGAACAAGCTTTCCAGTCAATTAGTCGTATAAGACAATTGTCTAATTGCTCCCACCTGGAATGAACCAAAATGTTGTTCAATTTCAGGTCGTTGTGAGTTAAGCAGCAAGGATTCCAGCTATATGCCAAATCTGCGATCGCAGATTCCAAACTCTCGTATTGTTGATAGAGAACATAGAATTTCAGTGCATCCGTGGGAACAGTCCCAAAAATCTCCGGCCCAATCGACCCTACCCCTTGCGCTGGATTGTAAAACCCGTAGCGAAACTCTCCTTGGGGAGCAGTTGCCATAAAATCCCGATATTCTCGGCGGTTGTAGGTGGCGCGATGCAGTCCCGCCAAAGTAGTGCCGATGGCAGTGGCAATTTCTTGTGGAAAAATCTCATTGTTGTGGTACAATTTCGCAAGTTCTAGATATTCGTTTAAGTAGCTACGGACAAGAATCGAATTTTCTTCGTCAAAATGTACTACCAATGGCGCGATCGCTGAAGTATTACCTAGAACTGGAAACTGTTGTAGCAACTGGTGAAACAGCCACTCCTGAAACAATTCATGAGGCGCACCGTCATTGTTGTTAACGTTACGTTCTTGTTTAATGAGCAGTTGGCGATTATCTGCTAAAGTCACTAGTAAATTGAAATTGTTCTGACTACTTCCTGGCAACTCAGATTTGTCTGATGGGCCATCTTCTGAGCTACACAGACCCGCGTCTTGCAGATACTGGATAACGTTATGAGAAGACAGTGATAATACCATGTATTATTTCCTACTTCATTAAATTACTTAAACTTATCGTATCAAATTTGCTTGGTCTTAAGAGTTTTCAGTAGATAGGAACTAATGCAAGAAGAGAGATGTGAATAACAATAAAGATTTCTACAATCTACTAATATCTCATATTTGGGAGAAAAACCTGCCAAAATGGCACCAAGTCCTTTGCAATTCCTTTAAAATTGGCTCCCAGATACCGTGACATCTTTACGCTTTATCAGCATAGTTACTTAGATACATCTACAGTAAGTTTTGTGGTAGAGCTTTTTGATGTGGCTCCATCTCCTTTTTTTGTGGCAAAGAAGCATCTCCAGCAAAAAAACTGATTGGCGGCAGATGTTGTTTGATGTTCATGTAGTCATCTAAAAACAGCGAAGAACTTCAGTAACCCTTCGCAGTAAGAAGCACGAGATTCAACACTATTACTTTTATTTATCATCACAAAGCCAAAAAAACCGGAATTTTTTAGCAATTAATAATTATTTTTTGATTTAATTTTCAGAATTTGTGTCTGGAAAGCTCGTTATCACGTTATTTTTGTCACCTACAAATTGTAGATGACTATGGGCGATCGCAAACAAAGCCTACATGAGCGCATCTTATGTAACTGCACTTTTGTCAAGGTTGATAATTTTAAGGGTTTTCTACGTATTCACTTAAAAGATGAACAAAGGGCGATGTCTACGACGGACTACGCCTACGCAGTATAATCAACCAATAAAACTTTACCCTGATCTGGAAGTTATTAGGCAGGGGTAACAAGTCATAGTAATATAAATGTACTAGTATAATTCAAGGCAAACAGAGTCATACTATACAAAAAACAGGAGGGTGGTTATTGCTAAAAGACCGATATTACCTTAAAGCCACCATTTGATTCACCATCACCGCCAATGCCAGCATACCTAAAATCGTCATTAATCCCGCAGGCATAAACTTGCGTGTTTTTGCCAGTCTAAATGCAAAGACAACTACTAAAACAGCAGTAACTAATACTGCTAAAATCGAACCCCAAGTTTGTCCTTGGAGTTGAAAGTAAGCGGCAAGTATTAGTAATAAACCGCTAATGCTACCACTTAGGAGTGAAACTTTACTTGTAGCCTGTATGTAGCCAATAACGCCACCAACAATCGCTAATATGCCGTAGGCAAAAGCAGCAACTATACCTAAATTCATTGTTAAAACCTATGTAGACTTTGACTTTACTGCCAGGGTCAGCAGACAATTTACCATAGCTATTTAGCTATACCACACAGTTGATTAATGGATAATAAAGCGATGCCAATGGCAAGTACTTCCTCATATACAAGGGTTCAATATCTCCAGCGCCAAGCAGCCTCACTTTTACTTTACCAATCTGTTCTACAAGGTGAAGTGGGGAGGGCATTTCTGGAACTGTTGCAAGCTATACGTTACACTGAAGCCGATGCACGAGGTTGTCTCCAAGCCTACGGCAGTTACTTTCACGCTTTGGCTGCTAGAAATCAAAACTGGGAAGACTATTTAATTACTCAAATTCTCTTCTCTGAGAATCCTTTTACAAGGCTGGCGGGAGTGCGAGAATTTGAAGATTTGCCCCCAGCTTTAGTAACAGCAGTTCAGCATGATTTACAAGTATTGCAAAGTCTATATGAGTGTAGCAGCGCTTCTTTGAGCGAGTGGGTACAAGGCGTAGCTCACATGCCGATTTCGCCAGTAGTGTGGTATAAAGAGCAAGAATTAGTAGGAGTAGAGACAAAATTTACTACATATCTACAAGAGTTAGATAATTGGGGTGATGCTGTAGAAGAGTTAGCAGCTTATTATCGGCAATGTGGCTCTGGTTTATTTGCAGAATATCGCGCTTTACGCTGGCAATCTGGGCAGTTTCTCGGTATCAGGTATTCTGACCCGGTTAAACTGAGTGCGCTTGTCGGTTACGAATCTCAAAAAGATGCTTTGCTGAAAAATACAGAGTTTTTATTATCAGGAGAGATGGCACTCCATGTATTACTTTACGGTAGTCGCGGTTCTGGCAAATCTTCTTTAGTGAAATCTTTGTTAAATGAATATAGCAATCGCAGCCTCCGCTTATTGGAAGTGGCAAAATCTGATTTAAAAGACTTACCAGAAATCGTGGAACATTTACGGGGTGTATCACAAAAATTTATTATCTTTGTCGATGACCTTTCATTTGAAGAAGATGATGATGCCTTTAAAGCCCTCAAGGTAGTTTTAGAAGGTAATTTAACGGCGCGACCTCAAAATGTAGTTGTGTACGCTACTTCCAATCGCCGCCACCTGATTCGGGAGTTTTTTGTAGATAGACCGACTCCCAAGGATAACGAGGAAATCCATGCCTGGGATACGATGCAGGAGAAGCTTTCGTTTAGCGATCGCTTTGGTTTAACCTTGACTTTTGAACCAGCCAATCAGAAAACTTATTTAAAAATTGTACAACATCTAGTGGCACAAGCTGAAATTAATATTACCCAAGAAGATTTGGAATTTCAGGCATTACAATGGGCAACTCGTCATAATGGTCGTTCTGGACGTACAGCACGGCAGTTTGTTGATTTTTTAAAAGCAGATTTAACGCTTTTTTATGCAAATAAAAACACATCCAACACTTAATATCAAAATTTTTTCATTGATAATTGCGCTTTTTTGTAAATTACAGAACAGTGTTATGCACCATTAACTAAAATTAGAGATTTCATAACCATTCTGATACCCAAATTGAGAAAAATATTTTGATTGACCAGATATAACCACTTAGATTAAGTATTTTATGTGTATTTGCTTTTTAATTACGAATTAAGAATTATAAATTAGTATGACTACTTATTCAGATAATTTTACTACGCTAAAAACCAGCAATATGCAATCAGTTACGATCAGCAATCGATTTATACTAGTGATAGTTGCCTTTAGTGTGAGTTTTGGTCTTAGCCTTGTCCCAAGCTGGGATTTTAATAAAGCCTTTCTCACAGGTGTAATTACTGCCGTTACTATCCATACAACAGCATTATTCATAGACAAGCGGCGCAGAAATTATGAAATGTTTGTTTTAGGTTCTCTCCGCAAGCGAATTAAAGAGATGGAGGGATTAAAGGCTCGCGTTGTCAGAGAAATAAATCAAATTAAAGAACATCATAATTTATTATATTCTGAATCACAACAGGTGCAAAATCAAGTCATAGAAAGCCGTAGCCAAAGAGATAGTCTACAGCGAGAATTAAGAACATTTGCCGGACAAAAGAAGCAATTAGAAACAGAAATTAGTAACCTGCAAACTGAAATTAATAATTTGCAGAACAATCAAACTGAATTGAACAATGCTTTTTCTATCCTCACAGCAGAAAAGCGCCGTTTAGAGTCAAATTGTAATGTATCTCGTGCTGAAATCACTCAATTGCAAAGTCAAATTTCCGAGCTACAACACGAAAAACAAGAAGTTGAAAGTAATTTAACTCTTTTAGGCAGACTCAAACCCCAATTAGAAGAAAAATTATACGAACTGCGAATTGCAATTCAAGAGCTAGAAGTTGAGACAACCCAAAACAATCAATTGCTGGTAGCAACGAAAACCGAAAGAGAAAATCTCCAAGCTATTCTTAATTCTTCACAAACTCAACTAGCAGAACACAAAGCTGAATTACAGCAATTACAAGGACAAGTTTCATTATTGCAAGAAGAACGAGACTCATTACAAAATCAAGTATGGGAATTACTACAACAAGTAGAAACATTGAATCCAGAGCCTTTGTCTGATAATTTCCAAGAAGATGATATTGAATTGTTTCCATTTTCGGAAATAATTGAATCTTCAGATGTTATTAAAAATTCGAAAGTTGAGACATCAGAAAATATCCCCGAAGAATGGACCAATTTTCTCGAAAATCTTCCAGGACATGAGTTACAAGTATTAAAAGCTATAGTTGAACAAGATAATCCCAATAGTGCTATCAAAAAAATTGCCGAAGCAAATATTACTATGCCAAATTTATTAATCGATTCTATAAATGAACGGGCAAATGATACTATTGGGGAATTAATAATTAATTTTGATTCGGAAAGTCCAAAAGTTTATCAGGAGTATATAACAGATGTCAAAAAAATGATTGCGATGTATGAAGGCCTCATGGCTAGACATACTTCGTCAAATTAAATTGTTATTGCCGTCGTCAGATTTAGTAGTAAGATGATATCCCTTACCTACTTACTGCGTGCTTCTGCGTTTAGAATAAAGTGAAGTGTAATACATGGCAAAGCTCAAAATCTCGAAGAAAATCTCCACTGCTTTAATCAATTCTCTTGGTGCAGGGGTAGTACCAAGATTGGGAGTTGAATATATCGCAGTAGGTCGAGAAAAAGAACTAAAAAGCGTATTACAAAATCTCGATGATATTACAGAAGGTGTCGCAGCATTTCGCTTCATAATTGGTAACTACGGTTCTGGGAAAAGTTTTTTATTACAACTAATTCGCAACCGCGCTATGGAGCAAGGTTTTGTAGTTGCTGATGCTGATTTATCGCCAGAACGTCGATTAGCTGGAAGCAACAATGAAGGCGTAGCGACTTATCGAGAATTAATGAGTCACCTAGCTACAAAAACTCGTCCTGATGGTGGTGCTTTAGTTTCGATTTTAGAAGGATGGATTAATAAAATTCAACAAGAAGTGGTTAAAGAAACTCAAATGCGTCCCAATGACGATGGTTTTGATGACCAAGTTGAATCGAAAATTAGGGAAGTAGTTCAGTATATTGAAGATTTAGTTCACGGTTTTGATTTTGGTAGTGTGATTATCGCTTATTGGCGTGGCTATCGAATGGATGATGATAATTTAAAAAATGCAGCAATGCGTTGGTTGCGGGGAGAATTTACTACTAAAGTTGAGGCGAAAGCAGCTTTAGGAGTGCGGGTAATTATTGATGATGATAGTTGGTATGATTATATAAAACTGTTTGCGAAGTTTGTCGCTGAGATTGGCTATAAAGGACTGTTAATTCTAGTTGATGAAGCCGTACATTTATATCAAATATCTACTACCGTTACGCGGGAAAAGAATTATAATCGACTCCTCGCAATGTTTAACGACACCATGCAATGTAAAGCAGAACATCTTGGCATTGTTGTTGGTGGAACAACTAAATTTTTAGAAGACCCCAAACGCGGACTTTTTGCAGACCAAGCTTGGCAAAGACGTACAAAAGAAAGTCGTTTTGTTGCCCAAGCTAATGTTCAGGAGCATTTAGGGCCAGTGATTCGGTTGAACCCGTTGAGTGAAGCAGAAATATTGATGCTTTTGCAACGTTTAGCTGAGATTCATGCACTTAATTTTGGGTATGAACAGACTTTGACAAATCGTGAATTGAAAGAGTTCGTGCAAGAAATTATTAATCGCTTGGGTGCAGAAGCATTACTGACACCAGGAGAAATTGTGCGGGATTTTATGAGTGTGCTGAATATTCTTCACCAAAATCCAGGAATTGCGTTTGGTGAATTAATTCATGGTTCTAAATTTAAACCTACTGGTGTGGGTAAGGATGCAGAAGTTGATGAGGACGGCGCAGCTGAATTTAGTTTGTAGTTTACTCTCTAGTAATTGGTAAGCCAAGCCAATCGCTAATTTCATGAGTTAGCCAGTCAAGTTCTGGCAGAGTCACAGGAAAACTATTAGCATAATTGGTATAAATTTCATACTTTCTGCTTCCTGCCCAGATTATTAGTTAAGGTCTATCGCAAAAATATAAATAGCTTAACTCACTTTAGGATACGAGCGAAAATCATTCATTAGCACTCTCTGGAAACAAGCGATTCAAGTCTAATAATGCATCTTCAAATCCAGGAATTGCTACTGACTGATTCGATAAAGAAATCTGCTTACTGAGATAACTAAACTTACTTTGAGCATTCTGATATGGCTGGTTATGACGCTCAAGTTGACGAGCGGGCAAATTTACAATCCAGTAATCAGAAATTCCGGCTTCTGCATACAATGACAACTTGATTGTTTGATCGTAATCTATAGTTTTATCCGAAATTTCAATCACTAACAAAATATCTTCAGGATAAGGATGATGAGCGAGATAATCTTCATCTCTTCCTCTTGCAATGACAACATCCGGCTCAGGCTCGCTTTGATTAGGAAGGGTGATAGGATCTTGTCCACGGATGACTGCTCGATCGCCTAAAAGCCGATCCAATTGACGGCACAGGATAGAACTACAAACTGTATGAGGTGTTCCCTTTGCTGTCATTTGAATCAGTTCCCCTCGAATTAATTCAATACGATCGCCCTTTGTCAGAAATCCGAGTTCAATCAATCGATGGTATTCAGCGATGGTAAATCGCTTAGGTGTCACAACATTCATGAGACATCTTTCCAATATTACTTGTACACTAACAAAGATTAAACTGACTGCGTTGTTTACCGCCGCAGGCATCGCAATAACTTAAGCCGTCGTTACTACAACAGAAGCATTCATAAGTAACCTTAAAGCTGTTGTTACTAAAACTGAAGCTGTAGTTATCAATGCTGAAGCCGTTATTACTACAGATGAAGCATTTATAAGTAACCTTAAAGCTGTTGTTACTAAAACTGAAGCTGTAGTTATCAACGCTGAAGCCGTTATTACTACAGTTGAAGCCATTCATAAGTAACCTTAAAGCTGTTGTTACTAAAACTGAAGCTGTCGTTACCACAACTTCAGTTGTGGTTATAACCATGAATTTTTGTAATAAGTCTATTGCAAAGTACTAGCGATCGCCTCAAATTGCTGCCAACAAAGGTACAATGCACGCGGTACGTGAAAACATCCTTTCCATTTGCCACCTTTGAGGTTCAACAATACTTCTCCACGCCGATTGAGATAACCGAACCACTCACCGTATTCTGAATCAGCAAAGTGTGACCAGGCGTAATCGTGCATCTTTTGATACCATTTCCAACACACCTCACGCCCTGTCAGGCGATAGCCCATCGCTAATGCAACCAAAGACTCTAGGTGAACCCACCACAGTTTTTGATCCCATTCCAATTGTTGTGGGGGATGACCATCTGCATCCATAAAGTAATACAATCCGCCGTACTCGTTATCCCAAGCAAAATTCAGGATGTTTAACACCACATCAACGGCTTGGTTAATAGTTTTGGTATCGTTTTTCCGACTCGCGATGTCCATAATGAACCACATAGCTTCGATACCGTGACCTGGGTTAATCAACCGTCCCTCAAAACAATCGACATGGGAACCATCAGGGGCAACGTTTTCGTACATTAGTCCCCGTTCTTGGTCAAGAAAATCGGTCATCACTTCGCGGACAGTCTCAGCCAGGACATTTTCTAGTGTTTCCTTTGGCAGCAACCATTCCATTTCTAAAGTCAGGTTGGCTAAAATCATCGGTACAGCCAATGATTTCATCGGGCGTGTGCCGGGATAGGTTTTATTATATTTGCCCTTGGGGTTATCTTTGCGGCGTAATACGTTGTTATAAGCTTGTATAGCCACATCCTTTGCCCATTCTTCGCCGCCAGCGAGTGCATATTTACTAAATGCCATCGCCGCAAAACAATCAGAAAAGATATTGTAAGGGTGAACCAATGGTTTCCCTTCACGGGTGAGGGCAAAGTACCAGTTCCCATCGCTATCTCTGCCATGTTGGGCGAGAAAATTAGCGCCGTTGCTGGCAATTTTTAGCCAATTTTCGCGCTTTTCCAGCTGGTTGTAAAGCATCGAAAAAGTCCACACTTGGCGGTTTTGCAGCCAGATGAATTTGTCTGTATCATAAATTTTGCCTTCGCGATCGAGGCAGGTGAAATAGCCGCCTTGCTGCCAATCGAGAGAATATTTTTCCCAAAAGGGGAGTACGTCGTTGAGGAGGGCGTTTTTGTAAAGTTCAGCGTAGGCGTAGCCCACCGCAGGCATTGTTTGAAAGTCCTTCTCCATAAATTTGCTCCCCTTTTATACTAAAACCAACAGCTTAACAGTTATCATATTTTGGCTTGAACATGGAGCGACGCCGATAGCGAAGCGGTAGCCAGTCATCGAGCGTCATAGCCCGTCGTAGACATCGCGTCAGTCTTTTACAAGATTTAGTCAGCAGCAGCTATACTTCTATCTTGTATCTTGCACCATTCTCAATAACCGTAGGGTAGTTTTTTAGATATGAGGTTGTTATGAGTCAGATTGAACGAGTTGCGATCGTTGGAGGAAACCACGGTAATGAGTTAACAGGAGTACATTTAGTCAAAAAGTTTCAGCAATATCCTAATTTAATTAACAGGGCAAGTTTTGAAACTCTGGCATTACTTGGTAATCTCAAAGCTATTGAAGAAGGCAAACGATACATTGAAAAAGATTTAAATCGTTGTTTCACTAATCAAGGCTTACAAAATCCTCAACTCTCAAGTTATGAAGATACGCGGGCAAAAGCAATTCAACAGATATTGCAACCACAAAATCAGCCCTTTATAGATGTAATTATTGATTTGCACAGCACAACTGCCAATATGGGGTTAACTCTGATTTTTTGTGATATGCATCCTTTCTTGCTTAGGTTAGGCGCTTATTTAAGTTCTATCAATCCTTTAGTGAAAGTCTGTATTAATCAGGAATCCAAAGAAAATGGTTTTCTCCGTTCTTTGTGCGAATTGGGTTTTGTTATAGAAGTTGGGGCTGTAGCTCAAAATGTTTTAAACGCCAAATTATTTCAGGAAACAGAACAGCTTATTTATGCAGTTTTAGATTATTTGGAAGGGTGCAATCAGGGGAACATTCCGCAGACAAGCAACCACCTTACACTTTATAAATATATTAAGACTATCGATTATCCTAGAAGCGATGCCTACGGCGGGCTACATCTACGCGGGGAAATTCAAGCCATGATTCACCCCCAGCTTCAATTTAGGGATTATGAACCTTTGCATCCAGGCGATCCAATGTTTCTGACTTTTGAAGGAAAAGATATTTTCTATGAGGGAGCGTCTACTGTTTATCCTATTTTTATTAATGAAGCAGCTTACTACGAGAAAGGAATT
The DNA here is from genome assembly GCF_017115065.1 of Nostoc sp. JL23. Lineage (NCBI taxonomy): Bacteria > Bacillati > Cyanobacteriota > Cyanophyceae > Nostocales > Nostocaceae > Nostoc > Nostoc sp. JL23. Next base: position 41,278 of record NZ_JABXKN010000076.1, read on the forward strand.
GCGATGTATTTAAGTCAAAAGCAGGAAGAAATAGTTTAATTTTTTCATCACCTTCGCCTCACTTTCGCTTCAATTTTATCTCTATCCACTGTTGGATCGAGATTCACCCAAGGTATTTCTCCTCGCCGATAATTTAAATTACTCCCTGGCATTTATGCCATCTCCTGCAACGCCGTCCCAAGCAGCAATTTCGGCTTGATACTCTGCATCTTTAACATCCTGCATTAGTGCTGTAATCATTTCTGCTGCTAAAATTCGGCGGCGGTGTTCTGCTAGCAGTGTATTGATGTATGCACTACGGTTTCCCTGTGCATACTGATCTACAAATTGCAGAATGTCTTTTTCTAAGCTAATTGTGACTTTGAGCATCTATAATTAATTTTTAGTATTACTATTTAGTATGACTTTATGATCATACTAATAATTTGCGAAACTTATATACCTGGCTTATATAGGCAAATTACAGTAAAGCGTAGACACATATTCCCTTGTAGTCAGACACCACTTTAGTCGATTTATTTAGCTATAAAAATTAAGCAAACAAATATTTTTGGAAATTAATACCAATCTTCTGTCTGCAATAACCAAAAGCCGCTATAAGTCATACCAGAATCATCGGGTTGAACTAACAAAAAATGCAATCCTCGGCAATGCTTTTTGCGTTGTTCAAATGCTTGGGCTGCTGTTGTAACTTCTGGATCTTCAAATGTGGCAACAATCCATCTATTTACCAAGCTAGCTTCTAATATTAAGCCATCTGGTGCGCCAGAAATGTAGTTCAAGCTGACGGCACGGGCTTGCTGCAACCACCGTGCTAGGCGCATTGATTGCCGTCCACCATAAATTACTACACCAGGAATAGGAACTGTTGATGCTAAACCCAAATTGATTGGTTTGAGATGTTCTGGGATGTGCAAAATGGGAATGGGGCGATCGCTAAATCTCGTTTCTACATCACTAGCAGCTAGAGTCGCAAAACGCCATTGTTCTCCCCAGAGGTTTTCTGGTAATGGTGCTGGGGGTGGTTTATCCAGCGTTGAGGGATATTGCTTTTCTTGTAACCACTGCTTTAACGCCAAGGTGTGGCGGGTAGGTTCGACATTAATACTTAAATTGCGTCCAGCTGCCTCAATTAAACTTAGAGACTGAGGACGAAACACCTGAATTACATCTGGCAATTTTTCACCAGCAGCTAGCTCAAGTTGAGTCGCAACCCAATTAGAATTTGCTGCTGACTGGAGACAGGTGGCTTCATACTTAAAGCTACGAGTTGCGTCACAAATCAACAACTCCCATAAAATTTGTCCAGACGCATCTTGTGAGGGACGACGATAAAAATCAACCTGCCAAATTTTCATAAGTGGGGAGTGGGGCATTCGTGAGAGTTTAAGATATTCTAAATCTTTTCCTGAAGGCGAATAACAGACCCACCACCCCGGAGCCGAGAACACCAAGTGATGAGTCAGGTTCTGGAATCACTGCTAGTTCTGGAACCACTGCTACTTTCTGTGGCTTTGTATCGCAGGCGCTGGAGACCCTGTTGGTATCCATCGTCACGATACCATTTTGCGCCAAGGCTCTACCGCACTTAATGTTTGCGCCAGTAGCCAGGGTGATGCTCGTGAGCGCTAGAATATTTCCCAAGAACTGAGTGCCAGTACCAAGAGTCGCGGAGCTGCCGACCTGAAAAAACACATTGGGAACGTCACCGTTGGTCGTGACAATAGACGAGTTGCTTGCGGTCGTGAGCGTACTCCCTATCTGGAAAACGAAGAGCGCATTGGGGTCTCCTTGATTGTTGAGTGTGAGTTTTCCGGTCAACTGAGCCGATGAGCTAAAAGAATAGACGCCAGGTGTGAGCGTGAGTCCACCCAGATCCTTACCTGTCAAGTCCACATTGCTACTCAAGCCTGCTAAAAAATTGTACGCAGTTGCGTTATCCGCCTGAGCCTGAACCGCAACTGTATCAGATGTGAATATCGTTCCGGTGACGCTCCCTGGAGAAAAGCCAATGGCTGAAGAACCTATGCTGACACCCAGAGATTCCGTGATCAGGGAAGGACCGGTATTAGTTACCGTCGAGGCAGCCAAGACCCCGAAGTTATTCGCCGTTCCCAGCATAGAAGTAGAAGCGGCTTTTGCTTCCGCTTGAAAACTGGAGAATACCACGATTCCCAAAACTATTGCGTACTTGTAATTCATTTTTAAGTATTATCACTAGTATTAGTATGCCTTAATGAATACAAGTTTAATTGATCTTAAAGGAAAAATTGTGCTTTCTTTAACCTTTACGTAATCTTTAGCATTGTATAAAAGCAGGATAAATTTGCACTTGACAAAGACCGAAGTAGTCAAGCATTGCTGGCAGAAGCTTTAAATGATTTATTTGAAAAATATGGGAGTCGCTGATGACAAAGGTTAAGCTGATTACCCGATTAAATACTTTGCCGCCCCGGAGAATCAAGACTTAGGCGCAATACGGTTCAGTTAAGCCTAAAACTCTTTGTAAAAGTCAATTTTTTTAACGTAGACGCAAAGCGGCTTGCCGCAGGCTACCGCCAAGGACACCTTCTCTGCGAGAGGCTCTGCCAACGCGCAGCGTCTCGAAGAGAAGGACGCAAAGAGAAGAAAGAAATGCTTAACTGAACTGTATTGGACTTAGGCGTGGTTAAATATCTGCGAAAGCCAGTCTCCAAACTAGATTTATCAAAACAGAATTCAGCATGAATTCTGTACGAGTAGCGGCTAGCGCAGCCTAAGAAGAGAAGAGGCTGCATCGTTCGCGCAGCGTCTCGTAGAGAAGGGCCGAAGTGTGGGTCTGAATCCTGATTTTGACGCCTCAGTGGAGCGTCTCTGGCTTTGCTCCTGAATTCTTCTTCAAAAAGCCTGAATCCATTCTTTAACAGAATATTCAGTCCAGATGCCATTTTTCCAGTAAGGATCGTTTTCAATTAACTGGCGCACAGTGGCTTCGTCTTCGGCTTCGTAAATCCCAAAAACTTTTGTAACATCCTTGGTGGGGCCGATGGTAATCAGCACACCGGATTCTTTCTGTTTTGCTAATCCGTCTAAATGAGCTTGACGATAGGGGGCGCGTTTTTCGATAACATCTTCGCAGTAAGTTCCCCAGAGTACATATTTAGGCATGGTTAATCAATTAAAAATTTAAAATCTCAGTTTATAGGTTACAGGGTACAGGTTACAGGGAATAGTTTTTCTTTGCTGTATCCTGTCACCTATAACCTCTAACCTTTTCCCGTATTTACTCCTAACTTCTCAAGTTGACGCCGAATTTTTCCACCAAGGCTTCGCGGACTTTATTATGTACTGGTTCAACTTCAGCCTCAGTCAGAGTGCGATCACTAGCCCGATAAATTAAGCGGAATGCTAAACTCCGCTGTCCTTCGGGGACATTTTCGCCACGATATTCATCAAACAATTCTACCGATTCGAGCAAATCTTTACCAGCTTTGGTAATTACTTTTTCAATTTCGACAACTGAGATTTTCACTGGTGCGAAAAAGGCAATGTCGCGATCGCTAGCCGGATAGGTAGAATAGGGCTGGAATGTGGGGACGAGAACTTCATCTTGTTCTAGCGAATCTAAAAGCACATCTAGATCCAACTGGAAAACGTAAACGGAATCTGGTAAACCTTTTTCTCGCCGCAATTGGGGATGAATTTGTCCAAAAATCCCCAGTCTGTTACCCCGAATCCACAGAGAAGCGGTGCGTCCTGGATGTAAGCGCTCGTCGCGGCGATCGGGTTGAAATTCGATTTGCAAGCTAAGTTGCCGAAATACACTTTCTAAAATGCCTTTGGCTTCAAACCAGGTGATGGGTTCTTCGCGTCCACTTTTTGACCATTTGCCAAGGGTGCGATCGCCTCCGATAATTCCCGCCAGGGCTTCTGTTTCTTGCAAACCGTCTTCTTCTTGCCAGAAAATCTGCCCGATTTCAAAACCGTTCAGCGCACCATTACCCTGCTCTAAATTGTATTGAAAGGCATCAATTAACCCCGATATCAAATCGGTTCGCAGCGCTGAATATTCAACAAATAATGGGTTTGACAGTACTATGTTTCTGTCTTCTCCTGGTTTGACTAAAGAATAGTGGATTAATTCTGTCAATCCTTCAGCCCGCAAGAAAGCTCGTAACTTGCGAATTAGTTCTTGATCTAAAGGCAGATAACCAGCTTCCGCTTTTTCTGGTAAGGTATCGCAGAATTTGTTGTAGCCATAGAGACGGGCGATTTCTTCAATTAAATCAATTTCTCGCTCTAAGTCGCGGTAACGATAAGGTGGGACGGAAACTGACCACGTAGGTTGATGGCTGCTATCTTCTCCTGAAGGAGTCAGCTGACATCCCAATGCAGTCAGGATGCGCTCAACATCTTGTCCTTGAAGTTCACCTGTGTCTTCTTCTAATTCGATTGGCCCCAATATCTGATTAACTCGGTCTAAACGCAGGGCGATAGAACGACTCCAGGTAGACGGATCGGGGCGGGTGTCGGCAATTTCTTGCTGGACTATAATTCCACTCGCTAATTCGCTAATTAAGGATAAAGCGCGGCGATTAGCTATTTCCAACTCAGCCCGGTTAACTCCCCGTTCGTATCTGCCAGAAGCCTCACTTCTTAACCCAACACTGCGCGAAGAACGGCGAATTGCCACGGAATCAAATAACGCCGCTTCTAAAACTAGGCTTTGAGTCCCTGCATGGACTTCCGTTTCTTCCCCACCCATGACTCCCGCCAGTGCAACGGGTTTTTCGTTAGCGGTAATTAACAAATTTTGGGTTGCTAGGGTGCGAGTTTGTCCATCCAGAGTTTTGAGGAATTCTCCATTATTGACAAAGCGAACGCCGATGCTTAAATTTTCGCTACTTGCAACAGATTTTAGGCGATCGCCATCAAAAGCGTGTAGTGGTTGTCCCCATTCCAACAAAACATAGTTAGTAATATCCACCACATTACTAATGGGACGTACACCAGCAGCCCTTAAGCGCTGTTGCAGCCATTCGGGAGATGGAGCAATTTTCACCTGTGCAATTACCGTACCGATGTATGCAGGACAAGCTTGGGTATCGGCTATTTTTAAAGCTAAATTTCCGGCATTTTTGGGAATAGAGACTTCACCAGGTTCAGGAATGCTCAACTTTCCACTAGTCAAAGCTGCTACTTCTCTAGCTACGCCTACCATACTTAGAGCATCAGCGCGATTGGCAGTTGCGGTCAGGTCTAAAATTACATCATCTAAACCCAACAATGGCCGGACATCACTACCCAATGGTAAATTGTCCTGGGTAAAAATATGAATTCCGTCTACATCGGTGGGCAAACCGAGTTCCTTTAAAGAACAAATCATGCCCTGAGATGGGACACCACGTAGTTTTGCGGGTTTGATTTTTAAATCAATTTTGGGTAAGTAAGTACCCGTAGTTGCCACAGGCACATAGATATCTGCCTTCACATTGGCAGCACCACAGACAATATTTAAAGTTTCACCTGTACCGATATCCACTTGGCAAACACTCAATTTATCGGCGTTGGGATGGGGTTGACGCTCAAGCACTTTCCCAATCACCACGCCATTTGCCCAAGTGCGGCGGTCTTCAATCTCTTCAACCTCAAACCCCGCCATTGTCAGGGTTTCGGCTAATTCTTCTGGACTAAGTTTTATCTCTACTAGTTCGCGCAGCCAATTTAGAGAAATACGCATGGAGTGTGCTTGTTTTAGGAATCGTCTTTTGCTCTTATTTTAGGGTGCCTGCTAGCGATCGATGGCTACTCATCGCGCAAGGCTTACCCTTTCACTTGAACAATCCTACTACGTTAGACTGGCAATGTAAAAATTAAGTAAATACTGAGAATGTATCTACGCAGGGAAGTAAGACATTATTTTTATTTGGTTGATTTTGACCTTAAACTACATACGCCCGGATTTCTCGCTTGTGAAAAATCCGGGTGTTTTGTTTCAGAAAAAAGCGTGTCGAAGGTTAGTCATCTAATTTCTACTAACAACAATTTTAGCAATGTAGTCTTTGAGTGCGATCGCCTTTTTGCTATTTGGGTACGGGGAAACCTCTATCAATCTCACCGAATATTTATCTAAAAATTGAATTGGTAAAGCATCACGACCTGGGACAAGGGTTAGCGTTAATGTTGAAACTTGCTGACCATTTTTTATGATGTCTAAGCCAATAATAACTTGCCCTTGCCAAATACAAGTTACATCAGAAGGACACCGAGAATCCTGGATAACTTTTGAAAATTTGATTTCAATATTTTCAGTGGGGAGGTAAGCTGTCCTTCCGTATCTAAGATAAAATGGAGTATTTAAAGTAGTTCCAACTCTAGCCATCAATTGTTGATGCTTACCTTGAGCAATTGATTTAACTTCTATGCTTGAAGGCTTGATATTTGATAATATTCCATAGCTAGGAAGACAATTTGCTCCACTAATCAATGTTAATATAACTGCTGCGCTTACTACACTTTTCATTTTTTATACTCCATAGTCAGAAATTTTATTATTAGTTGAGCCAGAAAGCAGACTTATAAATTATTCTGTTTTCTGCTAGAGTGAAGCTTTAAAATACAAAACGCGATTAGCTAACTTTTGCGCGTAGGTGCAGCGCGTCGTAGAAATTGCTTCTTGCATAACCATGACGAGAGCCGTTTGGTTTCTCGCGCTTGAGCTAAAATCCCATAAAACCAGCAATCTAGATACACAAGCTTTTTTTTGATTTCAAAAACTTCAACAGCGCTTTTCCAAGAATTCGTTGCTTAATTTATCTTCAAGATTCACTCTAGTTTTACTTTCTAACATTATTAGTCCATATTTTAGCAATTATTACATTATGTAAAAGGGACATTATTTTTTCTCTTTTTTCAATAAGCCCAGCTTTTTGCGATGAGCAATTACCAAGATTTTACAAGACTTTGGGCAAATTATTATCTGTTAACTAATTAATTCTTGCAACACTGCAACATAGGGTGATTCATCAACTTTATAATTGCGTCTGAGAGCTAAAGACCAGACTGAAGTATCAACAATGACTTTCATCGACTCCGGCGCTGTAGCTTGTAGTCATAATCATCGTCGTATTCAATCGTGCCAAATAGCTCCAGAATTTTCAGTTGTTTTCGACGTTGCACATACTCTCGTAATGCCTCTTCTACAACGGCATCCTTAGTTGGATGACCACCAAGTTCGAGAGCTTCCTTAATTAAGTTTTCGTCAATTTCGAGATTAGTAATCATGTGTAGATGATCGCACAAAGTAATGTGCAGTAAAAACTCATTAGAGTAGTTAATTTAAGTCAAATGCATAAAGACTATTTTCAGTAATTCGGCGCGAGTAAACGGTTTAGTCAGATATCCAGATGCCCCGACTAATTTGGCTTTTACTTTGTCTACAATTCCTTTATTCCCAGTGACAAAGATAATAGGAGTATTTTGAAATAGGGAATTATTTCGTATAATCCGGCACAACTCATAGCCATCAATTCCTAGCATGTTTAAATCCAACAAAATTAAATCCGGTTTGTGCCTTATAATTGACAAAACGGCTTTCACTGGATCGTTAATAGTCACTACAGAAAAATTTTCATTTTCTAAGAAATAACTAATTTCTTTAAGAATTGTAGGGCTATCATCTACAGAAACGATTTTGTGGACTTTTTGTACCGTTACCGTAGCAGCCGTTACTCTTTGGGAAGCAGAATTTATGCTATTTGATATTGTTGGTTCCTGAAAGTTTTCTTTTGAAGGAGTAGAAATCTGTGGTAATCGCTGAACAGGAACTATTTTCTCTTCACGAATATTTGGGTAAGAATTGACAGTGCTATTTAGTTCTTGTTTGGTGTCAACTAACCCTGAAATCAATTTTGAGAAAAGCGATTGCTCCTCAAAAATCTTTGGTAATTTATCAAATGGTGGATCGGGTTCATGGAGGATAATCGCACCCTTAAGGATGTAAGGGTATAAATTGCGAGCTAGTTGAATTTCATCTTGATTCAAAATTACAGCCAGATGACACAGGCTAAAACCCTTCATCCAGTTAATTAAATCTGGCTGTAGATTTGGTAAATCTTGGTTATCAAACTTACTGTTAATCAACAGATATGGCCGTTGATATTGAGAAGAAATTTTTGGTGTAAAAGCCTGCCAAGTCTGTAATCTTACTTGGCAATACTCTAGAATTTTTTCTACACCTAGCCTACAAATTTTTGGCATTCCCTCAATTGGTTCTGTTAATTCATAAGTACCTTCTTTGATGAGCAAAAATGATTCAATGACCTCTTTAACTAATTCTTGAACCAGCACTGCTGCTTGCGTAGAATGTAGATGGTGTTGACTAACAAGCCAGGATATAGCCTGATACTCAGCAGGGTGGCTTCTCGAATTACTGTCATCTTGGATTAATTGACTGTGTGAGTCAGGTTCAAACATCAGCCGTACTTGAATGCGAACCTCATTAGTAAGGAGTGGAATTTGCTGGCTGAGGCGGCGCAAATGTCGTTCTAATCGATCAAATGGTTCCACGGAATGGGTAGCGTAAGTTATTTTGCCCTGTTCTAAGTAAATCGACCAAGAAACGGAGTTACTCAATACTTGTAAACAAGTACTGTCGGAACAATTGGATAATTGTCTTAACAAACTTAGAGGACGTAGTTTGGTGAATGTACCTGACTTATTCATATTTTTCAAGTTTTTTGCGGAATCAACAACCGAACATTTGTAGATTAAAAATATGATCTATAAAGTATTCTCTTCTTTGTAATATTTTTCTACCCACAAATTATTTATTTGAAAATATGTACATATATTAAAAATTGTAAGGTTTATATGTTATTTGTTACATTTAGCACATTTTACTTAATCTGACTCAAAAAGCAAGTAGGTATGAATAAAGGTAAGCATCTATCATAGCTAGATTATCAGTAGATGTTGGTTAATTCTGGATTTTACTAACTACTAACAACTTTTGAGTGAAGACCTTAATAATGACGTTTATTTATGCCCACTCACTTCAAGATGCAAATTTGATTCCAACTTCGCGTAGTTACACTGATATACTTCTAGAGTTAACGAGCTTAATTATGGTTAATTACTTTTCCTTAAAGAAACGATTCTTCTACATAAAATCTTTAAAAACTTATCTAGGAAAGTTTACGTATTTATTGTACTGTAGGTTTAATGGATATAACTTTTTGGTAGATACATTACAACAGGTAATGCTGGGTTTTGATAAACTCTTTTTTGCTAAACTAAGCTGTGCTCAAGTTCATCTTAAATATATAGAGAACTTTATGAAAATAATTTGTTTAATAAAGATTAGAGCATCTACCAATAGATACTATATTCTGTAGTCGCCTCGGCGATTGGAACTATATACTCTGAGCAAAGGGAAATAAAGCTTTGGACTTTAACATAACACAAAAAGTTATGCATGATACATTAAGACTTGATGAAGTAGTAGAATTTGCTGAGAACCCAGAACCACGTTGTCCTTGTGTACTTTTATTAGACACATCTGGGTCGATGCAAGGAGAGGCGATTGAGGCTTTAAATCAGGGTTTACTGAGTTTGAAGGATGAATTAGTCAAAAATTCCTTAGCCGCGAGACGGGTGGAAGTGGCGATCGTCACCTTTGATAGTAATATCAATGTAGTACAAGACTTTGTGACTGCCGATCAATTCAATCCGCCGATTTTGACAGCCCAAGGCTTAACTACAATGGGTGCGGGAATTCATAAAGCTTTGGACATAATTCAAGAGCGGAAATCTCAGTATCGTGCCAACGGGATTGCTTACTATCGTCCTTGGGTATTTATGATTACCGATGGAGAACCGCAAGGTGAGTTAGAGCATGTGGTAGAGCAAGCATCCCAGCGTCTACAGGGAGACGAGGCTAACAAGCGGGTAGCATTCTTTACAGTTGGTGTAGAAAATGCGAATATGACGCGTTTAAATCAAATAACTGTACGTACTCCCTTAAAGCTTAAAGGATTAAATTTTATCGAGATGTTTGTCTGGCTGTCAACTAGTATGTCGGCTGTTTCTCATTCCCAAGTAGACGAACAGGTAGCACTACCGCCGATTGGTTGGGGGACTGTTTAATTAAAAATTGCAGCTAGCTGTGTAAACATCAAGCTGCTTGAAAAAAATTTATGAACATATCAAAACAGATTGCTCAATGGCGGATTGTGGCTGCATCTGTATGTGGTACAAGTCACTTAAAAAACAATCAATTATGTCAGGATGCTCATCACTGGCAGATATTGTCAGATAATGTTTTAGTGGCGGCCGCAGCAGATGGCGCGGGTTCTGCTAGTCTTGGGAAAGTGGGAGCGATGGTTGCTGTGGAGACAGCAATAGAAAACATTTCTACCAAAGGGCTGACCCGAAAAAGTTTGACTGATGATACATTGGTGCGATCGCTCTTAAATGATGCCATATTAGCTGCCAAAAAAGCTGTAGAGGATGAGGCGGCTACTTGTGACAAACAGCCTCAAGATTTAGCAACTACCTTAATTATGCTGGTTGCCACACCAGAAGTTGTAGCTGTAGTTCAGATAGGTGACGGTTTGGCAGTGGCAAAAGATCGTCTGGGCAACCTGCTGGCACTGACTATGCCTGACAGTGGTGAATACATCAACGAAACTACTTTTTTAACTTCGCCTCATGCCTTAGATACAGCACAGATGAGATTATGGCGCACAGACATAGTAAACGTTGGTATTATCACCGACGGATTACAAATGCTGGCTTTGAATATGGTTGTTGGCGAACCTCACAAACCGTTCTTTTTTCCGCTGTTTGAATTTGTCGCCAATACCGAGGATAAGACAGAAGCGAAGGAGCAATTGGTAAAATTTTTACGCTCAGAGCGGATTACGCAACGCACTGATGATGATTTAACACTCATTATAGCCGCATTCAACGACTCATGAGCAATCGATTTACAGGTTTCACATCTTACAATAACTTCCGTTAGCGGTAATTTCATTATGCAGGTACTACGTTGTTCCCCCAGAAAAGAAATCCTCAGTCTCAATGTCAGTTTGGGACGTGGCGGTGAAGCTTGTGTTTATGCTGTGCCATCCGATAACGAATTGGTGGCGAAGATTTACCACAAGCCAACCACTGCCCATGCTGAAAAACTCCAGGCAATGCTTGCTAACCCGCCAGAAAACCCTACGGCGAGTTTAGGGCATATCTCTATCGCTTGGCCAGAGGATTTATTACGGGCGGCAGATGGCAAAAATAGCATCCTGGGCTTTTTGATGCCACGGATTCAGGGGATGCGTCCAATCATCGACTTTTACAACCCCAGAACCCGTCGGCAACATTGCCCCCTATTCAACTATCAGTACCTGCTCCGCACGGCTCGTAACTTGGCGGCAGCTTTTGCCGCTTTGCACGCTAGTGGATATTGCATTGGTGATGTGAACGAGTCTAATATCCTCGTCAGTGATACAGCACTGGTGACTTTGATAGACACAGACTCTTTCCAAGTAACCGACCCAAACAGCAATGTTGTTTATCGCTGTCCAGTAGGTAAACCAGAGTTTACTCCACCAGAACTACAAAATAAAACTTTTGCCCAGCACGATCGCGAAATCTCTCACGATTTATTTGGGTTAGGGGTGCTAGTATTCCAACTCTTAATGGAAGGCACCCACCCATTTTCGGGGATTTTTCAAGGTGCGATTGAGCCACCACCTTACGAAGCCCGCATTGCGTCGGGTCATTTCACGTACAGCGAAAAGCGTTACGTACCCTACCTGCCAACACCCATCGCCCCCCCTTGGGAAATTCTCCATCCCAGCTTACAGGAATTATTTGTCCGTTGTTTTGAAGAGGGTCATAACAACCCACAACTACGCCCCAGTGCCCAGACTTGGCTCTCAGCCATCGCTGAAGCCGAAGAGTCCCTGATTACCTGCACCACAAATCCCCAGCATCGCTACAACAACCACATGCGTAGCTGTCCGTGGTGCGAACGTACCGTGCGACTAGGTGGACGCGACCCCTTCCCATCACATCGGGCTATAGAAGCTAGAGAACATCTCCAACCGCGAATCAAAGCGAGAAAACGCTACAATCAGACACCGCATTTTCCTCAGCGAGCCATGTCACCGCAGCTAGCTAATTACTGGCAGCCAATAATGACTCCCAGCGGTTCATATAAACCTTCCAAAAAGTCAAAGTTGTACCCGATTATTTGTTGTTTGCTGGGTTTTGGTTTATTGGGATATGCAGACGTAATGATTAAATTTACTCAGCCGTTGGTTTCCCAAAATGCTTACACCCAACAAACAATCAAGTCTTCCCAGCCAAATAATAAACTCAGCTTCGCTGATTCTTATCAGCAAGGTTATATTGCTTACAAAGAGCGGGACTATGAAAAAGCAATTGTCAATTTCAGCCAAGCAATTGAACAAGAACCTACACACGCTAGAGCAATTGTAAATCGTGGCAATGCCCGCTATAACCTGAAAGACTATGAAGGCGCAGTTACAGATTATAGCCAAGCTCTGAAAATCAATCCCAATCAAACCAAAGCTCTGGTAAATCGGGGCAATGCTCGCTATATGCTCGCCGAATATAGCAACGATCCCGATCGAGAATATAATCTAGCGATCGCAGACTATAATCGAGCCATCGGTTTGGATAATAATGAAATTGAAGCTTATGTCAGACGGGGGATTGTCCGCGCCCAAATGGCTAAATATAGCGGTGAATCTCAACAAGCTTACAAAAAAGCGATCGCAGATTTTACTCAAGCCATACAACTTAATGTCTCCAAAGCCGAAGCTTACTTCCAGCGGGGTGTTGTTTATTATCAAATCGCTCAATATAGCAGCAATTATCAGCAAGAATATAATCAAGCGATCGCTGACTTTAACCAAGCATTAACTCTAAGCCCTAAACTAGCAAAAGCATATCTCAAACGAGGCATGGTTCGCTATGAACTGGCACAATATGGTGGTAGTGAAGCTAACAAAAACCAGACAAAAGCTGTCGAAGATATACAGGCATCTGCCAAAATATTTCTTGAGCAAGATGACATGGATAATTATCAACAAGCACTCAGTAATATGTGTGTAGTCATCGAAAACAAATGTGACCCTTTATTCCAAGGCTCAAGTAACATGGAAAAAACTAACTAGAAACAAGTAAGTTTTGTTACTAGCATATTGTTGGTTTTGATTGAAAAAATCAAGCCTGACTAGGGTTAGCGCCAGCTAACCCTAGTTATTTTATAGGTGATATTTTTATTTGCTTGAGTAATTTATTTCTATATTTATAGATATTCATAGAGCTTTTATATAGAAAAGATTTTAATTTATCTTTCCTTTATAATTTCATCGGAAATTACAGTTAGATTATTGACGGAGAAACAGAAATCAGAAATACATTTCTCTCCCTTTAAGTGCATCCTCTTCATCTCGAAAAGTCAAATAATCATATCCCTACAAATCTCCGAGGTAATTGCATGAAAGCGGTGATTTTGGCTGGAGGTCTTGGTACACGCCTCAGTGAAGAAACCAGTGTTAGACCCAAGCCGATGGTTGAGATTGGTGGTAAGCCAATTCTCTGGCACATAATGAAAACATATTCTGCCCACGGCATTAATGATTTCATTATTTGTTGCGGTTATAAAGGTTACATCATTAAAGAGTATTTTGCTAATTACTTTTTACACATGTCAGATGTTACCTTTGATATGCGCTTTAACCAGATGAACGTGCATTCTGGTTATGCAGAACCCTGGCGCGTCACCTTAGTAAACACGGGTGATAATACAATGACAGGCGGACGCTTAAAGCGAATCAGCGAACATCTTGGTAACGAGACTTTTTGCTTTACTTATGGCGATGGTGTCAGTAATATTAATATCACCGAGCTAGTTAAATTTCACAAAGAACAAAATAGCTTAGGAACACTCACAGCCGTTCAACCAGCAGGGCGTTTTGGTGCTATTTCTTTAGGACATGAGCAAACCAAAATCACCAGCTTTCGGGAAAAACCCGAAGGTGATGGAGCTTGGATTAATGGCGGTTATTTTGTGTTAGAACCAGAAGTAATCAACTTAATTGCTGATGACTCTACAGTATGGGAACAAGAGCCATTAGAAAAGCTAGCTGATATGGAACAGCTATCTGCTTTCAGACATGATGGGTTTTGGCAACCAATGGATACTTTACGCGATAAAAACTATCTCGAAGGGCTGTGGAAAAACAACCAAGCTCCTTGGAAGGTATGGTAAGGAGAGTTGGGGGAGCAGGGGGAGCAGAGGAGAATAATTAATAACCAATGCCCAATGCCCAATGCCCCATGCCCAATGACTTTATAGATTTACTGTAATTTGAAGTGCGATAATACTAATGTATGATTTTGCGATTATAGGTGGGGGAATAGTTGGACTCTCGACAGCGTTGGCTTTAGGAAAACGCTATCCTAATGCCCGGATTTTAGTACTAGAAAAAGAGAGTCAATGGGCATTTCACCAAACTGGCAATAATAGCGGGGTAATTCATTCTGGTATTTACTACAAGCCAGGGAGTTTCAAAGCTAAATTTTGTCGTGATGGTTCTCGTTCAATGGTAGAATTCTGCCAAGAGCATGGAATTGACCATGAAGTTTGTGGTAAGGTAATTGTTGCAACTGAAGAACAAGAGCTACCACGCTTAGAAAATCTCTACCAACGCGGCTTAGACAATGGCATAGAAGTCCAGAGAATCAGCCCCGAAGAAATTAAGGAAATTGAACCTCACGTAAGATGTGTAGGTGGAATTCGGGTATCTTCAACTGGTATTGTTAATTACAAGCAAGTTTGTTTGAAATATGCCCAGCTAATTCAACAGCAGGGTGGAGATTTACACCTCAATACAAAAGTCCTGAAAATCTCTCCAAGTGGTAAAAATCAGGTACTGCAAACAAACAAAGGTAACTTTGAAACCCGCTTTGTAATTAATTGTACTGGATTGCATAGCGATCGCACCGCCAAACTAGGGCAAGTTGAACCCCAAGCCAAAATTGTCCCATTCCGGGGAGAATACTACGAACTCACAAGAGAAAAACGCTATCTGGTCAAGACACTAATCTACCCAGTTCCCAATCCAGATTTCCCCTTCCTGGGTGTCCACTTTACCCGGATGATTGATGGTAGCGTCCATGCAGGGCCAAACGCGGTTCTATCGCTCAAACGCGAAGGTTACAAAAAAACCGACTTTGACTTACGGGATTTTTTGGAAGTCATCACCTATCCTGGTTTTTGGAAGTTAGCAGCTAAACACGCTGATGAAGGCATCCAAGAAATCATTCGTTCCTTTAGCAAAGCAGCCTTCACCAGAAGTTTGCAAAAACTAATTCCTGAAGTCCAAGCAGAAGACTTAGTTCCCACTCATGCAGGAGTTCGCGCTCAAGCCTTAATGAACGATGGCAAGCTTGTAGACGACTTTTTGATTGTTTCCGGTCACAACTCCATTCATGTTTGCAATGCTCCTTCTCCTGCTGCTACATCTTCTCTAGAAATCGGCAAAGCGCTTGTGGCAGAAATTCCCCAACTTTCGCATCTAGAGAGTGTAGTCACTGCATAGATATCATAGTTGTTATTTCCGGGACTGCTGACGTAAGGGATGAATCTTGTATAGTGGGCATCTTTCTCTGCCTGCCTCGAAATATAAGGGACGAGTAAGATACCCATCCTACAACAAACAAAAAAGTGTCGTGCATCAATTCAGAACCGCTATAGAGTGCTTCTACCCAATGGGTTAGTCGGCAAACTATGTAATGACTTTATATATAGCGATATAGCGCTTCTAGGTTGAGTCCAATGACCTCCAACCTCAAGAAAAGGGGTAAGATTCAAAGCCTCTCTCCTTTTAGGAGAGAGGTTTGGAGAGGTCAAGTTATTGCATACAAACGAAAAATATAGCGGTTCCCTTCTAGATGCAACACACTCTAGGGCGTACATCTGTGCGTCCATGCTAAACGAAGAATTTAACTCATCAACACAATACAAAGGAATTAACCACAATGAAAATATTAGTAACTGGAACAGAAGGCTATCTAGGTTCGTTATTACCGCCTCTGTTAATCGAACGAGGACATGAAGTTATTGGTCTAGATACCGGCTTCTATAAAGTTGGTTGGCTGTACAACCCTAGTGGAGTCACACCCAAAACTCTGAATAAAGATATCCGCAACATCACCCCTGATGATTTGGAAGGTATTGAAGCCATAGTTCACATGGCGGAACTCTCCAACGACCCAGCCGGACAATTGGCACCAAATATTACCTACGAAATTAATCATGTAGGTTCAGTTCGTCTAGCTAGTCTGGCTAAGGCTATGGGTGTGCGTCGCTTCGTATATATGTCTTCGTGTAGTGTCTACGGTGTTGCAACCGCAGGTGATGTCACAGAAGAATCCCCAGTTAATCCCCAAACAGCCTACGCAGAATGTAAAACTCTCGTAGAAAGAGATGTCAGACCACTCGCTGACGATGACTTCTCTCCCACCTTTATGCGGAATGCTACAGCCTTTGGTGCTTCTCCCAGAATGCGTTTTGATATTGTTTTAAACAACTTAGCTGGCTTGGCATGGACTAGCAAAGAAATCAAAATGATTAGTGATGGCACACCTTGGCGGCCATTAGTCCACGCATTGGATATTTGCAAAGCAATAGTTTGCACCTTAGAAGCACCACGAGACATTGTACATAACCAAATCTTCAACGTGGGAGATACAGCAAATAACTATCGCGTTAAAGAAATCGCGGAAATTATTGCTGATGTTTTCCCAGATTGCAAATTGTCCTTTGGTGATAACGGCTCAGATAACCGCAGCTATCGCGTATCCTTCGAGAAAATCAACACAATCCTACCTGGATTTAAATGTGATTGGAATGCCCAACTTGGTGCCCAGCAGCTATTTGATTTATTCAGTCAAATACACATGGCTGAAGATACTTTCTTGTTTAGAGGATTTACTCGTTTAAAACAGCTAGAGTATTTAATTCGCACAGAACAAATTGACAAAGATTTCTTCTGGAATAAAAAGTAGCTAAAGTTGCCTAGCCGCAACTGAAAAAGAATCTAAGCTTCCGAATCAAATAGTATTGATTCGGGCTTATTCCATCCATCAAATTATTTGCAATCAGCGAGTTAAATTTTATGGCGCTCATCTCAGCATTAATAAACGAGTTAGCCATCTGAAAGCTAAAGAGATTGCCGCTGGACTGCATCGCTACATTTTGAGAAAAAGCCAAAGAAACAAAGCAGAAGATGAATAAATTGCTGACTATCGCAATTCCTACATTCAATCGTGCCCAGATTTTAGATAAACAACTTACTTGGTTAGCCAAATCTATTAAAGGGTTTGAGTCTGACTGTGAAATCTTTATTTCTGATAATTGTTCTACAGATAATACCCAAGAAATTATTAAAAAGTGGCAGATAATTCTTAGTAATGTCACATTTACATCAAATAGGAATAATGAAAATATCGGGGTCATGGGTAATATTGCCTGTTGCTTAAAAGCCCCAACTAGTAAATATATTTGGACGATTGGTGATGACGATCCAATTCAAGAGAGAACCCTAGATTATGTGTTAACAACACTAAAAAAACCTTCAGATTTAGCACTAATGTTTTTAAACTTCTCTGGTCGTCAAAAACAAACAGGTCAACTTGTTGTCGAACACTGGTTGAATAGTGATAGCGACGAATTAAGAGTTGATGGTAAAACTGTATTTCAAAGTTATCTAAATGAAAATTTTGGTGGTGTACTTTTTATATCAGCAGCAATTTATCGCACAAATCTAGTGCAACGCGCTTTACAAAAATGGCCGTCTGCTACTAATAATTGGGCATCTCAAGCATATTGGACGGCCTTTTGTGCTGCTCATGGGAGTGTCATCGTCACTAAAGACACTTATTTAGAATGTACTATGGGCGCTAGTCTTTTGGATCTCGATCCAACATGGAACTTTAAAATGCGATATGCCTACATACCTGAAGTTTATATAAAACTACTAAAGGTAGGATATCCTCATAAATTTTGTCAGGAAATGATTTGGCAGAATTTCTATCAAAAAACTGACTTGAAAATCCTATTAGGTGCTTTAAAACGTTGGCCTTTATTGACAATCAAGATATTTATTCCTTATCTACGTTTGTTAAGCATATCAGCTTGGGCAATTCTTTTTCCACCCAAACAGCTAGAGACTAACCTGTAACCATTCATATATCAATTTATTAACTACTATTTTTACCATGCAGAAATTACTGACCATTGCTATACCGACTTATAATCGTGCTGAATTACTAGATAAACAGTTAGCATGGCTAGCTCAAGCTATCAAAGGTTTTGAAGATGATTGTGAAATTTTAGTTTCTGATAATTGTTCAACAGACAATACTCAGGATACGATCAAAAAATGGCAAATAATACTTAGCAGCATCCCATTTAAATCAAATAAAAATGTTCAGAATTTAGGCGTTGTCAAAAATATTATGTATTGCCTAAATTCTACCACAACAAAATATGTTTGGACGATTGGTGATGATGACCCAATTCAAGATAGAGCTATTGCTTATGTAATTAGCAAACTTAAGCGATATGAAGATTTATCATTATTGTTTCTCAACTTTTCCGGTCGGAACCAAATTACTGGTGAACCAGTTCATCCACCAACAATTGTTGGTAATCGCTGGTTTGATATAGATAGTGAAGATGGTGATGGTGATGGTAAAGCTATATTTGAGCATTGTTTCTCAAAAAGTGTCGGTGCAGTCATTTTTCTGACTGCTACAATCTACCGCACTGATTTAGTGAAACGCGCTCTACAAAATTGGCAAGATGCTGAGAATAACTGGATATCTTTAGCATATTTAGCCGGGTATTGTGCCTCTAATGGTCGTGTAATTGTCACGAAAGAGACTTATTTGGAATGTGTTGTGGGTGTGAGTTATTGGCAGAAAGAACCAAAATCTGCACTTTTAATGCAATACAAACATATACCCGAAGTAATTTTGAAATTGGAAGAGAGTGGATATTCTAAGCAGTTTTGTCGGCGGATGCTTTTGCAAAACGGTAAAGAAGTCAACTTGAAAGTTTTCTTAGGTGCTTTAAGAAGATGGCCTATGTCTGCTATTCAGACAGTAGTCCCATTTTTGGCTTTAGTCGGTTTATGTGCTTTTGACGTGATGATTTCTAAAGAATTTAGTTTAGCAGAATCAAGTGAAATACCTGCTCAAGAAATACGGAGCTATAAGCCATAAGCTACTAAATTACTGATAAATCGACATTGAAACTAGGAAGAATTTACCACATGTTTAATCTAATTAAACGCAAAATATCTACGCTATCTGCTGACTTTCAATATTATGTAGCTCGTTGGAAGCATAGCAGAAATCTGCCAGCATTAGAAGGGCGCGATCGCAATATCCTCAAGGCTCTCAAAAAAGACGGTGTTTATGTCACAACACTGGCAGATTTAGGCTTCAACTCTAGCTCCGAACTGCTCAAAGCTGCTTACCAGCAATTGTCTCAGATGGAAAATCCCAACAACGACCATCTAGACGAAAAATTGCCACAAATTTCCACAGTTACAGGTTTACCAGAGTTTTATGCCTGGGCAATGGAGAAAAGGCTTCTCAATCTCATCGAAAACTATATTGGTCTTCCTATTGCTTTTCACGGTGTACATTTACGTAAAGATTTCCCTAGCAAACATCAGTTTGGCACACTACTATGGCATGGCGATTCCGAAGACCGTCGCATTATCAAAATCTTTGTTTACTTGAATGATGTCGAAGAAAAAAATGGGCCTTTTGAATACATTCCCCGCTCTTTAACTTCTTTATTTAGTTGGAACTATATTCGGCTCTATTACAAACTTTGGAAGTCAGGTTATAGGGGCATCGATGATGAAGAAGTGAAAACAGTCATCTCCAAATCAGCTTGGAAATCCTGCCCAGGCCCAGCAGGTACTGTCTTGATTGCAGATCCGAAAAATACTTTGCATCATGGCACAGTCCGCACAGAAGAACGCTCAACACTATTCTTTTGTTACACCGCCAACCCTCCTGAAAAACCAGAACTCTGCACCCAATACTGGGATGATACTTATCCCAGAGCAGAGCTAAGGCAGCAAGTCGAAAATAGCCGATAGTGTACTAAAGGTAGTCATGCAATGCTGATCAAGATTAAACGCAAAATATCTTCATTGGGATCTGAATTAGTTTACAGATTAGCACTTTTGAAACACACTGCTAATTTGCCTACACTAGAAGCAAGCGATCGCAAAATTATTAATGACCTTAAATGTGATGGTATTCATATTACCAAACTTGCTGAATTGGGATTCGATTCAACATCAGAATTACTCAAGGCAGCTTATGGTTATTCATCCCAAATGGAATCTGGCAATCATGACGATTTAAATGAAAAAATTCCCCAAGTTTACACAGTTACATATTTACCTGAATTTGCTACTTGGGGAAGCGAGAAAAGGCTCCTAAACATCATTGAAAACTACATTGGTCTGCCAATCATTTTTCATGGTGTACATCTCCGCAAAGATTTCCCTAATAAAAGTCAGTTTGGTACACAACTATGGCATAAAGATGCAGAAGACCGCCGCATGATCAAAATCATTATTTACTTAAATGATGTTGAAGAAAAGCACGGGCCATTTGAATATATTCCAGCATCTTTAACTTCTTGGTTTAGATTAAACTATTACCGTACTTACTACAAGCTGTGGCAATCTGGTCATTTAGGCATCACAGATGAAGAACTAAATGAAATCATCCCGAAAGAGGCTTGGAAATATTGTACAGGATCGGCAGGAACAGTCATTATTGTCGATCCCAAAAAAGCCATACATCACGGTACATCACGCACAGAAGATAGGTTAACTTTATTCTCGTGCTACACTTCTACTTCTCCCGATCGTCCAGAAGTTTGTACTCAATATCGAGACAATACTTTTCCCCAACCAAAGTTAACTGAACCAGTCAGTAATAGCGCCATATAGTTCAATTAAAGCAAGCTACTTGTTAATCTAAAAATCCACTCAATACTATTGTTGATGAGGTTTGTAACAAGTTAAGTTTTCAAATTTGCCAAGTTTTGTTGTCGTCAATATTCCTATCGAGGTTATTCATTCATGCTCTTTACTCAAACTGCACTCAAAGACGCATTCATCATTGATTTAGAAGAAAAGCCAGACCACCGTGGTTTTTTCGCTCGGTCTTTCTGCGCTCAAGAATTTGAAGCACACGGATTAAAGCCAACAGTTGCCCAATGTAACCTGTCTTTTAATTACAGAAAAGGTACTATCCGGGGAATGCACTATCAAGTTCTGCCAGCAGCAGAAACAAAATTAATTCGCTGTACGAAAGGCGCAATCTACGACGTAATTATTGATATGCGTCCTGAATCTCCTAGCTTTTTATCACATATTGGTGTAGAGCTAACCCCAGAAAATCGCCGTGCTTTATATGTTCCAGAAATGTTTGCTCATGGCTATCAAGCGCTCACCGATGAGACTGAAGTTGTATATCAAGTGGGTGAATTTTACACCCCAGGATATGAAAGAGGTTTACGCTATGACGATCCATTCTTTAACATTGATTGGCCTCTAGATGTGACTGAAATCTCCGAGAAAGATTTAAATTGGCCTTTGTTGAGAATGATGACTGTTGGCGTATAGACTATTTCTCTTTGCCAGGTGTTTTTCGCACAACACACTGGCTCCTCTGCATAAGGTAAGGTACTTCCAAAAAATATACCATTGCTATAACGTGAGTTCGATGAACCTCTCCCTCCCAGCCTCCCTCTCCGAAACGGAAAGGGAGGAGCAACGAAAAATTACCTTTTTGCTCGCCTCTCTGTGTCCGTTGCTATAGAGACAGGGGGAGCAAGAGCAAATCAATACCAAAGAAAAGTTTGCCCAAGCCTACAGAAATGCTGTGGAGCAAATTATCAAAAATCATAGCCGGAAAACAGACTGCTGTTATAGCATCTAGCAAACAACCAGTTAGTAGCTATCATTAATGATAATTTCCATGAAAATGTACTTAATGTTTAGCTGTAAAAATTATTAAGTGCAAAATTATCGAGAATTTGTAACACAACAAACAGTTCCAAAAAGGAGTTTAGTTCATGATTATTATCGATCGCGCCTTACAAGCCCGTGCAGCAGCAGGAAATCCTATCAAGGTGGGAATGATTGGTGCTGGTTTTATGGGTAGAGGAATTGCCAACCAAATTGTCAATTCAGTGCCAGGAATGGAGTTAGTTGCTATTTCTAATCGCCAAATTAGTGCAGCTAAACAAGCTTATTCGGAAGCAGGAATTGAAGATATTCAAGTTGTTGCAACTGTCAGCGAATTAGAAGATGCGATCGCTAACGGTAAGTATGCAGTCACAGAGGACGCTAAGTTACTGTGTCGGGCTGAAGGCATCGATGCATTAATCGAAGTCACAGGTGCAGTGGAATTTGGCGCTCAGATCGTTATGGAAGCGATCGCCCACCGCAAACATGTGATTATGATGAATGCCGAACTCGACGGCACCATTGGCCCCATCCTGAAAGTGTATGCTGACAAAGCAGGTGTGATTCTCAGCGCTTGTGATGGCGATCAGCCAGGGGTACAAATGAACCTTTATCGCTTTGTAAAAAGCATTGGTTTAACTCCCTTATTGTGCGGTAACATTAAAGGACTCCAAGACCCCTATCGCAATCCCACCACCCAGGAAGGATTTGCTAAACGTTGGGGTCAAAAGCCCCACATGGTGGCTAGCTTCGCCGACGGAAGCAAAATTTCCTTCGAGCAAGCGATCGTTGCCAATGCCACAGGCATGAAAGTCGCCAAACGGGGAATGTTGGGATATGACTTCAGCGGTCATGTCGATGAAATGACCCAGTTATATGATGTTGAACAACTCAAAGAACTAGGCGGTATTGTCGATTATGTAGTTGGAGCCAAACCAGGCCCAGGCGTATATGTATTTGCCACTCACGACGACCCCAAGCAACGCCACTATCTCAACTTATATAAATTAGGCGAAGGCCCACTTTACAGCTTCTATACTCCTTATCACCTCTGTCATTTTGAAGTTCCCTTGTCCGTAGCGCGTGCTGTTTTATTTGGTGATGCCGTTATGTCTCCACTAGCAGGCCCGCTAGTAGATGTTGTCACCACCGCCAAAATCGACCTGAAAGCAGGAGAAACCTTAGATGGCATTGGCTACTACATGACCTACGGACAATGTGAAAATTCCGATATCGTCCAACAGCAAAATCTTCTACCAATGGGTTTAGCTGAAGGGTGCCGCCTCAAACGAGATATTTCTAAAGATCGAGTCCTCACTTATGAGGATGTAGAATTACCTGAAGGCAGACTTTGCGACCAACTACGAACTGAGCAAAATGCCTATTTCGCTCCAGAAAAAATCTTAGTAGCAGTTGGATAATATCGGTTCTCAAAACATTTGCCACAAATGAATTGGCTGTAGGGGTGTACAGCTGTACGCCCCTAATACGTTTCGGATAAGATCCCCCCCGCCTGCGGCGACCCCCTTAAAAAGGGGGTAAAAAGAAGAAAAAGCCCCCCTTTTTAAGGGGGGTTGGGGGGATCTCCGAGACCCCTACTAACGTATTTGTCGCCAGAATTTCATCAAGAGGATAGAAAGCTATACTGCGGGACACTAAAGTTGTTGATAGTAACTTGCTGGGGAGCGTTTCAACAAACCCGATCGAAACTTTAGGTCAAATTTCATGAAAATTGCTCTCGTCCATGATTATTTAACCCAGCGAGGTGGGGCAGAGCGTGTGTTTGAACTGCTTTGTAAGCGCTATCCCGAAGCAGATATTTTCACATCTTTGTACGATCCCCAAAAAACTATCGATCTAGGCGATCGCATAGTTAATACAACCTTCTTACAAAAGATTCCTGGTGCAGCAAAATATTTCAGGTCAATGGCTCCTCTATATTTTCCTGCCTTTCGTGCCTTGGATCTGCAAGACTACGATTTAATTATTAGTAGTAGCACCAGCTTCGCCAAAGCAGTGCGAAAAAATCCCAATGCCCACCACATTTGTTTTTGCCATAACGTTACCCGTTTCTTATGGGATACAGCAACTTATTTAAGAGAGTACGGGGACTATAGATATTTTGCTCCTTTAATCGAACAAGTATTTCAAGTCATGAGAAAGGTAGACCTGAAATATGCACAGGAGCCTGACCTTTACATTGCTAATTCTAGTGTTGTTGCCCGCCGAATTGAAAAGATTTATGGCAAAAAGGCAATGATGGTGAACTATCCAATTGATACTAGCAAATTTGTTTTTTCAGATATAAAAGATGAATATTATCTGGCCTCCGCCCGGATGATCAGTTATAAGCGACTTGATATAATAGTCGAAGCTTTTAATTGGTTGGGGTGGCGGCTATTAATATCTGGTGATGGGCCAGAACTAGCACGGTTAAAATCCAAAGCATTACAAAATATTGTGTTCTTGGGACACGTAAGTGATAGAACCCGCAAAGACTTGTTTTCCAAAGCCAAGTCTATTATTGTCGCAGCCTTAGAAGATTACGGGTTAGTTCCAGTAGAGGCTAATGCTAGCGGCACACCAGTCATCGCTTATGGAGCGGGTGGAGTATTAGATACTCAAATACCAGGTGAAACAGGAGTCTTTTTCAAAAGACAAACACCCGAATCTCTACAAATTGCATTACAAGAAGCCAATGGTATTTCTTGGGATTACGATCGCATCCGTAATCATGCAGTAGCAAACTTTTCAGAGAATGCATTTTTTGGCAAGGTTGAGCAAATTATCAATCAAGCTTGTGGCGTGCAGCAATTATTCATTTGATTTCTGAATCTCTTTCCACTATCAGATTACCTATTTATTTGCTCTCTCCTCATTGGCGGTTCGTAAAAAAATAGGTATTTTTCGGAGAATCTCTTAGCGTAAGTCTTGAAGACAAGGATATAAAAGTGGTTCAAACTAGTCTAAATCCTCATCTAGCTCCAGCTTCTGAAAGTGAACCAAGTTACGGGCAAATGTTTGCCGTATTTGTGCGGAGATTTCCTTGGTTCTTAGCAGTATTAATTAGTTCTATTGCTATTGCCAGCATAGTAACTGTAAAAACGAAGCCTACTTATAAAAGTTCTATGCAACTGCTAGTAGAACCTAACTATCAAGGTAAAACGGAAGGTGGTGCGGGGGTAGACAATCAGTTTACTGACTCTAACGTGGTTATAGATACTGCCACTCAGCTTAACTTGATGCAAGGTTCGGGACTCATCCAGAAAGCAGTTGATAAACTTCAGTCTAATTATCCAGATATAACTTCAGCTGAAATTAAAGCTTCTTTGGTCTTAACTCAAATTAGGAGCAAAGAAGATAATGTCGCTACTAAAATCTTTCAAGTTGAATATACCGCTGGCGATCCTGAAAAGACCCAAAAAGTTCTAGATGCAATTCGACAAGTTTATCTGGAATATAACAAACAACAACAAAGTTCGCGTTTACAAAAAGGTCTGCAAATCATCAGGGAACAGCTAAGTAAAGCTAGTGAAGAAGTAAACGCATCTGAGACAAATTTACAAAGATTTCGCAGAAATCAGAACTTAATCGATCCAGAGTCACAGGCCAAAGCAATTGAAACAGCTTTGAACAATCTTTCCCAAGAAAGACAGACAACTCGTGCTCAGTATGGGGAAGCTTTAGCACGCCAAAAATCTTTAGAAGAACAACTTAACCGTTCTCCCCAAAATGCTCTAGTTGCTTCTCGTTTGAGTCAGTCTACTCGCTATCAAGGCTTACTAAACGAAATCCAAAAAAGCGAATTGGCACTAGCACAAGAACGCTTACGCTTTACAGATCAAACTCCGAGCGTGCAAAAGCTGAAAGAACAGCTTCAGGGTCAGAAGGAATTATTGCAACAAGAAGTAGGAAGAACTTTAGGCGGAAAATCTGCTGGTGCATTCACGAATGGAGATTCTCTTCTCGAAAAAGGACAGCTGGGCCAAATCGATCTCAGCCTTGCTGGTCAGTTAGTAGAAACGCAGACAACTATAGTTGCTTTAACTGCTCGCGATCAAACTTTGGCTCAGAAAGAAAACGAGCTACGTTTGGAAATCAAACGCTTCCCGCCTCTGTTGGCTTATTACAATCGGATGCTACCGCAGTTGCAATTTAGTCGTGAAAGATTAGAGCAGCTTTTAAGAGCAGAACAACAATTACGGCAAGAACTTTCCAAGGGTGGATTTAATTGGGAAGTGGTAGAAGATCCCCAAAAAGGCGCACAATTAGGCCCCAATCTCCAACAGAATTTGCTGTTAGGTGCTGTGGTTGGCTTAATGTTAGGAGGAATTGCTGCCTTTATTCGCGAATCGGCTGATGATGCAGTTCACACTACTGCTGAGTTAGAGAAGCAAATGGCTATGCCGTTGTTGGGGACAACTCCCAAGTTACCGCCAGCTAAACCCAGAGAATCAATGATCAAGTTGCCTTTTGGCAAGCCAGAAGTTCTCGCCCCCTGGACGATTCAGGTATTGCAATCTCCACCGCGTTGGGAATCGCTGGATCTGATTTACAAAAACATCGAACTTTTAAATACTGTTACTAATTTAAAATCTTTGATGATTACCTCAGCTTTAGCCGATGAGGGTAAATCAGCTTTGGCGTTGGGTTTGGCAATGAGTGCTGCTCGTTTGCATAAAAGAGTACTGCTGATTGATGCCAACTTACGCGATCCCAGTTTGCACCATCAACTGAATCTTCCTAATGAGCAGGGACTTTCAACTTTATTGGCGAGTGATACAACTCTACCCAACCAAATTAGTCTTCAATACTCAGGTTCCGCCTACATCGATATTTTGACCGCTGGCCCCAAACCTACCGACCCAGCTAATCTGTTGAGTTCTCCGCGGATGATGCAATTAATGGCAGCATTTGAGGAAAACTATGATTTGGTTCTGATAGATGCGCCCCCAGTTCTCGGTTTGGTGGATGCGATGCTTACCGCATCATCTTGTCGTAGTGTGATTATGGTGGCAAGCATTGGTATTGTGACACGAAGTCAGCTTAATCAAGCGACAGCTATGCTGAGTAAGTTAAATCTGATTGGGGTTGTAGCTAATGGGGTATCAAACTCTAGTAGCAATTACGTACCCAATATCAAACAACAGCAATTGGCTCTACGTCAGGCTGTAGAAAAGTAGCTAGTACGGCTAGATGATAAATCCCCGACTTCCTAGAGAAGTTGGGGATTTTGCGTAACGAACCGCAGAGGCGCAGAGGAAACAGAGAGAAGAGAAAAAAATGCTTAACCCAAGCGTATTGGTTCATTGGGCTGCTGCCGTGAGTAAAAGAGGCGGAGCCTCAAGGACGAGCATTCCCAGTCTGAGACTGGGAACGAAGCAATCTGCTAAAAGCTGGTTTTAGACTGGCTTTTAGCTTAAATTGACAGCAATGATTCATGAATTGCCTCTACGTTTTGAATGAACCAAATTGAATTTTGTTGCGATCGGGAAGAATTCAGTATATTTATGCTATCTTTATGAGTTTTCAGAGAAATCACTGACTCTTTAAAGAATAAATAAAGAAGTTATTTGAGCGATCGCTATTTCTACAGAGTCTTATATTCTAGAGATTAAAGCACCTTCATAAAGGCTAGAAGACAAGAGCAGACTGGTTTTTGAAATCTATCGAGACAATGAACACCTTAGCATAATTAAACGTAGATATAGATTCATGGGTAATTTCCCTCTACACTTCTCTACTGTCAGTAGTTTCCGGAAAATCAAGATTTGCCCATGAATGTTAATAGTAGCGGTGATTGCTACCTATGTAATTAGTATCTGTCTAATTTGTACATCTCTACACCAGCAGAATTCTGCGCGATATGTGCTTGGCTAAGTGGCAAATACTATAGCATATTTTTGCCCTCAATTCTCTCCAACTTTTTGGACTTACAACAAGATTCGGATTTGGGTCTTTGGCATTAATAGCCTTTGATAACGCCTCAGTAATTCACTCCTGTATAAACCCAAAGACATTATGACAACTTCAATAATTCCAACTCTAGAGAATTTATATGATGTAACCCAGTCACACCAAGATAATCGTGGGTACTGCACACTCCAGTGGCGACGGGGTAAGCTGTTGGTAAAGCCGCTTGGAGGAGTGAAACAACCATATCTGGCTTCATTAGATAGTAAGCGATCGCTAGTAGAATGCTTACAACATTCTCCAGTAAGTTTGGTCAGCATAGATCCAAAATTGGGTGAGACTTTGCTCAAATTTTGGGCAGATGCGTGTGAAGCAGCTCAAAAACCAATATTCCTAAGCATACCCGCTGGCAAAAAACTTCCTAACCAACCCTTCAGACAATTGCAGCGAGTAATTGATTGGATTGCTGCTTTCGTATTGCTGCTATTAGTAAGTCCAGTCATGTTGGGATTGATTGTATTAATGCAGGTTTACTCGCCAGGGTCACTTTTTTGTCATGAATGGCGTGTTGGGGAACGGGGTAAACTCTTTCAAGCGATGAGCTTTTGCGCCAAGAATAACACACCGCTAGAGCGTTGGATGGGAAAATACAATCTCGACAATCTGCCACAATTATTTAACGTCCTACGGGGTGACATGAGTTTAACCGGATCTCGTTGTTGGACTTTGAAAGATGCAGTACAGCTAAATAAATTACCAGAAATTACAGCTTCCTGGGAAGTAGAGGCACAGTCTCACTTGTTACATCTGGATAGCCAAACTCTGTAATTTATCTGTGCGGTAATTGATGATTTCATCTACCGCACTGAGGCTCAAACAAAAATTGTTTATGTAGCATCTATCTATAGAGTAATCCGGTTCTAGATAATTGATTTTCCAGACGCGATAAATCGCATCTCTACATCAGGTTTTTAGGCTTATCTGAACTGTATTAATCTATAGAGGTCTATCTACCTTGCCAAACTATTATGATAAAATTCATGAATTTACAGCTTCCTCAACCACTCAGTAATCTGCTTAAAGCTAGCAGCTTTTGGCAGGAAAATTATTTGATATTGCGAGAATTTAAACACTTTCGTAAAATTGCAATTTTAGCTCTGGTTTTCTCAATTTTGGCGGCAACTTTTGAAGGTGTCAGTATTGGTTTTTTACTTTCCTTCTTGCAAAGCTTAACTAGCCCAGACGCTCAACCTGTCCAAACCGGAATAGAATGGTTTGATCTTTGGATTTTGGGAGCCAAGACCTCAGCAATTAATCGTTTATATCGTGTATCTTTGCTGATTCTATTGAGTACTTGGTTACGTGCCACCTTTAATTATTTTTCTCAAGTTTATACTGAATTATCTCAACTACATCTTGCCGATCGCTTACGCAAGCAAATTTTTGAACAATTACAATCCTTATCCCTAAGTTACTTTAGTCAAACTCGTTCTGGCGAACTAATTAACACAATTACCACTGAGATTGAAAGGATCAGACAAGGTTTTAGTGGCGGAGCTTTTTTAGTAACTAGAGGACTAACAACCTTTGTCTACTTAATATCAATGTTTTTGATCTCATGGCAATTGACGATAATCTCAGCATTGCTATTTACACTTTTAGGTGTGGGGTTGTCAAATCTGAATGCCAGAGTCAGAGAATCGAGTTTTGGCATGACAACTGCTAATGCTAATTTTACATCAACAGCCATAGAATTTATTAATGGGATTCGCACTGTTCATTCTTGTGGTACTCAAGAATTTGAGCGTCAGCGTTACTATAAAGCTAGCGATAAAGTAATAAGTAGTACAACAAAGGTTGTATTTACCTGGACACTTGTGAAGCCAATTGCCGAAGGTGTAGCAACTACGGTATTGATCGGAATGATTATTTTGGCATTCACTAGTCTTGTCACTAATGGAACGCTACAAGTTGCTTCTTTACTAACCTTTTTCTTTGTACTATTTCGCTTTATTCCATTTGTTCAAGATATTAATGGCACGAGAGCATATCTTAGCACTTTACATGGTTCAGCAGATAATATTAAAAATCTGTTAAAAAGTGATGAAAAATATTACTTTCAAAATGGCATAGTTCAGTTTAAAGGATTAAACAGGTCAATAGATTTAGTATCTGTGGATTTTGGCTATGATGATGAAAATCTAGTACTGCATAATATTACCCTGACGATTGAAAAGGGAAAGATGACAGCGTTAGTCGGATCGTCTGGCGCAGGTAAAACAACCCTTGCTGATTTAATTCCCCGATTTTATAATGCTACAGATGGATATATTTACATTGATGAAATGGATATCCAGCAGTTTGAAATTAACTCTCTTCGTCGCAAAATAGCTGTCGTCAGTCAGGATACCTTCATCTTCAATACTAATGTTTGGCAGAATATTTCTTACGGCACTCCAGAGGCGACGAATGAGAAAATTCAAGAAGCCGCTAAACTAGCGAATGCACTAGAATTTATTTTAGAAATGCCCGAAGGTTTTGATACCCAATTAGGAGATCGGGGTGTTAGATTATCTGGAGGACAAAGACAGCGAATTGCTATTGCACGAGCTTTACTGCGGAACCCAGAAATTTTAATTTTAGATGAAGCAACTAGCGCCTTAGATTCACTATCTGAACGCTTAATTCAAGATTCATTAGAAAAGCTATCTGTTGGTAAAACAGTAATTGCGATCGCTCACCGTCTTTCTACTATTTCTAAAGCAGATAAAGTTGTAGTTTTAGAACAGGGACGGATAGTAGAGCAAGGTAAGTATCAAGAACTATTGGAACTAAAAGGTAAGCTTTGGAAATATCATCAAATGCAGTATGAACTAAGACAGCCAGATTAGAAACAACATCCAATTACCAAAAGACTTACAATATATTAATCGGCTGTATATCTCTACAGCCGTAAACCCCTAAATATGTATCAGTAATTTTGCAAAATCGTAGAACAATAATAGGACTTACGCAAAAACCCTCTCAAACTCTCATTTCTCCGTGACCTCTGCGCCCTCTGTGGTTCGTTTTCCGTTACCTGTGCGTAAGTCCTAAATAGGATTTTAACCACTTATTACCTCTATAAATAAGTTATTAGAATTAGCCCTATATACTTAAAAATCATAGAAAATATGTCCCAGGAAATCTTTGACAAAGACCTAATTTATCAATGCTCAAGTTTTGGTGTCGGTGGGAGCGGAGGTGTTGAAACTTATTTAGCTTCTCTGTTTAAACATCGACCACCTGATGTTAGTGATCGCGTGATAAAATCACTTAAAAATATCGATCAAAGCCAGTTCAAACTGCTACACATCCACAGTCCAGATTTGCTATTACAGCTTACAGGCGAATGTCCTGCTATCTTCAGCGTTCATAATCACTCATTTTACTGTCCTAGTGGCACAAAGTATTTAGCAGAGCAACGGACAATCTGCGATCGCAACTTCTCTTACTTAGGATGTACCTGGGGTAAATTAGTAAATAAATGTGGTAGCCGTAGACCTTTAAGAACTCTTAGAGAACTTCAAACAACTCATCAGTTTTTAGATGTCTTGAAAAGGCTAAAAATTACTTTCATTGCGAATAGCGAATATGTGCGGCAAGAGTTAATTCAAAACGGTGTATCTCCAGAACAAACTATAACGCTACACTGTGGAATCTCTATACCAGAAACAGCAAGTTCACCCCTAAGCTTGGAAGTACATCAAAATCATCGAATTTTGTTTGCTGGACGAATTGTTTCTGATAAAGGTCTGGAATGGTTACTGAAAACCTTAATACATACAGACCCGAAAATTCAACTTGATATTGCAGGTGAAGGTTGGGAACGACCACGATTAGAAAAGTTAGCAAGTACACTCGGATTGAATCAGCGAATCACTTGGCATGGTTGGTGCAATTCGGATAAATTAGATAAACTTTATCAACAGTGTTTTGCAGTCATCTTTCCCAGTGTTTGGCCTGAACCTGCTGGTCTTGTAACTCTGGAAGCATACTCTCGTTGTCGACCTGTAATTGGTAGTGCAGTCGGAGGGATTCCAGAACATTTACGAGATGGAGAAACGGGTATTCTTGTTCCAGGCAATAATATCCAAAAGCTGGCTGATGCTATTAATGAATTGTATAGAGATTATCAAAAAAGCCGATACATGGGTGAGCAAGGTCATACTCTATTGATGAAGGAATTTACAATGGCTGCTCATGTAAATAATCTCCGAACAATTTATGCAAAAACAATAGCTGAATTCTCTTCCCAAGCCAACAAAGTATATAGTATCTCTCCAGCTAAATAAGCTGAATTTACTAAAAACATCAATTATTGCATCTTTTACTTAGAAAATATAAAGTGAGAAAAATATGTCCTTACATCAAGAATGTCAACAACCTTTAGTCAGCGTTGTTATCCCCACCTATAATCGACCAGACTATCTCAAGCAAGCGATCGCAAGTGCAATAAAACAAACTTATCAAAATATTGAAATTATTATTTCTGATAATTGCAGTTCAGAAAATCCCCAAGCAATTGTCGCATCTTTTGGTGATTCACGCATTAAATTTTGGCAGCATCCGCAAAATGTGGGGATGTTAGCTAATCAGCAGTATGGTTTCAATATGGCACAAGGTAAATATGTTGCTAGTCTCCATGACGATGATATTTGGAATGAAGACTTTTTAGCAAAGCTTGTACCACCACTAGAAGCAAATTATGATTTAATTCTCGCTTTTTGTGACCAATACATTATAGATGCTAATGGCATAATTAATCATGCTGGTACTGAAGAAAATACACGCGCTTACAAGCGAGACAAACTAGCAAAAGGAATTTATAAACCTTTTTCCAAAATTGGGTTAGTAGATAAAAGTATACCTACTGCTGCATCTTGCGTAATTCGCAATAATTTGGTGGATTGGTATAGTATTCCCTCAGAAGTTGCTGGGATGTGGGATTTATATTTAACCTATCTATTCTGTATATCTGGTTATGGCGCTTACTATTGTCCAGAAAGATTGACGCGATATCGCGCCCATGAACAAACTGATACTATGCTCAGTGGTAGTCGAGATGTACAAGCAAAAATTCGCAAAGCGAAAAGCGAAATGTTTTGCTATCAAGTATTTATGGAAGATCCTCGGTTACAGGAATTTAAAACTCATTTTCAACAGAAATGGTTAGAAGCTAATACTACTTTGGGAATTGGTTTGCTACGAAGCGAACAGATAGCCGCAGCACGCCCTTATTTTTGGCAAGCGCTGAATCAACAAAAATTTAATGTGCGAACTATGGCAGCACTTAGTCTTAGTTTTACGCCGCGATTTTTAACAAGTAAGTTAATAGGAATATCGAAATAATATCTCAATATCTCTGAGTTGAGGAATTTATTTTACCCCACCCTAACCCTCCCCTTGTAAAGGGGAGGGAACAAGATTCTCTTGTTTCCCCCCTTTATAAGGGGGGATTAAGGGGGGTAATTCGACTTGTGTGTACACCGTAGGCCCTTCCCAAGGGGAGAGGTGATTCAAGGATTTTATCCTTAAGGAAGTAGTGTATGAAACTTTGTATTGTTACTCATAAAATCAAAAAAGGTGATGGTCAGGGGCGGGTAAACTATGAGGTTGCTAAGGAAGCAATTCGTCGTGGTTATCACTTGACATTATTAGCTAGTGAAGTTGCACCAGAACTAGAAGAAAATAGCCAAGTCAATTGGATTAAAATTCCAGTCAAAGGCTATCCTACAGAATTTTTACGTAATTTCGTCTTTGCCCAAAAAAGTGCAGATTGGTTACGTAAACATCGCTCTGACATTGATTTAGTTAAAGTCAATGGAGCAATTAATCTGGCCGCGGCTGATGTGAATGCTGTACATTTTGTCCACAGTTCATGGTTGCGATCGCCTGTCCATATTTCTCGTAACCGCCGCGATTTATATGGTTTCTACCAGTGGTTATTTACGGCTTTTAATGCCCGTTGGGAAAAACAAGCTTTCCAAAAAGCGCAGGTTGTTGTGGCTGTATCCGAAAAGGTAGCTCAAGAATTAGTCAACATTGGTGTACCGCGTTCTCGGATTCGGGTAATTGTCAATGGCGTTGACTTAGAAGAGTTTACTCCTGGTGAAAGTGAGCGCCAAAAATTAGGTTTACCAGAGAATGTCACCCTAGCCCTGTTCGCTGGAGATATCCGCACACCCAGAAAGAATTTAGATACAGTATTACACGCCTTGGTGAAAGTTCCCGATTTACATCTGGCGGTGGTAGGTCATATCGAAGGTAGTCCCTTCCCAGAACTAGCGGCATCCTTGGGGTTAAGCGATCGCGTGCATTTTGTCGGATTTCGCCGTGATATCCCCGAAATTATGCGGTCAGTAGATTTATTTATTTTTCCTTCCCGATATGAAGCTTGTAGCCTCGTATTGTTAGAAGCACTTTCTTCAGGACTACCAGTAATTACAGCCACAGCTACCGGGGGTGCAGAGTTGGTGACACCAGAATGTGGCATTGTCTTAACCGACTCAAATGATATCGAAGCTTTGGCTGTGGCGATGATGTCCTTGGTAAGTGTAGATATGCTTATGCAGCAAATGAGTCAAGCTGCTCGTTCTGTGGCAGAACAACATAGCTGGACTACTATGGCACAAACTTATGTGGATTTATTCGAGGAGTTAATAAAGAATGCGGAACACCGTTCTTATACCGACTTATCGCCGTCCACAAGACCTCTCACGCTGCCTTTTGGCGCTACAGGAGCAAACTAAACCAGTCGATCAGGTGATAGTGGTTGTCCGCGATACGGATGCAGAAACTTGGCAATTTCTTGCGCAATACACAGCGCACAATTTGCCACTGCATACCGTGAAAGTGACACAACAGGGGGTAGTAGCAGCTCTCAACGCCGGACTAGCAGCAGTGGAGGGCGATATTGTTTCGATTACTGATGATGATGCCGCACCCCACCCCGATTGGTTAGAGCGGATTGCGGCTTACTTTACCTGTGATAGTCGCCTCGGCGGACTGGGAGGGCGTGATTGGATATACCACGGCAGCAAATTAGAAGACGAATCCCGCCCAGTAGTGGGACAGTTGCAATGGTTTGGGCGAGTTATTGGCAACCATCACCTGGGAGTGGGAGAACCCCGCGAAGTCGATATTCTCAAGGGCGTAAACATGAGTTTTCGTACCCAAGCGATTGGACAACTGCGCTTTGACGAGCGGATGCGCGGTACTGGAGCGCAGGTACACTTTGAAATGGCATTCACCCTGGCATTAAAGCGGGCTGGTTGGAAGATAATTTACGATCCTAGCGTTGCTGTAGATCATTATCCAGCCCAACGTTTTGACGAAGACCAGCGAAATAACTTTAATGAAATTGCCTTTATTAACTTAGTCCATAATGAAACCTTAGTTTTACTAGAGCATTTACCATTTATCCGCCGGATTGCATTTTTGTTCTGGGCAGTATTTGTAGGTACATGCGATAGTTTGGGCTTAGTACAATGTCTGAGATTTTTACCTAGCCAAGGGCAATTGGCGGGGAAAAAGTTATTAGCATCTTGGCGTGGACGTTGGCAGGGATATCAAGAATTCAAAATTCAAAATTCAAAATTCAAAATTAAGGAAATTTGAATTTATTGGAAGCTGCCAAATTTATTTATATGTACATCTAAAATTGAATGAATTCTAAGCAGATACTTTTCAATAGTTTTTTACAAGAAAACTATTCTCCCGAAGAGCGATCGCTACAGGGTTGGATGGCGATCGCAGGCTTTATATTACTAACTGTAGTTTGCTATTTTGGTGGTGTTACTGCCGGATTGCGCCTAATTTACCCGGCGACAGCTTTAGTAGTAGCCTTATTTTTATACTTGCGGCATCCCATTCTCTACATTGGCTTTACCTGGTGGATTTGGTTTCTCACACCCTTAGCGACTCGCTTAGTTGACTATCGGGTAGGGTGGGATGCTAGCCGTCAAATGCTCATAGCACCATACTTAGTGGTGTTTATAACAATAGCAACATTTTTGCGGCATTTTCCCCGCGCTTCTCGCCAAGGGGGTTTGCCGTTTGTTTTGGCTTTTATCGGAGTTTTCTATGGCTTTCTCATCGGTCTAATTTACAACGCACCTATCCCTGTAGCACGCGGATTGATGGATTGGCTCAGTCCGGTTATTTTCGCTTTTCACTTATTTATCAACTGGCGAGATTATCCCAGCTATCGCCAGAACATTCAGCGAACATTTCTCTGGTGTGTGTTGATTTTAGGAACTTATGGCGTATATCAATTTGTGGTAGCTCCTGAGTGGGATAGGTACTGGCTCATACAATCAAAATTATTCATGAGTTCTGGAAACCCTGTACCTTTCGGGATGCGCGTCTGGAGTACATTACACTCAGTCGGCCCCTTTGGTTCTGTTATGCAGGCTGGGTTACTATTATTATTTACTAGTTCAGGAAGCTTAATTTTTCCGGCTTCAGCTGTTGGTTACTTATCTTTTCTATTAACACAAGCACGTACTAATTGGGGAGGCTGGTTATTTGGAATAATTATGATTATGGGTTCAGTCAAAGCCAGAATTCAAATGCGCTTAATTACCATAATTATGGTCATGGCTATTTGTGTTGTGCCATTGACAACTATCGAACCAATTGCTGGGGTGGTAGCAGCACGTTTTGAAACTTTTTCTAATATTCAAGAAGATGGCAGCTTTAAAGATAGATCGGGAACTTACGATAGAAATCTCGGTTTAGCCATTTCTAATGCTCTAGGTAACGGCTTAGGAAATATTTGGAAGGTCAACGAAAAAACTGGTCAAATTGAAGTAGTGGTAATTGATAGCGGCATTTTAGATATGTTTTTCACCCTTGGGTGGTTTGGAGGCATATTTTATATGGGTGGATTAATCTTTTTGATTATTACTGTTAGCAGCTATGGTGAAGGTCGTTTCGATAGTTTTGTCAGTGCTGCCCGTGCCATTGGGATCAGCTCCGCTTCACAGTTAGTTATCGGTAGCGGGATGTTGAGTGTATCAGGGATGATTCTTTGGGGATTTTTAGCTATGGCTATGGCAGGACATAAGTACTATAGCAATCCTCAGATGCTATCCAATATTCCTAACTTCTCTAAGAAATCGAGAATCTCATAAATCTTACAACTTAAATAGGACTTTTATAGATTATGAAAGTAATTATTGTCATGCCACTGGCCGAGCAACGAGGCGGTGGTGAAATGATGCTTTGGGATTTGGTACAGCAGGGACGTAATGCTGGTGTTGAGTGGCTGGTGATATTTTTAGAAGACGGCCCGATGGTCGAACAAGTAAAGTCTCTCGGTATTGATGCACGAGTTGTGGAAAGTGGACGTTTACGCCAAATACACCGTTTTATTGGCGCTGTTTTGCGGATAGCTGCGATCGCACGCCGCGAACGTGCAGATATAATTGTCAATTGGATGTGGATTACGCATATATCTGGAGGTTTGGCGGCAATGTTGGCAGGGTTGCCTGCTGTGTGGTATCAACTAGAAGTACCTAGTGATAAAACTTGGTTGGTGCGAATTGCTACTTTAATTCCAGCGCGGGCAATTATCACTCTTTCGCAAGATGGCAAGCAAGCACAGGCAGAGATTTGGCCCCACAGACCAACACCTTTGGTTTATCCTGGTGTCGCATTAGACCGATTTGAGCCGAATGCTTTACCAACTCCAGAAGAAGCACGGCGAAAATTAGGCTTACCTTTACACGGGCCGTTGATTGGAATTGTGGGACGATTGCAACGATGGAAGGGAATGCACGTATTGGTGCAAGCAATGCCCAAAATTTTACAGAAGTATCCCGATGCCCATTGTCTGGTAGTTGGCGGTAAGCACGATTTGGAACCGGATTATGAGGACTTCTTAAAAGCCGAAATCGCCGCTTTGGGTTTGAAAGAGCAGGTAATTATGGCTGGACTACAGCGTAATATCCCGGAATGGGTGCAGGCGATGGATGTATTTGTTCATGCATCGGATAATGAGCCGTTTGGGATTGTGATTATTGAGGCGATGGCGCTGGGTAAACCTGTAATTGCTGGTAGTGCAGGCGGCCCGACAGAGATTATCACTGATGGCATGAATGGACTATTAACACCTTACGGCGATGCGGAGCAATTAGCGATCGCAATTCTCCGCTATCTTGACGAGCAAGAATTTGCCCGAAGTGCGGGAATAGCTGCACGAGAACGCGCTCTCGATTTTTCAACGCAGAATTATGCCCAAAATTTTATTAATGCAATTCGCTCTGTAATGCCTAGCCCTTTATCGCAAAAGTTTTGATAGGTTTGTAATAAGGACTTTAGTGCTTATTTGAAAAGTGTTTGACTGTGATTTTAATCACCCCCCTTAATCCCCCCTTGTAAAGAGGGGAAACTAGAAAATCCAGTTCCCTCACGCCACATGCTTCAAGTCGGGCGTTGCCCGCCCAACGCAGTGGCTCCCCTTTATAAGGGGAGGGTTAGGGTGGGGTAAAAAATATTTGATACATCAACTATGACTTTTCAAACAACCTCTTAAATATTTTCAGACTAAAGTCCTGACTACAAACGCATTTACACCTCGTAATTAATGCGATAAATCATTATAAAACTCTCTGCGCGTCTGCGTGAGACAAAAAATATTTATGCAAAAGGAACTAAATCAATGTTGATTGATAGCCGCAAATTGCCAATAGATGAAATTATCAATACGGAAGTTTGTATAGTTGGTGCTGGCCCAGCAGGAATTACACTTGCACGAGAATTAATTGGGCAAGACTTTCGAGTGTGCTTACTAGAAAGTGGTGATTTAGAATTTAATCAAGAAACTGCATCTCTTGGTGAAGGTGAAACGGTTGGAGATCCTTTTCCACCTTTACAAGATATGCGTCATCGTCAATTTGGTGGAATGGCTAATGTCTGGAATATTGAAATTAATAAAAATCAACTTGGTCTGAGGCACGTACCGTTAGACGAAATAGATTTTGAAAAACGAGATTGGGTTCCATACAGTGGCTGGCCTTTTAGTAAATCTCACCTCAATCCATTTTACGAGCGCGCTCAAGCAGTCTGTAAACTCGGTTCTTTTGCTTATGAGGCAGAGGCTTGGGAAAATGCTCAATCTCCTCGGACACATTTCACAAGTGACCGAGTTACTACTAGTATGTTTCAGTTTGGCCCACGCGACATTTTCACCAATGAATATCGCCATCAAATCAATCAATCTCCTAATATAACTACATTCCTCAACGCCAATGTGGTAGAAATTGAAGCAGATGATGCAGCCCAAACAGTGAAACGTGTGCAAGTTGCTTGTTTATCTGGTAAGAAATTTTGGGTTGTTGCAAAAGTATTTATTTTAGCCGCAGGTGGGATTGAAAACGCGCGTTTATTATTACTATCAAACAGAATTCAAAAGAATGGATTAGGCAATCAACATGATTTAGTGGGTAGATTCTTCATGGATCATCCATTTATTCGTTGTGGTATGCTTGTTCCGCAAAATCGCAAAATCTTTAATTCGATGGCTTTGTATGATTTACGCCGCGTGAATAATGTCACAGTCATGGGAAAGTTTGCGCTGACGGAACAAGTGATGCGCCGCGATAAATTACTAAATATGACCGCGTTGTTATATCCCAGAGATGAAAGGTATAGATCGGCTGCAAAGGCTTCTGCAAAAATTTTGTTCTCTTCAGTTCGACAAAGACAGTTACCTAAAAATATTTTTCAGCATTTGCAAAATGTGATTACGAATATTGATGATTTAGTAGCTGATTGGTATAAGTATAATCTCAAAAAGGAATATTTATTCCCTGATTTAAGTCATGGAGGATGGTCTGACCATGAAGGTAATGAACAGAAATATACAAAGTTTGAGGTTCTCAGCCAAACTGAACAAACTCCAAATCCAGATAATCGGGTAACACTCAGTAATCAACTAGATAAGCTGGGTTGTCCGCAAGCAAAATTAACTAATCATTGGAGCGAAATAGATATTTGCAGTGTGAAGCGATCGCAGTTAGTATTTGCACAAGAATTTGCTAGTGCCGGACTGGGTGAGTTGCAGATTGAATTAGATGGCGATCGTCCAGTTGCTTCTCTTAGTACCCATCACAATATGGGTACAACGCGTATGCATCACGACCCAAAACAAGGAGTAGTCGATGCAAATTGTCAAGTTCACGGCATCTCTAATTTATTTATGGCAGGTAGCTCTGTTTTCCCTACAGGAGGCTATGCTAATCCTACGCTCACTATTGTTGCCTTGGCAATTCGATTGGCTGACCATCTGAAAGCTGAATTGTCTCACTAAGTATAACTTTGTGTAAAATCGTCACGTTTTAGATGTAGCGATCGCCTGAGCGCACATCACCTACAGTATCTGCACCGATCCCAAGCCTGTTGCTACTGCCACAAGCCAGTGAAAAATGACTTTTTACTGTTCTATTGCTGGATTAGAAGATAAAAATTGATTTTTCTTTCACCAAAAGTCCTCCAACCCCAGTTGGAGGACTTTTGGTGGGATACTTACTGTAAAAGTTTGTTTCGCTCATTTCGTACATTGCGTTCATTTTGAATAAGAGTTATTATATGGTGGTATAATGAAATTGCAATCCATATTTTCGTATGGATAAGTGGAGTGCAATTCGATATTAGACAGAGAGAGGCTGATATCTATGACACTCAGTACATACCAATCTAGTAGGACTGCTGTACCTACGGAAGAAGATGCTACGCTAGCTAAAAAAAGTAGTCAAACTTTGGCATCCTATGTACGGGATAATGATGCATACCGCACTATCAAAGTTGTGCAAGATAACGCTATAAGTGAAACAGTTACCATACCAGCAGCTGCTTTTCATCTGCTTGTTGACATCCTGACGCAAATGGCTAAAGGTAATGCTGTTACTCTTATACCCGTACACGCAGAACTGACGACACAAGAAGCAGCTGATATTTTAAATGTTTCTCGTCCTTATTTGGTAGGGTTATTGGAATCTGGAGAGATGCCATACCGTAAAGTAGGAACGCGACGACGGGTGCGTTATCAGGATCTACTCAGTTACAAAAATCAAATTGATACTTTACGAATGCAAGCTCTTGATGAGCTTACTGCTCAAGCTCAAGAACTAAATATGGGGTACGAATAAGAATCCTGATACATAACAGTTTCGCATGATTAGCCAGATGCTCTGCTAAAGGCAACTCTAGGAATAAAAGTACATCTAACAATCAAGTAAACTAAGTCAGGAAGCCCTCTAGTAAGCAACTGACTTAGTTTTAACTTTAATGCCATTGAAACTATAAGTTAAGATCAAAAATTTACTTAGTATAAAGGACATTTATAAAAAAAATTTGTTACCACTGTTAAGGGTAATAATTTCAAACTAATAGAGCAATTATAGTGTCTAATTTTACAGCTATTTATGATGCATGTGTCTTATATCCAGCACCATTGAGAGATTTTCTTATGCGGCTTGCAGTCACTGACCTATTTAGGGCACGGTGGACGGATGCAATTCACTCAGAATGGATTAGAAACCTTTTAAAGAATCGTCCTGATCTCACGCTTGAGAAGCTTACCAGAACTAAAAATCTGATGAATAGCCATGTCCGAGATTGTCTCGTTACAGGTTATGAGGCACTGATCGCAGGTTTACAACTTCCAGATCCAGATGATCGCCATGTCCTCGCCGCAGCGATTCGTTGTAATGCAAGTATTATAGTCACTTTTGACCTTAAAGATTTTCCTGCTCAAGCTCTTTCACTATATGGTATTGAGTCCCAGCATCCAGATGACTTCATTGTGCATCTGATTGACCTTAACCCAACAGAAATTTGCAAAGTGGTAAAGAGGCATAGAAGTAGTCTTAAGAATCCGCCTCAAACATCTGAAGAATACTTAGAATCGC
Source organism: Nostoc sp. JL23 (assembly GCF_017115065.1). Lineage (NCBI taxonomy): Bacteria > Bacillati > Cyanobacteriota > Cyanophyceae > Nostocales > Nostocaceae > Nostoc > Nostoc sp. JL23. The sequence continues at coordinate 83,231 of NZ_JABXKN010000076.1, forward strand.
TTTTAAGGCAGGGATTACCACAATCAGTTACTGCTCTACAAGATTTTTGCTATGACATTTAATAGAAATCTACTGAGATTATGAGAAATAAAGTATTTTAAAATACTATTGTTATTTTACTCTTTTAAAAGAGCGTAATTAGCCCCAGACGGCCAAAATTCGTGTGAAGCACTGGCTAGATGAACTCTTTTAAAATAATTGCCAAAATATCTATAAGTATTTCTCTCAAACCCTTGTAAAAACTTGATTGCAAATTTTCGGACAGGTCTATTTATCTTTCCTTTTTGAATGCTTGATCTGCCGCCCTACCGATCGCCCTGGCAGAAGTGAAGCAGGAGTTCAAAAACGCCGCCCAAAAGCTTACCCCTTAATGACAAAACCCCAGCATGAATTACGCAAGAAATTGTAAACTGTTTAACTATAAGTGTTTGAGCTTTTCTTCGTGCCATTCAGTGCGAAAACTTACTTGACTCTTACCGAATGTTGTATCAGCCAGCAATGTAAGCCCACCATTAACAGCGCCAATGGCAGCATCAACATTGGGATGATTTCTAAACTTGTCCAACTTGCAATCCAGCCTGCTCCAGTGGGTATAATCGCTGCTCCCAAACTGGCAGCACTAGTGGCAATGCTAACAGCCGCAGGAACATGGGGGTCTGGCAATCGTTGAGGGATTAACCAAATGGTTGCAGGAAAGATGGCTGCCAACCCAAAGCCAATCAACGGCAAGCTAATCCATTGATCTGGCAGTTGCCACCAAGCCAGCAATCCAATCATTACAAGACTGAGCGACATACTGATTGTGCGGACTGCCCCAAGCCATTGCAAGAAATAACCTAAGATGAAACGTCCCAATGTTAATCCCACCCAGTAGGCACTAACGCTGTAACCAGCTATCAGCGTGGGAGTGTGACGAGCTACAGACTGCACAGTGTATGCCCAGTTACCAATGCAGGCTTCAGTACCAACATAAACCAGCAAAAGTAACCCAGTTAGCAGTACTATCGGAGTTTGCAGCGCTCTACCCAGATTTTCTAACGCAGTTGTTTTTGAGGGCAATACCCTTACTGTCATTGGTGTGTAGTTGAAGATGATTACGCCCAGCACGCTCACAATTAATAGGCTGACAATCCCGGCTAATACCCCATAAACCTGTCGCCAGTTCATGCCAACTGCTAACAAAGTAGTAGCGATCGCGGGGCCTGAAAGAGCGCCAATACCATAGAAAGCATGGAGCAAACCAATCAAACTGGCACTGCGGGAATCTTGCACAATGTAAGTGTTGATGCCTGCATCAATCAACCCAATGCCCAATCCCAACGCCGATCCAGCCGCAACCATGAGAAACCAGGAGGGTGAGATGGCATAGATCGTTAGTGCCATCGTCAGCGCAGCCGCAGCAATCAACAGCATTCGCGCTAACCCCAGCCGGCTACTCACCAGACTGCTGGTGAATGCTGCCAGAATGTAGCCGCTAATTTGACTGAGAAACAGCAGGGTGACGGTTGCTGGAGTCAGGTTATAGGTAGAGAGAATGGAGGGCAGAAGCACTCCTAATCCTGCTTCAGCTATACCAATGGCAATAAAGGCATAAAAGGCGATCGCCGAACCTATCCACAGAGGCGGTAAGGTGCGTTGATAGTCTGTCATTGGCTGGAATGCTCCTGGATCGGACAATTTGACTGCTGAGATTTACTCAATTAATCAAGAAATTTATGGTTGTGCAAAGTATGAATAGTTAAAAATATTTTTATAACTACCAAATGGCATTATTAGTAATTATCTCAAAATCTCATCACCATGTGGCTAAAAAGTCTACAAGGATTTATCTCAAATCCTTGTAAAAACTAGATTGCAAATTTTCCGAAAAGTTTATTTATCCTCAATCTTTGAATACTTGAGCTGCTAGCAACGCTAATGCTGCTGTACCAGCGATCGCACCCCATTGTAAAAGCGGATTTTTATCTAGCCAGTCGGAAACGCTAGGTATAACTAAGTTACTAAAATCACCCTTAACTCTATCGTCTTCAGGAACAGATTGGTAAAAATTATTTGGTGCATCTTCAGACTTCGCCTCAGAAGAACGTAGTAAATCGAAGCCGACGAGCAGTAACAGTGAATCTACTAATGATGGTGAGATGCGCTGTATTACATCTAATATTTTAGCTACATCTCCAACCAAGAAGTCACGAGTTGGATGTTCGGCTACGTAGAGGATAGCATCAGCTACAAGTTTAGGATCGTAGTAAGGTGGTATCCCGGAAGGCTTTACGCCTAATTTCGTCAGACCATTATTCCAAAAGGGAGTGTTGATCACCGCTGGTTTCACACTCGTGACGCTGATCGGCCATTTTTCATGTAGCAACTCAAGGCGCATGGCTTCGATAAAGCCCTCGACTCCGTGCTTGGCTGCTGAGTAAGCACTTTGGTAGGGGAGCGATCGCTTACCTTCCATTGAAGAGACGTGGATCAGTGCCCCCCTTCCCTCACGCTTCAGATGGGGTAGGGCTGCCATTGCACCATACACTTGTCCCATGAGATCGACATCAATGACATGCTTAAACTCTTCTGGTGTTATGTTGTCGAAAGTGGCAAAGATGCCGATAGCAGAGACATGTACCCATGTATCGAGTCGCCCGTACACTTCCACAGTTTTATCTACGATCGCTTTAACTTGCTCAAATACTTCTACATCAGCTACGTAAAAAGTTGCCTCGCCGCCAAAGCCGCGAATCTCCTCCACTAAAGACTTTAGCTTCGACTCACTCCGAGCTGAGACTACGACTTTTGCGCCGCGTCTAGCAAACTCAAGAGCTGTGACACGTCCGATACCGCTGGAGGCTCCAACGACCGAAACGACCTGCTGATTGATTGGCTTTAATTGCATAAGTGTTACTCTTTAAAATAAATTAGGAATTAGGAATTGGCTTCGACAACGTTAGAGACTTTAGCTTCAGTAGGTAATTCAGTCGCTTCATTAGTATCAGTTGTTATTAAAAATATTTCTTAATAACTCTCCTATACATATATGTTAATTATTATTACGGTTACATTTCTCTGTCTATTGGGGAATCTGAAAGCGCCACAGGAAGTAGATGTAAGCATTTTCTAGACTTTTAAGACTTTCGACTAATAAACATCAGGAACTTAGTCAACAAATCTCACAAAATCTCATCTGTCGCCTTTTACTTACTTCAGAGGATGTTTGAAAAGTCTGTAGTAGTGTATCAAATATTTGTTTACCCCACCCTAACCTCCCCTTGCAAAGGGGAGGGAACTAGTAGATTTTCCGGTTTCCCCCCTTTACAAGGGGGGATTAAGGGGGGTAATTCGACTTTATTTGATTAAATCTGTTTAAGGGAGCCATTGTAATCCCTTATTCTGTAACTTCTGCTCGATCTGCTGCATTTCCTGGATAGTTTCTCCAGTCACGATCGCATAAATTTCGGTGTAGATTTTTCCGTATTTGACCCTCTCTAAAGCGGACAGAAGGATTAAGTCCTTGCGATCTAGTTCTGATTTTAAGGTGACTAAAATTGAATCTAATGTTCCTTCCATGCGGTAGCTACTAGAATATTTAGCAACTTCCTTTCCCAGTCCCAGTAGGGTGTGACGCTGCAAGCACAATGGAGTCGATCCATTAACTCGGAAATTGGCATCGATCGCATAAAATTGTCCGTCTCGATCTTCCAGCACATCGAACCCAATCACGCCGAAATAACCCTGTTTGTGAGCATACTGACCAATGGCGGTAATCATCTCAAAGAACTTGCTCATGTCAGTGTTGCGGTAGTCAATCAGTCCCCCTAAATAATTACCTTCTGGAGTGACGAGTTGCCTAGTAGTGCCGATGAGGGTTATCTCTCCCATTTTGTTGACATAGAACTGTACGCAGTAATTCTGCACTTCATTCTTAACGAACTCCGAGACAATAATCCTATCGAGCAACTTAATATTGAGATATTTCCTGATTTCTTCCAAGCAGTAGTTCAGATCGTTGAGGCTTTTGATGATATAAGTGCCTTCCCCTGAGAGTCCGTGGGACGTTTTAATTAAGTAGGGAAATTGTGGTAAGTTAATGTCTTCTAAATTACAGGTGTGCAAATCGTAACTATCGTATTTTGGACATTGCACCCCCAGTTCGGCTAGGGTTACTTTGCTGAGTAAACGGTAATGAGTGTCTGAATCAACAGCGTGTTTTTCTTTTTTGAGGCGATCGAAGGGAAATAGAGTAATAAGTTTATCAAAGCGTTCGCCCTTGGCGTTGGCGCAGCCATCGCTGTGGCTGAGATCGTCCAGATAAGTTAAGCGATCCATTATCAACCTATGGGAGTAGCTGAAGCCAAAATGCTCTTGCCAGTATGCAAGCAGCGACTTTGGCGGCGGATTAATCGCAATTCCTGGAATGCGATCGCCTAACACAGCTAAAATTTTCCAAGGTTCCTTTTGGCAAATCTTGTCAAAGGAGGTTTTGGTGGCTTCACTACTGCCATCTTGAATAAAATATTTTTCCAGGTTGGGATAAGCAGCCCAACTGGCTGTTGCAGGGTAATTTAGGATAAATCCATAAGATGCATCTGTGATGTCTTGAGCAAATAGATCGGAAAGAGAACTTCCTTGAAAGTATTGAAAGTTATTTTGTGAGTTCATTTAGCCCTCCCAGAAACCGCATCCTCAAACAATTGCACAGATACATCTTCTGTCTGCACTCCTGCCAGCAGCATCCTGTCTTGCTCAGAGACAATTTCTTTAGTAATTGCAGCTAAAACTTCAATAAATTTCGGCAAAATGAATCTATCTGTTGGTTGATTTTGTTTGGAAATCAGTTGTAATTGTTTTGTTTTACTATATCTTATAGCCTGAATACTGCTATATTTTTTTCGCATAAGCTAAAATTTGGTAATTTGCTCTTTATTTATATACCTTACTTATCTTTTAATTAACTCTATCAAACGAAAGAAGTAAATCACTTTATTCTTTCTACGAAATAGTTGTTCATCTTAATTTTACAACTTAACAATAAAACTATTCCGCAGATGAAAGTCAGCCTCCTCACCTCTATGAGTTAAAGCCCAGTAACTCACATTACCATCTATATTTTTGATAACAGTAGTAATGCCAATTTCAATAGCTTGTTCTGCCGAGACGATTTTATCCAAATCGACATCTAATGCAAGTGCTAAACCGTCGGCTTGATTGTGAACATTAAATGGTAGCTTTTCAAAAGCTGTTTCCTCTTGCATTCCTTGACGATAGCCATCAAAGCGATAGACATTCCAGTGTCCGGCGGGGGAGAGGTTAAATTCCCAATATCGTAGAGAATCTTTGATGCCAAGGAAGAACTCAAAACAAGTGTCTTCCCATAATTCGTACTTGCGTGATGGTGCATTTGATGGTGGAACAATTGCAATTTCCTTTAAATCACCTCCAAGGTTGTAGCAGATAGTAAGTTGATTAGCATTTCGAGAGATATTACCTGTAATTTTCAAATTAGAAAAAGACTCAGTAGAAGGGAAGGGTTGGAGGGAAAATGTCTGGTTGTTCATTTCATATCTTGGATAATTTTGCGAATCTGCGTTTCTTGAGATTCAATACTTTCAGTCAGCTTAAACTGGACGATCGCTCTGGCAAGATTATGTTCTGGGTGCTTAACTTTGAAGTAGACATTCCCTGCTAAATAATCAGCAAAAAATCTCAGTCCTAGTTCAAAAGTAATTAAACGGATGGCATCATAGATGTATGCATAATCATTCTCGGTCAGAAATGTCTTAGCCACAGCAAGATAACCCCGGAGGATTTCTTGACACAGATCGGTATCGAAATAAATACTTTCCCAATTCTCGGTTTCTTCACCAGCAGGATTGCAACCCGATCGCAGGCAATCACCAATATCGTAATGTACCAGACCGGGTTTCACGGTATCGAGGTCGATGACGCTGACGGCTTGCTGGGTAACAATGTCAAACATCACGTTATTGATTTTGGGATCGCCGTGCATCAGACGTAGAGGTAACTTGCCTTCAGCTTTGGCATTTTCTAGGATATGTGCAAAGGTTTGGCGATCGCTAACAAACTGTAAGCAATAATTAACTTCCGAAGATTGACGCACACTAGTTTTCGCCAAAACTTCATCGTAATGCTGGAGATAGAACGGTGTAATATGGAAGCCTTTGAGGGTGTCAGCAAGTTTTTCTGCTGGCAAATCGCTGATCAAATTGTGAAACATCCCCAAGGCATAACCGATTTCTTTGGCGTATGAGCGATCGCGCATACTATCAAAAGACTGGGAGCCTTCAATAAAGCTGATTGCCCGCCAAAAGGAGCCATCTGCATCCTTCCAGTGGTCTTGAGCGTTTTTGGTCAACAGTACGCGTGGTACTTCCCAGCGACGATTAAGGGGTATATCCTGCAACCTTTTTTGAACGTGTTCAGTGAAGGTACACATATTCTGCATAATCAGTTCTGGCTGACGAAACACTTGCGTGTTGATGCGTTGCAAGACAAAATGTTGCTCTTTTGAGGAATCTAGAGTTGCTAAAAAGGTGTCATTGATATTACCACTGCCCAAAGCTTGAACATCAGTAACCTTTCCCAGTTGGGTGAATTGGTTAGCGATCGCCACCAGATTTTCTGCGCCTTGTGTATTGAATTCTTGTATCATCTGTTTGACCTGTACTACTCCTCACGTACATTGCACGAAAGCAATAGGGGATATCGTAGCGCAAGTATCAAGATAATTCGTAATTGATTACCGAACTGTCAATTATAAATTTTTAAAAGTACTAGAGCAATCCTGAATCTATTCGTGAAAACAAGATCCCCGACTTTTTTGAAAAGTCGGGAATCTGCGGGTTGCAATTTTCGTCAACCCTGTGCTAATTCAACAGTTAGGAAATCTCATCGCTATCAACCCACTCGTCATAAGATGAATCATAACCAATGTAGTGAAGAAAGTATTGCTGACCTTGGACTTTCTCAATCGTTGCGGAATACCAAGCCTCTTGGTCATCATCCCAACATTTTACTTTTTGACCTACTGCATATCCATTTTCATCAGTGGAGCGAAGATCGCGAGTCCGAATGTCATCTTCGCCTACCCACTCGTCATAAGATGAACCGTAACCAAGGTAATGAACAAAGAACTGGTCATCTTCGATTTTCTCAATAGTTCCTTGATACCAATCCTCGTCATCATTATCCCAGACTTCTACTGTTTTGCTGACTTCATACTGAGTTTTATCTAATTTATCTGATTTAGCAGCAGATGAGACATCTTGAATCGGCTTTTGTTCCTCTTGTTTGATTTCCTCTTTTACTAGAGTGTATGCTTGCAAAATCAAACTGCGAACGACAGTTTGAATTCCTGTATGCTCATAGTAATTGGTTGTTTGATCTAAGAATGCTGCAACTAAATCTAAATTATCATCAGCAATCTGAATAAAATTACCCAAATGACTAGAAATTGATTGCGGGGTTACGCCTGTCTTGGATACTAAATTAGTCATCCAGCCTTGCACGGAGTTGAAACTCTGATTGATAAAACCAACTTTATCAGAAGGATTACTGCCTGGAAGAAAGTTATTAACGGCTAAGAAAACTGGATTTTGAGTTATTGCACTAGAATCAGTACCACTAATAACTCCGTGAATTTTGCTGAGAAAGTCAGGGCCCAGGGGGAAAATTCCATCTAGACAAACTAAAGCTACCATCCGCATTAGGGATGCATTTTGATAGTTGTTAGTTAGGGAATTAGCAAACTCTTGGGGATTAGGTTGAGGAATACCGTTTAGTTTACAAAAGGCGATAATTTCGACGGCGATTTTCAATACTAAGTCAATAGATTGAGTGACATCAGCTTTAGGAGTAATTTTGCCTAAAAAGGAGAGAAAGCCAATTTTTTCACTAACTTTATTCGCTAAAGCCGCCGCTGCCATCGCTGTGTCTGCCTTATCAATTGTTTGATAAAGTTTGATTGCAAACTGGTAGCCTTGTTGAGGATCTTCGTATAAGGTGACAGCGCGATCGCGAATTTTCTGAATTACCTTAGCATCGGTTTCTCCAGTAATGGCGCGGATATTATTGTCAAACCCCGTCAAATTGCTCCATTCACCTGGTGCTACATAATCAAGAGCCTTTAAAACTTTGACAGTAATATTGTCAGTCGGTAACTCGTCAACCAACTGAATAATTGATTTATCCATCAGCCGATCCTCAAAACTCATAATATCGTTACAATACGGTTCAGAGCAGCCCACATCTAGCGCTGGGCAATTACTAAACCCTATTTATAGAGTTCCCCAACCTGACCAAAAAATAACCATGTTAGTAACAGAGGTTACACCTAAAGATGCTGTAACATAAGTCTGTTTCTCATAACATCAAAACGGAAGTCGCTACAGGGAAGGCGGAAGCTACTACAGGGAAGGCGGAAGCCACTACAGGGAAGACGGAAGCCACTACAGGGAAGACGGAAGCTACTATAGGGAAGGCGGAAGCTACTATAGGGAAGACGGAAGTCGCTACAGGGAAGGCGGAAGTCACTACAGGGAAGGCGGAAGTCACTACAGGGAAGACGGAAGTCGCTACAGGGAAGACGGTAGCCGCTAGAGGGAAGAAGATTTTTATCTTTACTCGGTAATATGTGGTTATTTAACAGAGCATTAAAAATACCCCACCCTAACCCTCCCCTTGCAAAGGGGAGGGAACTAGATTTTCCGGCTTCCCCCCTTTCCAAGGGGGGATTGAGGGGGGTAATTTCACTTGTGTCTACACCGTAACTTTGCTAAGAGGAGGGAATTGTATTCCTAGTTTCCCCTCTTTGCAAGGAGGGATTAAGGGGGGTAATTTGGAATTACCAAAAATCAAGATGTTATGACAGAGCTTTATAACAAAACCTCGGAGAGAGAAAAAAGACGATCGCTCCGTAATAATATGCCATCTGCTGAAAAGATTGTGTGGGAAAGGTTGAAAAATCGGCAAATTGATGGTTGCAAATTTCGTAGACAGTACAGTATTGATGTATTTGTTGTGGATTTTTATTGTCCTGAATTAAAACTTGCTATAGAAATTGATGGTAATAGCCATTTTCAAGAAGGAGCGCAGGTTTATGATTATGAACGACAATGTTTTCTTGAATCTAAAGGGACTTGTTTTTTGAGGTTTACAAATCAACAGGTTTATCAAGAGTTGGAAGGTGCGATCGCAATGATTGCACAAACGGTTTGTCAATTGCGGAAGATTACCCCACCCTAACCCTCCCCTTGCCAAGGGGAGGGAACAGTTTCCCCCCAATGCATCGGGGGGATTAAGGGGGGTAATTTGACTTATGTGTACACCGTAGCTCTCTACGCAACATCACATAACAAATAAATTTATATGCATTAAGCGATCGCTTCCAATCTACTCATAGTTTGTAAACTGTAGCATTCGGCTAATCTCTGTTCACTTGCAAGGTGAGTAATTTATACTGAATAGGCCCTAACAATACAGCAAACGCTTGAGTAATTTATGATCGCACTGGAAGGGTATAAAGTCCTGACAGAACTGCACACAAGCCCTAATTCTCAGGTTTATCGGGGATATCGAGAGTTAGATCGACAACCAGTAGTACTGAAAGTTCTGTGGCAAGAATACCCATCCCCAGAAGCGATCGCTCGGTTTAAACTTGAATACGATCTCACGCGCCGCGCTCAAGCGCCGGGAATTATCCAAGCCTACGATTTGAAAAAGTATCAAAACACCTTAGTCTTAGTTTTAGAGGATTTTGGTGGACAACCTCTGCGTGAGTTACTCAATCAATCGCCTCTACCGCTAGAGGATTTTTTGCAATTGGCTATGCAAGTAGCAGCAGCTTTAGAAGAAATTCATCAGCAACAGATTATTCATAAAGACATTAATCCTGCCAATATTCTTCTCAATCCCACGACTCAACAAACGAAAATAATTGACTTTGGCATTGCTACTTTGCTGTCGCGGGAAAATCCCACGTTGCGAAACCTGAATGTTTTAGAAGGGACTCTCGCTTATATTTCTCCCGAACAAACAGGACGGATGAATCGCTCGATTGATTATCGCACCGATTTTTACTCTTTGGGAGTCACTTTTTACGAACTATTAACTCAGCATTTACCTTTTATTAGCGACGATCCTGTAGAACTGGTTCACAGTCATATTGCGAAACAACCGATTCCGCCTGATCGAATCAATCCCCAAATTCCGCCAGTGCTTTCGCAAATTGTAATGAAGTTGCTGGAAAAGACCGCCGAAGCGCGTTATCAAAGTGCTTTTGGATTGCAGGCAGATTTAGAGCAATGCCTGGAAATGTTGCACACTACAAGGCAAATTCCCTTATTTGAACTAGGACAGCACGATCGCTCCGGTAGATTTCAAATTCCTCAAAAATTGTACGGGCGAGAAGCGGAAGTGGCAAATTTGCTGGCAGCTTTTGAGCGAGCTAGTCACGGTCAGAGTGAAGTAATGCTGATTGCAGGTTATTCTGGGATTGGCAAATCAGCCTTGGTTCAAGAAATTTATAAACCGATTACTCAGCAACGGGGATATTTTATTTCCGGGAAGTTTGACCAGTTCCAACGCAACATTCCCTACAGTTCTTTAATTCAAGCCTTTCAAGCTTTAATTCGCCAACTGTTAACTACAAGTGAAGCCGAAATTACTACTTGGCGCAAAAAATTATTAGATGCTCTTGGTGTCAATGGTCAGGTGATTATCGAAGTGATTGCAGAGGTGGAACTGATTATTGGTCAGCAGCCACCCGTTATAGAACTATCGCCCAAGGAAGCGCAAAGTCGGTTTAATTTAGTCTTGCAAAACTTTATTAAGGTCTTTACCCAAAAGGAACATCCTTTAGTGATGTTCTTGGATGACCTGCAATGGGCGGATAGTGCATCACTCCATCTGATTCAGTTGTTAATGAGTCAGGCGGACAGTCAATATCTGTTGCTGATTGGTGCTTATCGTGATAATGAAGTAGATAAAACCCATCCCCTGCGAACAACGATCGCATCTTTAGAACAAGCAGGGGTGGCTATTCACGAACTCACCTTAACACCCTTAGCATTACCTGAAATTCAACAACTTCTCAGCGATACCCTCAACAATGCCGATTTAGCAGATGTTACTCCTTTAGCAGAACTGCTTCAGCAGAAGACTAACGGCAATCCCTTCTTCATGAATGAGTTTCTGAAGTCGCTGTATGCAGAAGAATTACTCCAGTTTAATTTCACTCAGCGAAAATGGCAGTGGCAACTGGAAAAAATCCAAGCGGCCCAGATTACTGATAACGTAGTTGAGTTGATGGCGCTGAAAATTCAAAAGCTGCCAGTAGCTACCCAGGAAGCTTTAAAATTAGCAGCTTGTATTGGCAATTCCTTTGATTTGCATACTTTAGCGATCGCTAGCTCAAAATCCCTTGCAGATGTAGCCGCCCAACTCTGGGAAGCTGTGCAAACAGGGCTAATTCTACCCCAAGGTAATGACTACCAACTCTTGCAAGTTGCCGACCTAGAAGTAACAGCGTTGACAAATTTGGATGTAGTCTACAAATTCCTGCACGATCGCGTCCAGCAAGCAGCCTATTCACTGATTTCTACCGATCAAAAACAGGCAGTACACTTGCAGATTGGGCAACTATTATTACAAGGCATTACTCCCCAAAAGCAAGAAGAAAGAATTTTTGACATTGTTAACCAACTGAATTTCGGCATCAACCTAATTACAGACCCTCAACAGCGGCAAAAACTAGCTCAGTTGAATTTAACAGCAGGTAACAAAGCCAAAGCCTCAGCAGCCTATCAGCCAGCTTTAGATTATCTGACAATGGGGATTAACAGCCTAGCAGCTAGTTGTTGGCGGCAGCAGTATCAGCTAGCTTTGGCATTGCACACCGCCGCCGCCGAAGCTGCTTATCTGGGTGGGAACTTTGAACGCATGGATGCACTCACAGATGAAGTACTGCAAAAGACCCGCAGCACAGTCGATCAGGTGCAAGTTTATGCCATCAAAATCCAAGCTGCGATCGCTCGCGATCAACTCTTAGCAGCTTCTCAACTCGGTCTGCAAGTTCTGCAACTACTGGGCATTCCCTTAGCTAGCAACCCCGGTCAACCGCAAATTATGCTGGGATTGTTAAAAACTAAATTTGCTTTGGTAGGTAAGCAGGTACACACCTTAGTTGACTTGCCAAAACTCACCCATCCCACAAAATTAGCGGCAATTCGCATCCTTGCTAGTATCGCCTCCGCGACCTACCTTGCAGCCCCGAATGTTTTTCCTTTAACGGTCTTTAAACAGGTAGAAATATCCGCTAAATATGGCAATGCGGCGGAATCAGCCTTTGCCTACGCTACCTATGGTTTGATTCTCTGTGGCGTTGTTGGGGATCTGCAAGGGGGATATAAATTTGGTGAATTAGCCTTGAAAGTGCTAGACCGCTTCAATGCCAAGCACTTGCAAGCGAGAACTTTATTTGTAGTTAATTCCTTTGTCCGCCACTGGCAAGAACCACTCCAAAATACTATTCCTTCACTGCAAGCCGCATTTCAAATTGGGCGTGATACGGGTGATACCGAATACGCTGCATTTTGTGCCAATACATCCTCTATGCATTCCTATTTTTCTGGTCAAAATCTGGCTGAATTAGATAAATATTTAGCTATTTACGGAGAAGCAATTCAGCAGTTTAAGAAAAAACCGATATTTATTCTCATTCAACTTTATCGCCAAGCAGTTGCTAATTTACAGGGCAAAAATACTAATCCCTGTCAGTTGGTGGGGGAATTTTATGATGCAACGGCTATGTTAGCCCAGCATATCGAGAGTAACTATCGCACAGCTATTTTTTATATTTATACTAATCACCTAACACTGAATTATTGGTTTGAAGATTATGCTACAGCCGTCAAAAATGCTGATTTAGCAATTCCTTATTTAGATGCAGTTGTGGCTTTATATATTGTGGGATGGTTCCACTTTTATGACTCATTAGGACGACTAGCTTTAGCTTCTGTTGTCAGTGCGGCAGAACGTCAAAAGTTACTCCAGCGAGTAGCAGCAAACCAGAAAAAATTGCAAGTCTGGGCGAAATTTTCTCCTGTCAACTATACCCATAAATTAGCGCTAGTAGAAGCAGAATGGCATCGGGTGCATGGAGAATCTAGTCAGGCGATCGCCTATTACGATCGCGCCATTGCCTTAGCCCAAGAAAACCAGTATTTGAATGAAGCGGCTCTCGCCAATGAATTGACTGCGAAATTTTATCTAGCCCAGAACAAATCCAAGATTGCCCAAGTTTATCTGCAAGAAGCCCGCTATCTTTATTTGCAGTGGGGAGCGATCGCTAAGGTAAAAGATTTAGAAGCCAAGTATCCCCAACTTTTAACGCGCATTCTAGAAAAAGCTGTTAACTCAACTTTATCAACCACTACTTCTAACCCGACTGGCCTCACAAGTACCAGTCGCTCAGAATCATTGGATTTGGTGACAGTCATCAAAGCATCTCAAACCCTTTCCGAAGAAATTCAGCTAGATAAACTTTTATCTAATTTAATGCGGATTTTAATGGAAAACGCCGGGGCGCAACGAGGATTTTTGTTGTTGTCAACCAAAGGTAAATTTCTAATTGAAGCTCAGGGAACCGTTGGTGAGAATACTATTCAGGTATTGGAATCACTCAGTATTGAAAATAACCAAATTCTCTCGACTGCGATCGTTAACTATGTGATTCGCACTAAAACTAATGTAGTTCTAAACGATGCCATCCACGAAGCAGTTGGGATTGGGGAATTCATCAAAGATCCCTACATTCGCCAATACCAACCGCGATCGATTCTGTGTACTCCCTTAATTAACCAAGGAAAGTTAGCAGGAATTGTCTATTTAGAAAATAACTTGACAACAGGAGCATTTACCCCAGATCGTTTGGAGTTGCTCAACTTACTTTCAGCACAAGCAGCTATTTCTATTGAAAATGCCCGTTTGTATACGGATTTAGCTGCACTCAACAAAGCTTATGAGCGCTTTGTCCCGCGTCAATTTCTGCAATTTCTCAATAAGCAAAGCATTATAGATGTGCAATTAGGCGATCAGGTGCAGCGGGAAATGTCAGTCTTATTTACCGACATTCGCGCCTTCACCACCCTTTCCGAAAGTATGACTCCCGCCGAAAATTTCCGATTTATTAACTCCTATCTCAGTCGCATGGAGCCAATCATTCTGGAAAACAATGGCTTTATCGACAAATATATTGGTGATGCCATCATGGCCTTGTTTGCAGGAGATGCCGATGATGCCGTACAAGCGGGAATTGCCATGTTGCAGACATTAACAACCTACAACGAAAAACGTCAAACCAAGGGCTACTCACCAATTCAAATTGGCATTGGGATTAATACTGGTTCGCTAATTTTGGGGACAGTCGGCGGGTTGAATCGCATGGATAGCACAGTGATTAGTGATGCGGTTAATCTAGCAGCGCGAATCGAAGGATTAACCAAAACATTCAACGCCCCACTCTTAATTACCGACCAAACTTTTGAGCGCTTACAAAATCGCGATCGCTATGGCATTCGTGTAGTTGGTCAGGTAAAGGTGAAGGGTAAAACGAATGCTGTGACTGTTCATGAAGTGTTTGCAGCCGATCCCCCAAAAGTGAGTGCAGGTAAAACAGCGACTTTAGAAGTATTTGCGTCAGCATTAGCGTGTTACGAACAACAAGAATTTGCCGCAGCAGCCAAGTATTTTCAAGATTGCTTGCAGCAAAACCCGTGGGATCAAGTCGCGCAGATATATCTTGGGCGCTGTCATCCGGGAAAAGAAATAGCATCAATTTTTACTGAGGCAGTTAAATTTTAAGGGATTTACCATACTGATTGCTGACTAAATGAAGAAGTACTCAGTAATTAATTACCCCCCTTAATCCCCCCGATGCATTGGGGGGAGACCGGAAATCTAGTTCCCTCCCCTTTGCAAGTTCGCTTGCAGTACAACACAGACCCAACTTTGATGGGGGAGACCGGAAATCTAGTTCCCTCCCCTTTGCAAGGGGAGGGTTAGGGTGGGGTAAAACCATGATTTATCAGCTATTTCAAACTTATGTATACACGGTAGCCCGTTATAGACAGTCTTTCAACTCAGCACTCTTCATAGTTGGATTCAAAAATCCTGAAAAAGCTGATGTTTGGACATTTGAGGGCAAAAACTCAATTTTTAAATTAAAACCTAATGTTATACCTAAAAGCAAAACACCAAATCAGAGTGCAATTCCAGGGTATCAATTAATGAATCCTAAAATTTCCGAACCCCGATTTCCAGAGGCAGCAATAACTGCCAGCCGTCAGGAACTATCGAATTTACCGCTGAATACGATCTATGGGCATATACCGACAGATTTATCTGGGCACATGTTCATTATTGCTCCTGTAGGTAGTGTTGCTTCTGGGGGTTTACCCAATCCAAATGCAACCCACATTTTTAACGGTGATGGGATGATTTACCGCTTAGACTGGCAAGACGGACAGGTTACTGCCAAGACGAAACTGGCACGTACACCTTGCTATTATGCAGATCAAGCAACTTTTAAAAATCTTGCTTATCGCTCTTATCAATTTCGCGATCATGGGTTGTTGCGCTTCTCCCCTTCCTTGGGCTTGCGAGATGAGGTAGATATTGCCTTTCTCGCCTTTAATACAGCTAAAGACAGCCAAGAGCGATTAATGATTACTTATGACGCTGGTCGTCCTTACGAAATTGATACCAGCAGTCTAGAAGTTGTTACCCCGGTGGGTGCTAACACTGAGTGGAAACCGTTTCTACCTTTTTCCTATCCTTTCCCCCCTGTGTTGAGTACGTCTCACCCAACCTTTGATGGTTATACTAACGAAGTTTTCTTAGTTAACTATGGGCGATCGCTGAGTAATTTTCTTGAAAGTGCGCGTTTCATTTATGACCTCGAACAACTGCCCCAGGAATTCGAGCAACTGCTAAGTGCGATCGCTCAACTTTTAGACAACAATCCTTTGCGGATTCCTTTGGGAATGTTCTCGAAGTTTTCTCAAGGTGTCTGGCAACAATTGATTGGCTGGATTGAGAATTTGTTGGGAACTGCTATGCCAGATTTTGTTTATCTGTTGCAGTGGGATGGTGTCGGAAAACTCCAGCGCTGGCAGTTGATGCTGCCGGATGGTTCCCCAGTGCGAATTGAACAAAGTATGCATCAGTTGGCAGTTACCAAAGATTACGTAGTGCTGATGGACACTTCCCTGAAGATTGGCCCAGAACAAATCCTCAATAATCCTATTCCCGATAGTTTGGAAACTGAGCGCCTCCTGCGGCGATTACTGACGCGATCGCAGCAGCCCAATTCCCCCATTTACATTGTGCGTCGGGCTGACCTGAAAGCAGATGTGACTACTGTGGTAGTCCGCCCAGCTGTAATTCCCTTAGAAACAGTGCATTTTTTGACCGATTACGAAAACCCCGACGGTCAAATCACTTTACACGCAGCCCATCTCTGCGCCACAGATATTGCCGAATGGGTTCACAAGTATGACATCTCAAAATTCGACGCTCCCAAATCTGCGCCTCTGTGGTTGGGAGGAATGCTGGCTAATGGGCAAATGGATGTAGGTCGTCTGGGTCGCTATCAAATAGACGGCGAGACAGGTCAGATTCAAGATGCTAAAGTAATTTACGATACTCGCCGTCATTGGGGTATAGGGTTCTACGCTTGCCAGGAAAAACTGGCCTCTGGATTGCCTCCAAAGCGGATTGATAATGTTTATTGGCAATCTCTCGGTTTTTGGCCAGAATTGCTGACTGAATTTATTTACAACTTGTACGAAGACTATCCCTATCGGGCTGTACCACTAAAAGAATTAATGCAACGAGAAGAAGCATTAAATCGCCCTTCTTCTTTGTTTCGGGTCGATACAATCAAAATGGAGGTAGCAGATTTTTATGATGCGCCCTCTGGTTACTTCATCAGTTCACCCCAGTTTATACCGAGATTGAACAGCAATGGCAGTTCTACAGATGGCTATATCGTCTGTACGGTTTTTGGGGAAGATAAGAACGAAATTTGGATCTTCCAAGCCGATCAATTAGCAGCTGGCCCTATATGTAAGTTGAGCCATCCCCAACTGGATTTTGGCTTCACAATGCATACTACTTGGTTATCTGCGATCGCACCTCGCACTGCTAATTACGATATCCCCGTGCGACAAGACTATGAATCGTTACTTAACCAGCCAGCCATTCAGCAATTATTCGCAGAAGCCGTTTATCCACATTTTCAGTAGAAATTGCAATTTGGCAAAGAGCATATACATATATATTAGGAGATTTTAAAAGCGTGAATGTAAGGAACAGTAACGTTTCTACCTTCTGCCTCCTACTAATCGCAGCATTCTCAAACCAGGGCACATTACTAACTAAGAATCAACAGTGTATGACTAAAGTATCTAAAGATGCACGAATTTGTATTGTCGGAGCGGGAGCAGCCGGGTTATCTACGGCTTACTTTTTGAAAAAGCAAGGCTACCGCAACGTACTTGTCCTAGAAAAAGCTGGACGGGTAGGGGGATTGTGTTGTTCGATTACCTATAATTCCCGTTCCTTTGATTTGGGAGCAAATTATCTCACCCCTGCCTACAAAGAAGTCCTAAAAATGGCTGAAGAAGTCGGCGCTCAACTTTACAGTGAAGGGCCAGGGCAAGTCTACAACCCTTTTAAATCTCAACCGGGACAACCTGCCTACACCTCAATTATGAATGCCGTTACCGAGAGAACTGACCCAGTAACGTTTTTGGCAGCCGTTGGACGCTATTGGTGGGAACGTCTTTTGCTAGAGCCAATTATTTCCGTTCCTGGGTTTGCCGGTATCAGTCAACATCCCGAACTCACTCAACCTTTTTCCCAGTGGTTAGCAGAGAAAAATTTGTCATGTCTGGCAACTTTATTTGAAATTCCCATTACTGCGATGGGCTATGGCTATTTAAACGAAATCCCTGCTGCCTATGCCTTAAAATACATGACCCTAGAAACCTTTGGGACTTTAGTTACTTACGGTGCAGATATGCGCTGCGGTTGGCCTAAACGGTTTACTGATGGTTTCCAACGCTTCTGGGAGCGTGTTGCTTGGGGACTAAATGTCCGCTTGAATATTGACATCAAGGAAATCAAGCGTGGGGCAATTACACGAGTGCGGTTGACTGAGCAAGAGCAGATTCTTGACAAGATTGTTACCCATGAAGAAGTTTTAGAATTTGACTATCTGGTTTTAGCTTGTCCGTTAACGCTGAATGTCCTCAACACCTTTCTCGATTTGTCGTCAGCAGAAAAAGACCTATTTGAGCAGATTATTCTCAATCCCTACAGTTTGATTACCTATCTGATTCCCGAACTGGAAATGCCAACCCCGGTAACTAATGTCATTCCCTTAAATGTGGTGGGGAATCCCTGGTTTATCGCTCAACAGTTTGCTGACAATGACCTGATTGCCTTTTACACTCGCCTAGATCGTGAGGGAAAAATCACTAAAGCAGATGTTCTCCAAGGGATTCAAAAGACATTAGAGAATTTGGGAGTGCAAGTAGATGATGATTACTACACCTACGATAAGTGGCCTTACTTTCCTCACGTTACCTCAGAGGTCATGCAAGCGGGATTTTACGATCGCTTAGAAGCCCTGCAAGGTCAACGCAAGACCTTCTATGTGGGAGGCTTATTGAATTTTGAATTGGTTGAGACTATTGTGGAGTATTCAAAAAGTTTAGTCGAGAAGAACTTTTAGTCTAGAAAACTTCTTTCTCCCTTGAAGTAAATAGACTTCTTGCATCTATAGCAATTCTCAATTGCGTGAAATACAGACCTAGCAGCCCCTTAAGAGCTAGCGTAAGCCTCTCTCCTAAAAGGCTACGGTGTACATACAAGTCTGAAATAGCTGATTAATAAGTGTTTTACCCCACCCTAACCCTCCCCGATGCATTGGGGAGGGAACTAGATTCCTGTTTCCCCTCTTGGCAAGGGGGGATTAAGGGGGGTAATTCGACTTCTGCGCACACGCTAGCCTAAAAGGAGAGCTTTTGATAAACATAATTTTGAGCCACTTTCCAGTAGCGCGAGAAGCGTTTCAAGTCGATATAGCCGTCATAGTCAAAAAATGGTTCTACCTCTAGCACTTCCACTGCTATAGAAGGCTTCATTTGATTACAGATATCATCAAATCGGGGACTGGGACTATCGGTTGTGACAACTAAATTAGCATCATTTTCTTGAGCAAAAGCTAAAATTTCTTGTGCCACATTGCCACGGCGGATAACAACAGGTAACTCTAGCAAACATTCGTAGATAAAAGTCAGGCGTTTAAGGCTCAATTGCCATTCCTCTATCAAAGCCTCGTCCCAAACCCAAATAGCTGGGACATCAGGGTATTTTTGCAATGTGGGATTATTTGGACTGAGGCAATCTCCATGCACCCAAACAATTGGTTTATTCATTTTTTACCTTTCTTTCCATGCTGCCAACTTTGGCTATTAGGTTGTTTGCTAAATTCGCCTTGAGGAAAAAGTCGCTGTTCTAATTCTTCATAACTGCCTTCAAAATCACAATGACCGTAAAGCGGACATTTCTGGCAATAAAGGCTTTTGGTGTAGCGTTCTAAGTTTTCACGGTTGAAAAAATACGGTTTCTGACTAAAGGTGCTAGCAACCCACTGCCATGACATATTATTACTAGCAGGATCTCCATCTAAAAGGTGTTCGAGAAACCACTTGGCTCCTGCTTGCCAACGAATACGCCGCCAATGGACAATATAAGCCGCTAGCCACATTCGGGCGTGGTTATGTAAATAGCCAGTTTCTCTCAAATCACGACTGAAACTGTCAATGCAAACCCTGCCTGTAATTCCTTCTCTAATATCTTGTGGCAATTCGGATGCATATTCGCTCACAGTGTAACCAGTTTTGTACTCTTCCTGGTCTTGCCAGATTTCATCCCCTAACTTCATATACAACCGTTGCCAGTAGTCGCGCCAACCTAACTCGTTAATTAGTTTCGTAGCATCATCTTGGTGCTGTACCTGGTCAATAACATAATCTCGAATTTCTCGCAAACTCAAAACGCCATAGCGGATGTAAGGTGAAAGACGCGTGACTGCGCCTGCGAAGAAATTACGTGTTTGGGCGTAACGAAGGGGATCAATTTTTTGCAGCGCTTTTTGTGCCGCTATGCGTCCCCCCACAGTTTCGCTGATGTGGTCATCGCGTTCTGCTGCACCAGGGAATTGTTCGCGCAGGTAGGCTACCAACTCATCGCGGTTAGTAAATTGGCGTTGCATATCTTTAGGCATTGTCAGCAAATATGAATAGTTAGGTGCGATCGCTCAATACTCAATATATGTACAATTCTAAAGCGATATCTACAACAGGCCACGCCTACACAACCTCTCTCACTCCATGAGCAACATTCCCCAAGTCGGACAACCAGCGCCAGATTTCTCCACCCCTGACCAAAATGGCAACTCAGTCACTCTCGACGACCTCAGCAGTCAGTGGGTTGTCCTCTACTTCTACCCCAAAAATGACACACCGGGCTGTACCACCGAAGCGAAAGATTTCACCGACTTGTATCAAGACTTCAGCGCACTAGGAGCGAAAATTTTAGGCGTAAGTCCAGATTTGGGTAAGTCCCATTGTAAATTTATCAGCAAACATAACTTGTCAATCACCCTTTTAAGTGACCCAGAACATCTTTTAATCGAAGCCTACGGCGCTTGGCGGTTAAAAAAGTTTATGGGCAAAGAATATATGGGTGTTGCTCGGTCAACTTTTCTAATTTCATCTGATAGAATTATTGTCTATACTTGGCCCAACGTAAAAACCAAAGGTCATGCTCAAGCAGTTTTAACTAAATTGCGAGAATTAGCAACCACTTAATGCGACTGGATGCTAGAAACTGCTAGCGTAATAATTAAAGTCAGAAATTAGACTTTTCGCAGTTGAAATAAACATGATTCAAGTCATCCAAGCCCAAAATGTTACTCTTGCCTACTTAAAATAGTTATATTGCATCTTTGAAATGAATTATGGTTCAATTTATCCAAGCACAAAATGTCGGGCTTGCCTATTTGGAAGAAAGATTTAGTCTACAGCTAGCCGAAGATGAGGCATTTTTCACAGAATGGTTTGAAAATTTACCGAAAATTACAGATTTAGAAAAGCAAGATTTAGACAGAGTAAAATTTCATTTTCTCCGTTTAGTAAAGTATCCTCCCTTGTCAGAAGAAACGGTGAAATTAGTAGTTTTATCTCCTTTACTCAATTTAGCGGGATTTTATGATGAGCCTTTTTATATAAGAGGCGAACAATCAATAGAAATTTCTGCTGAAGATGAAGGAGAAATTATTAGAGGTAGAATTGATGTTTTAGTTATTCAAGAAAAATTCTGGTTGTTAGTAATTGAATCTAAAAGGTCTAGCTTTTCTCTTTTAGAAGCCATACCTCAAGCACTTGTTTATATGCTTGCTAATCCTAGTCAAGACAAACCTGCTTTTGGATTAGTAACAAATGGTAGTGATTTTATTTTTCTGAAACTTACCAAAGAAAATCAGCCAAAGTATGCTATGTCTGACCAATTTACACTTTTGAAACGAGAAAGTGAACTGCATCAGGTTCTAAGCGTATTAAAAAATTTGAGTCAAAGTTTGAGTTAATAATTATGTCTGTTCGTCCTATATACCTTGATTGCCACGCTACTACAGCTTTAGATGAACGGGTATTAGCAGCAATGACCCCTTACTTCACAGAAAAATTTGGCAACCCAGCAAGTATTAGTCATGTTTACGGTTGGGAAGCAGAAGCTGCTGTTAAGCAAACGCGAGAAATTTTAGCCACAGCAATCAACGCCACACCAGAAGAAATTGTGTTTACCAGTGGTGCAACAGAAGCAAATAATCTAGCTATAAAAGGTGTTGCTGAAACTTATTTTAAAAAAGGCCAGCATATTATTACTGTTGTCACTGAACATGGTGCAGTAATCGATCCTTGTAATTATTTAAAAAGTCTTGGTTTTGAAATTACTATTCTCCCTGTGCAAAAAGATGGATTGATTGATTTAACTGAGTTAAAAAACGCTTTCCGTCCTGAGACAATCTTAGTATCGGTGATGGCTGCAAATAACGAAATTGGTGTGTTGCAGCCATTGGCAGAAATTGGGGAAATGTGCCGCGATCGCGATATCATTTTCCACAGCGATACTGCGCAAGCTATTGGTAAAATTCCCTTAGATGTGCAAGCGATGAAAATTGACTTGATGTCGCTAACAGCACATAAAGTATATGGCCCTAAAGGCATTGGAGCGCTATACGTCCGCAGACGTGATCCCAGAGTACAACTGGCTCCCCAGCAGCACGGCGGCGGACATGAGCGGGGGATGCGTTCTGGGACATTGTATACACCGCAAATTGTCGGCTTTGGCAAAGCTGTAGAAATCGCTTTGGCTGAACAAGCAACAGAAACCCAACGCCTCACCCAATTAAGACAAAGATTATGGGAACAGCTTTCGCAAGTTGAAGGAATTCATCTCAACGGACATCCCCAACAGCGACTGGCGGGAAACTTGAGTATCAGTGTTGAGGGAGTGGATGGAGCCGCGCTTTTGCTAGGATTGCAGCCAGTAATGGCCATATCTTCTGGTTCTGCTTGCTCGTCGGCACATACTGCACCTTCTCATGTTCTCACAGCATTGGGACACCCCCAACAGCTAGCTTATGCCTCGATCAGGTTTGGCATTGGCAGGTTTAATACAGAAGAGGAGATTGATATTGTGGCGAAACATGCGATCGCTACCATTCAAAGTTTACAAAATAAACGGTAAGCACCCTTGTAGAGATGTAGCAATGCTACGTCTCTTAAATTTTAGCAAAGCTTTGAAAACGCTCCTCAATACCAGCGTTGCCCTGTAAGCCACCTGTGTGTACCAGCAGCAATGAGTCACCTCTACTAAAAAATCCCTGCTGTAGTAAATCCATCACTCCGTAAAACATTTTGGCGGTATACACGTAATCAAGGGGTACGCCATGTTCCTGTGTAAACTGTTGGCTGAACATTAATAACTCATCGTTCACCTTTGCATAACCGCCAAAGTGGTAATCACATACCAATTCCCAAGAAGCAGGACAACTATATGGTGTAGGTAAATCAGAAGCGAGGTAATTTGTCAACAAACTTTCGATTTCTTGGGCAAGAAATGCCCCATTTTTCAATACGGGAAATGCGATCGCTCTTTGTCCTGCATCCAACGAAAGCGCAATCCCCGCCAGTGTGGTAGCTGTACCGCAGGCTACGCAGATACGATCGAATGCGATTGCACTACCAACTATTTCTATACAGCCGCGCACACCATTTAAATTACTCCCACCTTCGGGAATGATAAACACCTCGCCGAAGCGTTGTTGCAGATATTCTTTTAACGCTGGTGTGTTGCGCTGTCGATACATTTCGCGGTTCAGATACACAAGCTGCATACCCTGTTGTACAGCAAAACTCAGCGTCGGATTCAACGGTAGCCTCTCCTCGCCACGAATTACGCCGATGGTGCGAAAACCAAAAAGATTACCAGCCGCCGCAGTTGCATAGATGTGATTGGAATAAGCACCGCCAAAGGTTAGCAGGGTTGTGAAATTTTTCTCCTTGGCCTCCAAAAGATTGTATTTCAGCTTAAACCACTTATTGCCGTTAACCCACGGGTGCATGAGATCCAAACGCAGCACATACAGATCGACACCAGCGTGACGGGCGATTTTGCTGTTGATTTGTTGTATGGGAGGAGGAAGAAAGGTTAACGACATGCGTAAACATTTTAACTTAGTATTTACATTTTCTCACATCCATTATTGAAGAGAAAAGTAATGATAAACATCGAGCAATTCAATGGTAAATCAGGCTAAATGATGAATAAAACTTTCTGATGATTAGCTTTAGAAATTGACATTTTACTAATTGACTATTTCAAGTAAATATAAGAGACAGAACACCCGCTTCAGATAATAATCTTTTTGGAGAGAACAAATGGTTGCACTCATAGAGCTTACTCAAGTTACTCCCAGCCCAGGACGTTTGACGATTCAAACTGTTGAAATTGCTCCTCAAACGACAGCCATTCGTTGTCTCGACTGGGATAGAGAACGTTTTGATATCGAGTTCGGTTTACGTAATGGTACAACCTATAATTCTTTCTTAATTCAGGGAGAAAAAATTGCCTTAGTTGACACATCTCACCGCAAGTTTGAGCAATTATATCTTGAGGTAGTGGCGGGATTAATCGATCTGACTAAAATAGATTACTTGATTATTAGCCATACAGAACCAGACCATAGTGGCTTAGTGAAAAATATTTTAGAATTAGCTCCCTCTATTACTGTTGTTGGTGCTAAGGTAGCTATTCAATTTCTAGAAAATATGGTTCACCAGCCTTTTAAATCAATACAGGTGAAAAGTGGAGAGCGATTAGATTTAGGCAACGAACACGAATTAGAATTTATCTCTGCACCTAACTTACACTGGCCTGACACAATCTTGACCTATGACCATAAAACTTCCATTCTCTACACCTGTGATGTGTTTGGGATGCACTACTGTGATGACCACACTTATGATGAAAATATCACTTTACTTGAGGAGGATTTTAAATATTACTATGATTGTCTTATGGGGCCAAATGCTCGGTCTGTCTTGGCAGCTTTAAAGCGGATTGAAAAGTTAGAAATAGCAACTGTTGCTACAGGACATGGCCCTTTATTACAACACTATATATCTGAATGGCTTGGACGGTATCAAAACTGGAGTTTAGAACAAGCAAAAACAGAGACTTTAGTGGCTCTATTTTATGTTGAAGATTACGGACATAGCGAGCATTTAGTCCGTACAATAGCACATGGATGCGCGAGAACAGATGTGGCAATAGAATTAGTAGACTTAAATAGTGCCGAGCCTCAAGAAGTGCGAGAATTAGTTTCACAAGCCTCTGGTTTAGTAATTGCCATGCCAGCCCAATCTTCAGTAATAGCTCAAGCGGCTTTAAGCACTATTTTAGCTGCTGTTCATAAGAAGCAGGCAATTGGTTTATTAGAGTCAGGAGGTGGAGAAGATGAACCAATTTACCCGTTACGCAATAAGTTTCAAGAATTAGGATTAACTGAAGCTTTTCCACCTATTTTAGTTAAAGAAATTCCTACTCAAGCGATAGAACAGCTTTGTGATGAAGCGGGGACAGATATGGGTCAATGGCTGAACCGCGATCGCACCATTAAACAAATCAAATCTATCAATACTGAGCTAGAAAAAGCTTTAGGGCGGATTAGCACAGGATTGTACATTATCACCGCCAAAAAAGGAGAAATTCAGAGTGCGATGTTGGCTTCATGGGTGACACAAGCCAGTCTTGAGCCTTTGGGAGTAGCGATCGCAGTATCCAAAGATCGGGCAATTGAATCCTTGATGCACGTTGGCGATCGCTTTGTTTTAAATGTTTTAGAAGAAGGCAAATATCAAGGATTAATGAAACATTTCCTCAAACGTTTTGCTCCTGGTGCAGATAGATTTGCGGGAGTGAAAACATATCCCGCTAAAAATGAATCGCCCGTTTTAGCTGAAGCTTTGGCTTACATGGAATGTGAAATCACTAGCCGTATGGATTGTGGAGATCATTGGGTAATTTATAGCACAGTCCAAACTGGAAGAGTTTCCAAACTAGATGCACTTACTGCTGCCCATCACCGCAAAATTGGCAATCATTATTAAATTGTCATTTGTTCATTGGTCATTGGTCATTTGTCATTAGGCTCCCCTGCCCCCTCTGCTCCCCACAGACGCGATGAATCGCGTCTCTACAAAATCACAAAAAACTATGTATAAATCTGTTGAAGACACCCCGATTACGATGTATGAAATCAATCGAGGGCGCGTTGTCCGAAGCTTGGAATTTATCCAAGATGTAATTGTGATTTCTTTGTGTATCGGTTTATTTAGCTTCATGGTGCTTCAGGTGAGGGATATGTTTCTCTCTTTACTTCCGCCTCTAGATTTTCATGCTGTTACTGCCGATATTCTCTTTTTACTTATCTTAGTTGAGCTATTTCGATTGTTGATTATTTATCTGCAAGAACATCGAGTATCTATTGGGGTAGCTGTTGAAGTTTCCATCGTTTCCGCTTTGCGGGAAGTCATTGTTAAAGGTGTTTTAGAAACAAGTTGGAGTCAAGTTTTAGCAACTTGTGCTTTTTTATTAGTGCTGGGAGTACTACTATTTCTCCGAGTTTGGCTACCCCCTACTTTTGAAGGTATCGACCCAGAACAAGAAGTATCTAAACGCTATAGAAGCAGAGCCAAGTCTGAACTAACACAAACCAATGGTCATTAAAAATAGGGAGTGGGTAGAGACGCGATTAATCGTGTCTGAATCTTCTGCCATAATGCCCCATGCCCATATTAAGAGAGGTTATTATGTCTGCTGCCACATTAACGCCCAACCATAGCAGAGATGTACAAGTTGCTGAAATTGGTAAAAATACTCTGATTTTACGATCGCGGACTTGGGACAGACTAAAATTTGAGGTGGAATATTCCCGTCAACGGGGAACTACAGCGAATTCTTATCTGATTCAAGCTGATAAAAAGGCTTTAATTGACCCTCCCGGCGAATCTTTTACCGAAATTTACCTTGAGCAGCTAGCACAACGTCTAGATTTCATCTCCCTCGATTACATTGTTCTCAGTCATGTCAACCCGAACCGCAGAGCAACCTTGCAAGTATTGCTCTCTCTGGTTCCTCAAGCCACTCTCATTTGTTCTCGCCCCGCCGCCAATGCTCTCAAAGCTGCCTTTCCCGAATTTGAATCACCTATTCAAGCGATGCGATCGCAGGATACTCTAGATTTAGGACAAGGACATCTTCTATCATTTATCACCGTACCAACTCCCCGCTGGGCGGATGGGCTTTGTACCTACGATCCCGCCACAAAAATTCTCTATACAGACAAACTTTTCGGCGCTCATATTTGCGAAGATACTTTGTTTGATGAAGATTGGAAGGGATTAGATGCGGAACGTCGTTACTATTTTGAATGTCTCCATGCGCCCCAAGCAAAACAAGTCGAAGTAGCCTTAGATAAAATATCGCTTTTGGGAGCCAGATGTTATGCCCCAGCACACGGGCCAGTTGTGCGTTACAGCTTGAGTCGTTTTACTTATGATTACCGTCAATGGTGTCAAGGACAAAAATCTCAAGAATTGAGTGTCGCTTTGCTCTATGCTTCTGCTTATGGAAATACAGCAACTCTAGCGAATGCGATCGCTCAAGGTTTGATCCAAAATGGAGTTAATGTAGAATCAATCAACTGTGAACTAGCCGATTCTGCGGAGATTAACCGCATTGTAGAATCCTGCGATGGCTTGATTATCGGCTCACCCACTTTAGGCGGCCATGCACCGACTCAAATTCAAACTGCTTTAGGAATAGTTCTCTCGGTAGCGGCTAAAACTAAGTTAGCTGGGGTGTTTGGTTCTTACGGCTGGAGTGGCGAGGCGATAGATTTAATCGAAAGTAAGCTCAAAGATGCTAATTATCAACTAGGGTTTGAAACAATTCGGGTGCGTTTTAGTCCTACTTCTGAGATTCTCCAACAGTGTCAAGACGCAGGTGCTACCTTTGCCCAAAACTTGAAGAAAACCAAAAAACTTCGTAGTTCCCGCCAGATTGTCACAGAAACCCATGTAGATCGTACCGAACAAGCGGTGGGGCGAATCATTGGTTCTCTGTGTGTTGTGACAACTCGTGATGAAGAAACTCACAAAGGCGTTTTAACTTCTTGGGTATCGCAAGCAACTTTTAATCCGCCAGGAATTATGATTGCGATCGCTAACGAGCAAAATGCAGATTTAATGCATCATCCTGGCGATAAATTTGTGCTAAATATCCTTAAAGAAGGAAGAAATGTGCGGCGCTATTTTTCTCGTCATAGCACTTTAGGCGATAATCCCTTTGCGAATCTTGCCACAAAAACTGCTCTGAATGGTTGTTTGATTCTGAATGAGGCATTAGCCTATTTAGAATGTACAGTGCAAAATCAGCTTCAATGTGGCGATCGATGGTTAATTTATGCCGTTATCGATGGTGGTGAAGTGTTGGAAAATGATGGTGTCACGGCTTTGGAACATCGGAAATCTGGCAGCTATTATTAATCTGACTGTTCACTCGACTTCTTGCAGAAGTGGGGAAAAGGGTTAAGGTATAGAATTTTCCTTTACCCTTTAACCGAATGGCACTAAGAAAAAATACAGCTCTACTACACAAGCCTTTGGGCTTTTCTTAGTGCCATTCCCCTTTAACTATTAATATGCACTCCAACATCTTGCAAAAGTAACTTTTGCAAGATGTCTACTTTTATCTAGAAAACTTCTCTGTTTGTAGAGTTACGGTGTATAACACACAAGTCTTTTAGAGTTGCAATGCTATTGTTTTAGTTGCACGAATAGTCAGGTGATATATTTTAAGGCGAATTCTTGAATGTGTTCAATAGGGTAATGTAACGGGCATCATAAAATTATCAACTGTAAAATTTTTAATGCCTTTATACGAATGTTAATATCTTCCACTGCTTTGACATCGCTTGAGCTGGAGTCAGCGATTATTCGCAACCCGCTGATAGTTTCACCAAGTACATCTGTGATGGCGGCAATTGGTCAGATGAGTGGTAGTCATACGGTGTGTTCATCTTCAAGAGAAGCAAATATTGAAATTGAAGCCCTACAGCTTGAGGTGCGCTCAAGTTGCGTGTTGATTGTTGAAGGGAATCAGTTATTAGGCATTTTTACTGAACGAGACGTGGTTCGTCTTACTTCTCAAAGGCGAACACTAGAAAATCTGGCAATTGTTGATGTCATGTCACATCCAGTCATTTCCTTACACCAATCTGCATTTACTGATTTGTTCTTAGCTGTGAATCTACTCCAGCAGTATCGCATTCGCCACTTGCCCCTACTTGACCAAGACGAAATTGTTGGACTACTGACTCATGAAAGCTTGCAGCAATTGTCACGTCCAATAGACTTGCTGCATCTGCGCCAAGCGGGAGATGTGATGACTTCAGAAGTGATTTGTGCGGCTCCAAGTGTCTCGATGCTAGCGATAACTGGACTGATGGCAGAAAATCGGGTCAGTTCGGTGGTGCTTGTGGAAGAACTAGTAGCAGAAGGTCAACTCATACAAATACCGATTGGCATTGTGACAGAGCGAGATATTGTTCAATTTCAAGCATTGGAACTGAATTTTGAAGACGTTCAGGCGCAGGTAGTCATGAGTACGCCTGTTTTATCAGTCAGCCCTGAGTACTCTTTGTGGAAAGTTCAAGAGGCAATGCGGCAATATTTAGTTAAGCGGATAGTAGTCACTGGAGCTCAAGAAGAGTTGTTGGGGATAGTGACTCAGAGCAGTATTTTGAAAGTACTCAATCCAGTCGAGCTGACTAATTTAGTTGGAGTCTTGGAATATCATGTGAATCGGTTAAAAGCAGAAAAATTAGCACTCCTCCAAAATCGCAACGCCGAATTAGAGCAGCAAGTTCAAGAACGTACAGCTACACTCAAGGCAAAAGCAGAGCGGGAAAAATTAATTGCAACTATTGCTACTCAGGTTCGCTCTTCGCTCAACCTCCAGGATATTCTTAACACAACAGTTATTGAAGTGCGATCGCACTTCAACTGCGATCGCGTCATGATCTGGCAGTTTCAACCTGACTGGAGCATGGTTGTGGTTGCAGATTCCGTAGGCAATGATTATATTTCTTATCTGGGTAAACAGGTTTACGATAGCTGTTGTGCTACTAATTTGTTTGATTTATATTGCCACGAAAAAATTCGAGTTGTGTCTGATATCTACACAATGCAGATGAGTGATTGTCACCGAGAACTACTAGAAAGCTTACAGATTAGAGCAAAAATTTTGGTTCCGATTATCCAAGGTAACAACCTGTGGGGATTACTGAACGTGGTTGAAAGCTTTGCTCCTCGACAATGGGAAGCGGAAGAAATTGCTCTGGTGCAACAGCTTTCGACTCAGATGGCGAGCGCAATTCAACAAGCTACTGCTTATCAACAGCTGAAAACTGAACTTGCAGAACGGCAAAAAACAGAAGCGGATCTCCGGCAAAGCGAACAACGATATGCTTCTTTGGCTGCCGCCGTTCCAGTCGGCATTTTCCGAACCGATGCTCAAGGAAACTGTTTTTACGTTAATGAACGCTGGTGTTCTCTTACCGGACTAACTTCTGAAGAAGCAGCCGAAACCGGATGGATTAAAGGACTTCACCCCGATGAACGAGAAAAAGTTTTAAATAAGTGGTATTCTACAATTCGAGAAAATAGTCCTTTCCGACTAGAGTATCGATTTCAAAAGCCTGATGGCACGGTGACTTGGGTATTTGGACAAGCTGTTGCAGAGTACGATGCAGCAAGAAAAATCACAGGATATGTTGGTACAATCACTGATATTAGCGAACATATTGCTGTACTGCGCGATCGCCAAAACGCAGAAGAACAGCTAGTTTATAATGCATTGCATGATGCTCTAACCGACTTACCCAACCGTAACCTACTGATGAAGCGGCTAGAATTAGCTCTTAATCGAGCTAACCGCATAGAAACATATTACTTCGCGGTTTTGTTTCTCGACATGGATCGGTTCAAAATCATCAATGACAGCTTAGGGCATTTAACAGGCGATCAATTACTAACAGTTATTGCTCAGAAACTAAAATCCCAGATTCGCTCTGTAGATTTAGCGGCCCGGCTGGGTGGTGATGAATTTGTGATTTTGCTTGAAGACATCGACAGTATTGAAGAAGCCGTTGCTGTTGCTGAACGTATATTGGCAGAATTTCAAGCTCCATTAATGGTCAATAGATATGAAGTCTTTATCACCACCAGCATCGG
Source organism: Nostoc sp. JL23 (assembly GCF_017115065.1). Taxonomy (NCBI): domain Bacteria; kingdom Bacillati; phylum Cyanobacteriota; class Cyanophyceae; order Nostocales; family Nostocaceae; genus Nostoc; species Nostoc sp. JL23. Next base: position 114,229 of record NZ_JABXKN010000076.1, read on the forward strand.
TATTGTTTTAGGAACCAAAAATTATCTTCAAGCCTCCGATTTGATTCGAGATTCAGATATTGCTATGTATCGAGCCAAGAGTCAAGGTAAAAACTGCTATAGAATCTTTGATGTTGAGATGCACACTCAAGTACTTAAACGGCTCAATTTAGAAAATGACCTTCGTAAGGCTATCGAACGAGAGGAATTTATCATATACTATCAACCAATTATCGATCTAAATAGAAACCATGTTATTGGGTTTGAAGCTTTAGTACGCTGGCAACACCCCACTCGTGGACTAGTTCCTCCCTCTGAATTTGTTCCCCTGGCTGAAGAAACAGGGCTGATTGTTCCTCTTGATAGCTGGATGCTCTACACTGCTTGTCAGCAACTTGCGAGATGGCAAACTCAGTTCTCTGGTCAATTTCCATTGAAGGTTAGTGTTAATCTCTCTGTTCAAGACCTTCGCAAAGCCACTTTAGTTAAGGATGTGGAACGCACTCTAGCTCAGACAGGTTTAGATGGTAACAGCCTAACTCTAGAAATTACTGAGAGTATGCTCATTGATAATATCATTGAGACTATCAAGATATTAGAGCAGTTGAAAGCATTAGGAATTCAAATTAGTATTGATGATTTTGGGACTGGATATTCATCGCTGAATTATCTTCATCTATTACCTGCTGATACCTTAAAAATAGATCGTTCCTTTGTTAATCAAATGCACGAGGGAAGCCGGAATTATCAAGTTGTTGAAACTATTATTACACTCAGCAATCAACTTGAGTTAGAAGTGGTTGCAGAAGGAATTGAAACACGACAGCAGCTGCAATGGTTACAACAGCTAGGATGTGAATTTGGTCAAGGTTATTTCTTTTTTAAACCTCTAGATGTTGATGAAATTGAGACATTATTTATCAATTGAAGAAGTCAGAATTCAGGAGTCGAGCCAGGGACGCTCATTCGCTCTTAGCGTCTTCCCTTCTCCCAAAGGGAGAGAAGGGAGAAGACTTGCTATTTGTGGCGCTATCAGTCCGGGATTCAGACCCGCGACTGAATTGTTGCACCAATAAATCGGTGTTTCTGTGCAAGAGATAGTTATACCAATTTGAAAAATGATTGCGACAGATGTAAAACTGAAACACTTATCCAATGGATGTTGCACAATCCAAAATCTAAAATCCAAAATGGTATTACCTCTAATCCCTCAAAAATGAGCCGACGGTAAGTAACTTGTTAAGATGATGTTGGCTCATTTTGAGTCAAAGCAAACCATCACTGACCACCATTAGAAGCATGAAGCATCTGTCAGACTACAACTTCTTTGACCCAGAAGTGCTTGTGTGCCCTTATGAATTCTACAAGCTGGCACAGGAGCAAGCACCAATTATGGAGCTACCAAGTCCCACAACAGAAGCAAAACTCTTTCTTGTTACTCGCTATGACTTAGCGATCGAAATTCTTAAGGATACAAGAGTATTTTCTAGCAATTTCTCGACTTTACTAGCTGGCAAAGAACAACACGATCAGGAGTTGCAGAAAATTTCGGCTCTTGGCTGGCCTCAGATGAACACCCTACTGACGGCAGATCCACCAGAACACGAGCGATTTCGCTCGTTGGTGAATAAGGCATTCACTTCGTCGCGTATCAATAAAATACGTGACTTGATTGAACAGATTGTTAATGAACTGATTGACAGCTTTATCGATCGCGGCAAGTGTGAATTTGTCAGTGAGTTTGCCGTACCCTTACCGCTCAAAGTTATTGCTCAACAGTTAGGTGTGCCGCAAGCAGATTTGCCGAAGTTCAAGCAATGGTCTGATGCTTTTATTGCGCGTTTAGGTAACTTACTTTCTAGAGAGCAGGAAATCGAGTGTGCTAAAGATGTTGTTGCTTTCCAGCATTATTTTCATGATGTCATCGAGTCACGCCAAAAACAGCCTCAAGATGATTTGATTACTGACTTGGTACAGGCAAAAGTGGATGGAGAGCGATCGCTTGACACTGCTGAACTACTGAGTATAATTCAGCAAATATTAGTGGCAGGCAACGAGACTGTCACCAGTGCGATCGCAGGTGGGATGTTGTTGCTGACAAACAACAAAGAGCAGATGAAGTTGTTACAAACAGATATTTCCCTGATAGAGAACTTTGTTGAAGAAGTTTTACGAATGCAAAGTCCGACAGCAGGAATGTGGCGAGTTGTAACGGAAGATACAAAGCTCCAAGACGTCGATCTCAAAGCTGGGTCTTTAGTGATGCTCCGCTTCGATGCTGCTAACCGCGACTCGCTAAAATTTATTGAGGGTGAGCGTTTCGATGTGCGCCGCCATAATGCCAGCAACCACCTATCTTTTGGTCATGGCATTCATTTTTGTTTGGGTGCTATGCTTGCTCGTAAGGAAATGCAGATCGCATATCAGCGTTTGCTGCTACGCCTGAAGGACATTCGCTTGGCACAAGAAGGATACCAATATTTACCGAACGTACTCATGCGGACACTAAAGCACCTCTATATTGAGTTTGACAAGGCATCATGAACTACCAGTTCGGTAATAAATACTACTAGAATTTCGATAGGAGGTAAAAATAATGCTACGAACCATTGAAGGAATTTATAAAAACGGCAAAATCGAACTAGCTGAAAAACCACAAGGTATTACTGAAAGCAAAGTCTTTGTTACTTTCTTAGAAACAAAACCCATGACTTGGCCAGAAACTATTATGCAACATCAAGGTGTAGTAGAAAGTATTATTTTTGAGTCCTACCGAGACGAACTGCTACCACCTAACGAAATCGAGTTTTAATGATGGGTTATTTACTCGATACCTGCGTAATTAGTGATTTTGTCAAGGGAGAAAAAAATACTCTCAAGCTATTAAAGTCTACTACTCCCACAGATATTTTTATTTCCTCCTTAACAGTAATGGAGATTAAGTATGGATTAGCAATCAATCCTCAACGTGCCTTAAAAATCCAATCATTGATTGAAGCATTGTTAGGTTCGATTACGATTTTACCTTTTAGTGTGGAAGAAGCAGAACAAGCTGCCCAAATTAGAAGTATTTTGAAAACAGCGGGTACTCCTATCGGTTCTTATGATGTATTGATCGCAGCAACAGCAACTAACTCACAATCATATTGTTGTAACATCTAATATTCGAGAATTTCAAAGAGTAAACAGCTTGCAAATAGAGAATTGGCGTTCTTCTTAAATTACATATTAATGTATTGGAAATGGGGCTATAGGCTATTAATCGGATTTTTCGGGCTGTGGCTACTTCTGGATCTGGGTTCCCGTCTGGGAGCAGAGATTTTTTGGTTTCGGGAAGTCGGCTATCTCCAAGCATTTTTGTTGAGGCTGGTGACTCGTGGTATTTTGTGGGTAGTCGTGGCTGGAATAACTGCCGCCTATCTACTGCTAAACCTGGCTTTAGCACAACGGCTAAAATATTTCCAGTCTGTAAAGATTGAGCAAGCAGAAGTCAACAGTGAATTAACAAATTTTCTCAGTCCTAATTATCCAAGACGTAATGAAACCCAGATACTTGGGTCACAACGCTTTCAAACATTCAGATTGCGCTGGTTATTACCCTTAACTCTGATACTGAGCTTGTTGATTGGGTTAATGCTGGCTCACTATGGTCAAATTGCTCTTTTCTACTGGCATTCTCCAGTTAATCAGGCTATTCTACCCATTCCCGCCCTATTTCGACCGGAGACAATCTGGCAGCTTTTGAGGCAGATTGTCTCTCAAGTCTGGTATCTCGGTTTAATTGGGGGAGTAGCGATCGCCATCTTAATCTATCCCCAATTTTTACTCACTGCGATCGCAATTCTCTTCAGTCCCATTTTTGCTTTCATCATATTCCGACACTGGCCCAAGGTACTGCAATATTTCCACCCCACCCTTTTCAACAGCACTGAGCCTTTATTTGGTCGAGATATCAGCTTTTACGTATTTTCCTTACCCTTTTGGGAACTGGTAGAACTCTGGCTGATGGGATTATGTTTGTATGGCTTTGTCGCCGTTACCCTCACTTATCTCTTGTCGGCAGATAGTTTAAGTCAGGGGATTTTCCCTGGTTTTTCGCCCCAGCAACAGCGTCATTTATTCGGTATGGGTGGCTTGTTGATGCTGGTAGTGGCTCTGAGTTATTGGCTGAGTCGCTATGAACTGGTGTATTCTAGCCGGGGAGTGAGTTATGGTGCCAGTTATACCGATGTGACAGCCCAGTTGCCAGCTTACACCGTTTTGTGCGTTGCGGCAGTAGCGATCGCCTTTTACCTCCTTTGGCGAACGTTTTTCTGGAAACCCAAATCTCGGTATCGTCGCTTTGTCTTTTACGGGTTAGGGGTTTATTTAGTATTAGTTGTAGCTGCTGATGTTGTTTTACCTACTGTGGTGCAATATTTAATTGTCCAACCTAATGAGTTGCAACGAGAGCAACCCTACATTCAGCGGACTATTGCCTTGACTCGCCAAGCATTTGATTTAGAGGCGATCGATGTCAGAACCTTTAACCCGCAAGGAACATTAACTGAAGCTGACATTCAAAAGAATGACTTGACAATTCGGAATATTCGCCTTTGGGATCAGCGACCACTGTTAGAAACTAACCGTCAACTGCAACAAATTCGACCGTATTATCGGTTTCCCGATGCCGATATCGATCGATATACTCTGAAAACAGATGCAACTTCACGCCGACCCTCTGCCCCACAAAAGCTACCAGAACTTAAGCAGGAAGCAGTTGAATCAACAGAACGGCGGCAGGTACTGATTGCCGCACGAGAATTAGACTACACTGGTGTACCACAGGAAGCTCAAACATGGGTTAACCACCATTTAATTTATACCCACGGTTTTGGGTTTACTGTTAGCCCAGTTAATACAGTTGGGGCGGGTGGTCTACCAGAATATTTTGTCAAAGATATTAGCGGTGATAGTAGCGCTCTCACAACTTCCAGTAAAGCCATTCGTGAAAGTATTCCGATTGGGCAACCACGAATTTATTATGGTGAAATCGCCAATACCTATGTAATGACTGGCACAAGAGTTAGAGAGTTAGACTATCCTAGCGGTAGTGACAATGTTTACAACTCTTACGATGGTCTGGGTGGTGTTGAAATCGGTTCAGCATGGCGACGCTGGCTGTTTGCCACGTATTTGAAAGATTGGCAGATGGTGCTGACGCGAGACTTTTTGCCAGAGACAAGAGTGCTATTGCGGCGAAATGTCAAGGAAAGAATTCAAGCGATCGCACCCTTCCTAAAATTTGACAGCGATCCTTATTTAGTTGCTACTACCGCTAATCAAGATTTCCCCAGTAATCCCAGTTATCTTTACTGGATTGTTGATGCCTACACAACGAGCGATCGCTATCCCTACTCAGACACTGGTGGCGATGGTATCAACTACATTCGAAACTCGATCAAGGTAGTGATTGATGCTTACAACGGCAGCGTTAATTTTTATATTGCCGATCCCCACGATCCCATCATTGCCACTTGGTCAAAAATATTTCCCAACACCTTCAAACCGCTCAATACTATGCCAGTGACTCTCCGCAGTCATATCCGTTATCCAGTGGACTTCTTCAAAATTCAATCTGAGCGGTTGATGACCTACCACATGACCGACGCCCAAGTATTTTACAACCGGGAAGACCAGTGGCAGATTCCTAATGAAATCTATGGCACTGAACCCCGTCCGGTAGAGCCGTATTATTTGATTACTAGTTTACCCACCGTAGACTTTGAAGAATTTCTTCTGTTTTTACCCTATACTCCCAGACAGCGGACTAATTTAATCGCTTGGTTAGCGGCGCGATCGGATGGCAAAAACTACGGTAGGCTAGTGCTATATGTCTTTCCTAAAGAACGCCTGATTTACGGAACAGAGCAAATCGAGGCGCGGATTAACCAAGACCCAGTAATTTCTCAGCAAATTTCCTTGTGGAATCGCCAAGGTTCGAGAGCGATTCAAGGCAATCTACTAGTAATTCCGATTGAGCAATCGCTGCTGTATGTCGAGCCAATCTATCTAGAAGCAACACAGAATAGTCTGCCAACCTTGGTACGGGTAGTAGTGGCTTACGAAAACCGGATTGTCATGGCACAAACCTTAGAACAAGCATTGCAGGGAATCTTTAAACCAGAAGTTACACCAGCCCCGGCGATTATCCGTCCCTTTGAAGAAGCAGCCCCGCCAGGTTAAGCGATTTTAAACAGAAGTATTGGAAATATGGGAAATTTCCCCTATGCTGAAAAAACCTTCGATACTACGTTGATAAAGAAAGCAGCAAAGCTTTGAAGAAGCGTTAAAGAAGTCACAAAATCATCAATGCAACGCCTGATTGACTCGGCTTACTTGTCTGAAATATCAAAGCCCATTTGCTTGAAAAATGACAATGCCTTTCTCACCACAAGGGAAACTCATTGACTTAACGTCAATTCGATGAACCTCTCCCTCTCAACCTCCCTCTCCTACAAGGCGAGGGAGGAGCAACGAAAAATTCAGCTTTTTGCTCCCCTCTCCGACACGGAGAGGGGTTGGGGGAGAGGTCAAATAAGACTTGTCGAACTCACGTTGACTTAGTGTGCTTTAAGTCACACCAAGCAGCAATTGTAAATTAAAGGTTGTAACTATAATGGACGTGGATGAAATTCTCAAACGCTATGCTGCTGGAGAAAGAAACTTTCAGCGAGTAAATTTGCAAGAAGCAGAGTTAACGAATGCAAACCTCAGAGGCGCAGATTTTAGCGATGCCGATTTACGTCAAACACGGCTGGGTAAAACCAACTTCAACCAAGCATGTTTGCGGGGGGCCAACCTGAGTGAAGCGATCCTTTGGGGAATAGACCTAAGTGAAGCAGACTTGTATTGTGCCATTTTGCGTGAGGCTGATTTGACTGGGGCAAAGCTAGTTAATACACGCCTAGACAAAGCTAACTTACTAAAAACTAGTTTATGTGGTGCTAATTTGAATGGTGCAAAACTTTCTGCTTCTCTACTAATTCAAGCAGACTTACGTCCCAGTTCCAATCAACGCACAGATTTGGGATACGCGGTTTTAACTGGGGCAGACTTGAGCTATGCTGACCTGAGAGCAGCTTGTATACATCATGCCAACTTAGATGGAGCGAAGCTATGTCGGGCAGACCTGAGTCGAAGCATCCAGTGGGGAAATTTGGCGACAGACCTGAGTGGAGCCAGTTTGCAAAGAGCAGACTTGAGCTATGCAGACCTCAATGGTGCGATTCTGCGCAAGGCTAATCTACAAGGAGCAGACTTAACCGGAGCTATTCTCACTAACGTTGATTTCCAGGGAGCAATAATGCCCGATGCTACGGTTCATGATTGAAGGTAGCGATCGCATTAGTGAGCGCTTGCCAAAACTTAAATGGGTAGACCTAAATTATAGACATTAGAAAATTATTCACCACCGATGAAATCGAAATTTTATTATTATGTCTTATTTAGCTCGTAAAAGTCGATTTTTCAGTAAGTTTAATCGCCGAGATTTAAACGCTAGCCAGTTAAGTTGGCTAATTATATCTAGCATCTTTTTATTGCTAGGAACTACTGGTGGTGTAGCGCAAGTTAAAACAGCACAAAAGTCAGGGTTCACACTACAACTTTTACATACTTCCGACCAAGAAGCAGGTGTCCCAGCGCTGAAGGATGCACCGAACTTTTCGGCGGTGTTGAATGCACTCAAAAATCAGGATGTTAATCATGACGGTAAGCCTGATTCTCCTAATACCTTAATCCTTTCATCTGGAGATGCTTATATTCCCAGCCCCTTTTTATTTGCCAGTGACACAGTTTTTGGTGGTCAGGGACGAGGAGATATTTTAATTTTAAATGCTCTTGGTTTTGGTGCGATCGCATTTGGCAATCACGAATTTGATTTAGGTACGGGTGTTGTTGCTGACTTACTCCGTGCTAAAGAAGATTACCCAGGTACAAAATTTCCTTATCTCAGCGCGAATCTGGACTTCAGCACTGATAAAGACCTGGCAAAATTAGTTACTGCTGATGGACAAGAGGCAAGTAAAATTCCCAATAAAATTGCCCGTAGCACCATAATTACCGTCAATGGTGAAAAAATTGCTGTAGTTGGGGCGACAACTCCCACACTGCGGACTATTTCTTCTCCCGGTGGTGTGACTGTGTTGCCTAAAAAATTTAATGCCCGTGATGCCGCAGATATTGCCGCCTTAGCTGCTGAAATTCAAACTTCTGTTGATACGCTGCTGACCAAAAACCCAGAGATTAATAAAGTAATTCTGTTGGCACACATGCAGCAAATTGCCATTGAGCAAAAGCTAGGACAATTACTTAAGGGAGTAGATATTATTATTGCTGGCGGTTCCAATACCTTACTAGCCGACAAAACAGACCGTCTGCGAGTGGGTGATAAATCTGCTGGAATTTATCCAATCATCAAAAAAGCCGCAGATGGTAATCCGATAGCGGTAGTTAATACCGATGGAAACTATCGTTATGTTGGTCGTTTAGTAGTTAACTTTGATGCCAAGGGAGTAATTATTCCTAATAGTATTGACCCCAAAATTAGCGGTGCTTATGCGACTGATTCCCAAGGTGTAGCAGCTGTAGGCGGGAAACCCGATGCCAAAATTGTTGCCATTACAGAAGCACTCAAAAAAGTGATTATTGCCCAAGATGGTCAGATTTTTGGAAAAACCAATGTTTTCCTCAACGGCTGGCGGGGTGATGTCCGCACTCAAGAAACCAATTTAGGGAATTTGACAGCTGAAGCTAATTTAGCGATCGCTAAACGATACGATCCTAAAACTGTCATTTCCATCAAAAATGGTGGTGGTATCCGTGACAATATTGGTATCTATACCTTTCCCCCAGGTTCGACTCGCTCACAAGATGTTATCAAACTGCCACCCCAAGCCAATCCTGTAGCAGGTAAGAAAGAAAAAGACATTTCCCAACTTGATATCGCCAATGCTTTACGGTTCAACAATGGTTTGACTTTAGTTACTTTGAATGCTAAAGAACTAATGGCAGTGATTGAACACAGTGTAGCAGCGATCGCACCTGGTGCGACCCCTGGCAGTTTTCCCCAAGTCGCGGGATTAGCCTTTAGCTTTGACCCAGATTTGCCAGCAGGTAAGCGTGTTAAATCCCTGGTTATCAAAGATGGAAAAGGCAAAATTATTGATGTAGTGGTGAAAAATGCAGAGTTAGTAGGTGACTCTAATCGCATCTTCCGCGCTGTCACCTTAAACTTCCTCGCAAATGGTGGTGATGGTTATCCTTTTCCCAAAACTGAACGGGTTGATTTGACATCAAAAGATGCTGATAAAAGCAAACGCACAGGTTTAGCCACCTTTGCTGCTGACGGTTCTGAACAAGATGCATTAGCAGAATATCTAGCTGCTAACTTTAAGCAGATTCCATTTGCTCAGGAGGATGTACCACCCACCGAAGATACTCGCATTCAAAATCTGAAGTTGCGTAAAGATGTGGTGTTTTAAATCAATGGTCAGAATTCCAGTAATTGATTTCACTAATTTTACTAAGGGCAACGCAGCAAATCGGCAAGTTGTCATCAAACAAATCTATGAAGCTTGTCATGAAATTGGCTTCATGTATTTGCAAAATTCGGTAATATCAAAAGACCTAATCAAAGAAGTATTCAATCACAGCAAATCTTTTTTCAATTTACCTTTAGAAGTTAAGCAAAAGCAAGCTTGGAGTGATGAATTTAGTAATATGGGTTACGTTGGGATTGAGAGAGAACGTCTTAATCCCAATAAACCAGGCGATTTAAAAGAGGCATTTAATGTAAACAAACAAGCGGTAGGGATAGATGCTTCTCTTGTCTCCTTTTATGATAATTGTACAGAACTTGCTAATACGATATTACAAGCTTATGCGTTGGCGTTAGAATTGCCAGAAGATTTTTTTACTATAAGACATAATCAACAAAATCATACCTTGCGACTATTACACTATCCGCCATTGCAGACACCACCGCAACCCGGACAGGTGCGTGCTGGTGAGCATTCCGATTATGGCAGTATTACCTTACTTTTCCAAGATGACATTGGCGGGTTAGAAGTACAAACAGTATCGGGAGAGTGGATTGTCGCGCCTACAATTCCTGATACTGTAATAGTCAATACTGGCGATTTAATGCAACGGTGGACAAATCATCAGTTTTGCTCAACTAAGCATCGAGTGATGATTCCCAGTGATAATAGGATGAATCAGTCGCGGTATTCTATGGCTTTTTTCTGTCATCCTAATGATGATACAGAAATTGCTTGTTTGGAGAGTTGCCAGAAAGAACAATCACCTATCTATCCCCCTATCCTGGCGGGAGAATATCTTTTACAACGTTTACAAGCAACTTATGGTAATTCGTAATGACGCTCGCGGACTCGCTACCGCTACGCTAACGTAATTCGTAATTAAGAAAGATATTTAATATGAAAACCTACGACTGGATTGTGGTTGGTGGCGGAATTACGGGTGCTGCACTCGCTTATGAACTGGTTAAAACTGGCTTTTCTGTACTTTTGTTGGAGCAACACAGCAGACCACAGAATGCAACTCGCTATAGTTATGGTGGGCTTGGCTATTGGTCGGGTACTACACCACTAACTCGGCTATTGTGCAAAGAAGCGATCGCACGTTATCATATCCTAGCTCAAGAGTTAGATGCTGATATCCAATTTCGGGAATTAGATTTATTACTGACTATTTCAGCCCATAACGACCCAGAAACAACTGCGGCATCATATAATCATTGTGCCATTCCACCTCGTTTACTCAGTATTAAAGAAGCTTGTGAGTTGGAACCGCAGCTAAATCGAGAGGCGATATCTGGTGCTTTAACTGTCAAACACGGTCATATTCACCCAGAAAAAACAGCACAAGCTTACATCCAAGCTTTTGAGCGGGCTGGGGGTGAAATGCAGATTACCCAAGTATTGCAAGTATTGCAAGATGGTGTACAAACCACCACTGCAACTTTCCACAGCGCTAACGTTGTCGTTTGTGCGGGTGGACTCAGCCGCCAGCTTTTAAAATCTGCTGGTATTTCCATCAAGCTGTATTTTACCCACGCAGAAATCATTGAAACCCCAGCCGTTGATGTCAGGTTACGGACTTTAGTTATGCCAGCGAATCAGCAACGGTTTCAACTAGAAGCTGAATCTACTCAAGTTGATGAATTATGGGATGAACTTGGTAATGAGTTAGTACCGCCGATTTTAGATGTGGGTGCAATTCAGTTTCAAGATGGTAGTATCCGGATTGGGCAGATTAGCCGTGCGATCGCAGATCCTCAAGCCAAGGTAAACTTAGACGTAAGCGAAAAATGGTTGCGAAAAGGTGTTGGTCAAATTTTACCAGCATTGAAGGATTTACCAGGGACTTGGTATCACTGCTTAGTGGCATTTAGTAGTAATCAACTTCCCTTAATTGGTGCTATCCCAGGATTGGAAGGGGTTCATGTTTTCTCTGGATTTAGCAATCCCCTAGTACTGATACCACCTTTGGCAAAGCGCTTTGCTAGTTTTGCAACTGGTCAGGAAGAAGAAATTATTACACAAATGCTAATCTAAAAGCCCCGTAGTTAAAGACATAAATATTACTGATGCTGGCAAATTAAGCGCTGCACTGATTTTAATTCAATCTCAAACTTGGTTAATTGACAATAGTGCATCTTGTCTGTCTAAATAAATAATTAGAGTTCACCTAATTTTCAGTAAAGGAATAGTAGCAATGTCTTCCATTGAGGACAACAAAATAATTGCTCAACGGTGGATTGAACTTATTAGCGAGCATAAAATCGAAGAAATTTGCGAGATAACCGCCCCAACTTGGAAAATGCACGGTGGTTTACCAGGACTACCCCTTGGCCCTGAAGGGGTACGCAAACTCTTTGGTTCATTTGGGCCTATCCAGCAGAAATGGACAATTGAAGACGTAATCGCCGAAGGTGACAAAGTTGTTATGCGTGCAACTAATACCTGCATCCAGGAGAGTTTTCTTGGCATACCAAGTCACGGACGTCAGCAGACATTCACTGCTACCTTCATTCATTATATTGCCGACGGTAAGATAATTGAAACCTGGCGAAACGCTGACGATCTTGGACGGGTTCTCCAGCTTGGGGCACGGATTGAACCAGGAGTATCTGAATAATAGCAGTGTACGTAGAATATTTTAAGCTGACTTAATGATTAAAACTATTGCTGTGTTAACCAGCTATCTGTTCAGCACAGACCAGAATTTTGAAAAGAGATAAGTAGGTAGACATAAATTAAATATAAAATAAACTCCTAGTTTGTAGTGAGCGATTTATCGCTCAGAGCAAGGATTCTCAGGACTAAAGTCCTTACTACAAACTTGAAATTTATTTATGCCTAGATACTTAGCAGTTTTTTATGCCTAGATACTTAGCAGTTTTTAACTGTCTATAATCTCAGATGTTCGTGGAAGAGAAGGGTTTTGTTGTTTCATAAGTATTTGCATAGATACGAGAATCTTTATAAAGTTCACAAAGCTTAATCTTATAAAGTTTGTTTTTTATTACAAAAACAAACTTTTTTGTATAAGGCGTCACTTTTTACTAGTAAACTATCGCACTAATATCACATTTTAAAGATTGATATTGTCAGCTTTCTATAAGTTGGCTGATTCATCAACAGGAAAATTCATAAAAAGATGAGAAGACAATTTAACCGACGCAAGTTTATAATTTACGGTTCTTTAACTTTTGGAAGCAGCTTTTTTTTGAAAGCTTGCGCGAATAATTCTCCAACTGCGACACAGAGTCCAGCCGCACCTCCCACTGCTTCCCCAGCGGCGGCGACTGCTGGTGACACCATAAAAGTAGGTATTTTGCACTCTCTGAGTGGTACGATGTCTATTAGTGAAAAAAGCGTTGTTGATGCTGAAAAATTAGCAATCAAAGAAATTAACGCTGCTGGTGGTGTCTTAGGTAAACAAATTGAAGCAATTACCGAAGATGGTGCTTCTAACTGGGATACTTTTAGAGAAAAAGCAACCAAGCTAATCGATCAAGATAAAGTTGCTGTAGTCTTTGGTTGTTGGACTTCTGCTAGCCGCAAGAATGTTAAGCCAGTATTCGAGAGCAAAAACCATATGCTCTGGTATCCTGTGCAATACGAAGGTCAAGAATGTTCTAAAAACATTTTCTACACTGGCGCTGCACCAAATCAACAAATTGAACCATCTGTTGATTGGCTGTTAAAAAATAAGGGCAAAGAATTCTTCTTAGTTGGCTCTGACTACGTTTTTCCCCGAACAGCTAATACCATCATTAAAGCTCAACTGGAAGCTTTAGGCGGAAAAACAGTTGGTGAGGATTATTTACCCCTTGGTAATACAGAAGTTACACCAATTATCACTAAAATCAAACAAAATTTGCCCAATGGTGGCGTGATTTACAACACCTTAAATGGTGATAGCAACGTTGCTTTCTTCAAACAATTAAAAGGGGCTGGATTGACACCAGAAAAATATCCCTCTATGTCTGTAAGTATTGCTGAAGAAGAAGTAAAAGCAATTGGTGTAGAGTATCTCAAAGGCCATTATGCAGCTTGGAACTATTTCCAAACAGTAGACACACCTGCTAATAAGAAGTTTGTAGCAGCTTTCAAAAAAGAGTATGGTGAAAATCGGGTGACAAATGACCCAATGGAAGCAGCATACATTGCAGTTTATTTGTGGAAACAAGCAGTCCAAAAAGCTGGTACTACAGACATAGCTAAGGTAAGTGCTGCGGCTTATGGTCAAACTCTAGATGCACCTGAAGGTAAAGTGACAATGGATGCCAATCATCACATATCTAAAATTGTGCGGATTGGTCAAGTTAGACAAGATGGTTTGTTTGATATTGTCTATGCTACTCCAACGGCAGTTGAGCCAGTTCCTTGGAATCAATTTGTGAAAGAAACTAAAGGATTTGCTTGTGATTGGAGTGACCCTGCCAAGGGTGGTAAGTTCAAGAAAGTTTAACTCATTAGTCATTAGTCATCGGTTAATAGTTACAAGCAACAAAGGACAAAGGACAAAGGACAAAGGACTAATGACTAAAAAAGCTGATAGCTGTTGTGGAGAAATAAGTGTTAGCAGGATTCTTAGAAGCTGTATTTAATGGTATTAGTATTGGCGCAGTATTATTAATTGCTGCGTTGGGACTAGCTATTATATTTGGATTGATGGGCGTCATCAATATGGCGCATGGTGAATTGATGATGTTCGGTGCTTATACAACTTATGTTGTCCAAAATGTATGTAAGCAATTAGGTGGAGTGTGGTTTGAAGTCTATATATTTTTGGCTTTGATTATTGCTTTTATCTTCACGGCTGCTGTGGGATTAATTCTAGAAAAAGGCGTGATTCGTTATCTCTATGGACGCCCATTAGAAACTCTATTGGCAACTTGGGGAGTAAGTTTAATTTTTCAGCAGTTTGTCCGTAGTGTGAATTGGGTATTGATAATTGGTCTAGGCCTATTTTCTCTGTTGTTTTTTGGAGGTTTATGGATTTTAAATTCCCGCACAGATTTGGGAAGGGTTCGTAATTGGATTGTGGCGGTGATATTTTTATTATCGCTGGGAGTGACAATCACAACGGGCAATTTATTGAGTCAAACTTATCAGTTAGCAGTGACTCAACCTTGGTTTGGCGCTCAAAATGTCGATGTAACAGCACCGACTTGGTTACAAGCAGGGGTATCTTTAGGTGGTGTGCAATTGCCCTTCGCCAGGTTATTTATTATTGCTTTAACAATAATCTGTGTAGCGGGAATTTATTTATTTTTACAACGTTCTAGCTGGGGTTTAAGAATTCGGGCTGTGACACAAAACCGGAGTATGAGTGCTTGTTTGGGTATCCCAACTCAAAAGGTTGACGCGATTACTTTTGCACTGGGTTCGGGTTTAGCTGGTGTGGCGGGATGTGCGATTAGTTTGCTTGGTTCTGTAGGGCCAAATACGGGACAAAACTATATTATTGATACTTTTATGGTGGTCGTCGTTGGGGGTGTGGGCAATTTAGCCGGGACGATTGTGGCTGCTTTGGGTATTGGTACGGCTAATTTTTTAATTGGTTCTGGGACTCTGGCTTTGTTGTTGAGTCCTGTTAAGCCTTTGGCTGATTTGTTTACTTTTTTTGCGACTACGAGTATGGCGAAGGTGATGGTATTTGCGCTGATTATTGTGTTTTTACAGTGGAAGCCTGGGGGGATTTTTCCGCAGAAGGGACGTACTGTTGATGTTTAACGAACCGCAGAGACGCAGAGGACGCAGAGAATGAGGAAGAGGGGAGGAGGGTTATTAATTGAGGTGGGGGTGGTGGTTGCGATCGCACTTTTCCTCATTATCATTATGCCACTGTTGCTGTCGGAGTTTCGCCTGAATTTGTTGGGGCGATTTTTGTCGCTGGCGATCGCAGCTTTGGGTATCGATCTGATTTGGGGTTATACTGGTTTACTAAGTTTGGGACATGGTATTTTCTTTGGTTTGGGTGGATATGCGATCGCAATGTACCTGAAACTGCAAGTCCCTAGTGGAGAATTGCCTGATTTCATGGGGCTTTATGGGGTTACAGAACTTCCCAGTTTTTGGCAACCTTTTTATTCTTTTCCTTTGACAATAGCTTTGGTGGTACTAATTCCGGGGTTATTGGCGGGTTTGTTGGGATATTTAGTTTTCCGAAATCGCCTCAAGGGAGTTTATTTTTCTATCTTGACTCAAGCCGGAACTATTGTATTTTTCAACTTTTTTAATGGTCAACAACAATTTTTCAACGGCACGAACGGACTGATAGATTTTACAACTTTGTTTGGCGCAACGGTGAGCGATGCCAAGACGCAGTTTGTTTTCTACACGCTGACGGTAATATTTCTCGCAGCCACCTACGGCATTTGTCGCTGGTTGACAACTGGACGCTTTGGGAGATTGTTGATAGCGATTCGTGATGATGAAAGTCGGGTAAGATTTTCTGGCTATGACCCTACAGATTTTAAGGTGTTGGTGTTCGCAGTTTCAGGTGCGATCGCAGGTATAGCAGGAGCATTTTACACTATTCAAAGTGGTTCAGTATCACCCAGAGCAATGGATATTGCCTTTTCCATTGAAATGGTGATTTGGGTAGCTGTAGGCGGACGCGCTACTTTAATTGGCGCGATTGTCGGAACTTTGTTAGTCAATTATGCCCGCACTTTTTTAAGCGAACAATTTGCCGAAATCTGGCTATTTTTCCAAGGCGCACTATTTTTGATAGTCGTCACAGTCCTTCCCGACGGCATCGTGGGATGGTTGCGTAGTCAGAATATTTCTCTTTTCCACCGTCGTCAAGAAATTGCTACATATCCCACCTTGGAAGAAGACCCGGAAGTGCAACATGAACGCGAAAATATTGGAAACTGAAAATGTAACTGTTAGCTTTGACGGTTTTAAGGCTTTAAATCAGCTTAATTTTAGTATGGATGTGGGTGAATTACGAGTAGTAATTGGCCCCAATGGCGCGGGAAAGACAACGTTTTTGGATGTGATTACGGGGAAAGTTCAGCCAACCGTGGGGCGAGTTTTATTCAAAGGAAGAAATCTGCGTTCTTTACCTGAATATAAAATTGCCCGATTGGGAATTGGACGTAAGTTTCAAACACCCCGAATTTACCTGAACCTAACGCCCCGTGAAAATTTAGAAATTACTAGTAACAAGAAAAAAAATGTCTTTTCTACTTTGTTTGAACATTCCAAGTCTGTTGAAAAGAATAATATTAAAGGATTATTAGAAACCATCGGTTTAACGCCAAAAGCCGATATCAGAGCAGCTTTACTTTCTCACGGAGAAAAGCAACGTTTAGAAATTGGGATGTTAGTAGCACAGTCACCTGATTTATTACTTGTTGATGAACCCGTTGCTGGTTTAACAGATGAAGAAACCTATAATATTGGCGAACTACTTTTAGCACTAGCGCAGAGCCATTCAATTTTAGTAATTGAACATGATATGGAATTTGTGCGCCAAATTGCTAAGAAAGTAACAGTATTACATGAAGGTTCGGTGCTGTGCGAAGGAAATTTTGAAGAAGTGCAAAATGACTCTCGTGTAATTGAAGTATATCTAGGAAAACAGGAAGAATGAAAAACTCGATTGCACTTTCTATTCGTCTGGTAATTATGGTCGGTTTGCGCTGTTATAGCTTTCCCTAATCAAAAGTTACTAGTTGGGAATCACTGGCTAATAAATTAAATACTGCATCTTGCCAAACAAGCATCATGCAGAATCAACCTCAATCAAATCAGAGTTTGACAAACACCAATATGATAAATGGTGAATATAATTTTAATAATATTGAAAAATTGACAGTTTTTTTAGAACCTGATGTTGCCAAAATGTTTCCCAATTCGGAAGCTGTAAATGAAGCTCTGCGTTTTCTAATTAGAGTTACAAGTAAAAATTGTTGAAGCGTTTTAGCAACTTTATAGAAAAATATATTTTTCTATAAAGTTGAGCATCTTTTCTTCTCTTATGACTAACTAATAAGGCGTAACACCATCAGAGAGCGATCTGTAACTGGTAAAGTTTGAGAGCCTGAAACTAATTTTCCCCGCTCTAAAAAACGAGGTTCATTAGTGTCAATTACTATCTCCCAGACCTTCTCTTTAAATTCATTGGGCAAAGCAAAGTCAATTAACTCGTAGTGAGCGTTAAAAAATAGCAGAAAACTTTCATCAATAATCCGCTCACCACGATCACCTGGAGTAGCAATTCCCTGGCCATTCAAAAAAATCTCCATTACTTTGGCATAACTAACTAGCCACTGCTTCTCAGTCATTTCACTGCCATCAGCATTAAACCAAGCAATATCATTAATGCCTGAACCGTGAATGGGGCGACCTTGAAACCATTTACGTCGTCGGAATACTGGATGCTGATGGCGAAAATTAATTAGTTCGCGTGTAAAGTCTAGTAAATCCGAGTTTGCTTTATGCAAATCCCAATGCCGCCAGGAAATCTCATTATCTTGGCAGTAGACATTATTATTTCCCTTTTGACTACAGCCAATTTCATCCCCTTCTAATAGCATTGGTACACCTTGAGATAGCATTAGGGTTGCTAAAAAGTTTCGTCGTTGCCGTTCGCGCAAACGCATTACTTCTGGATCGTCGGTTTCGCCTTCTACTCCACAATTCCAGGATCTATTATGGCTTTCACCATCTCTATTATCTTCCCCGTTTGCTTCGTTATGCTTTTCGTTATAACTGACCAAATCATTTAACGTGAAACCATCATGAGCAGTTATGAAATTAATACTTGCATTTGGGTTGCGCCCGTTGGTTTGATATAGGTCAGGGCTACCGGTAAAACAGTAAGCAAATTGTCCTAAACTATCATCTACACCACGCCAAAAATCTCTGACTGTATCCCGATATCTACCATTCCACTCAGACCAACGCAGTGGAAAATTACCGACTTGATAGCCGCCTTCTCCTAAGTCCCAAGGTTCAGCAATGAGTTTTACATCTGCCAAGATTGGGTCTTGATGAATAATATCAAAGAAAGCTGATAGGTTATCTACCTCATATAATTCTCGTGCCAGCGCCGAGGCCAAATCAAATCGGAAGCCATCTACATGCATTTCTATTACCCAATAGCGCAGGCTATCCATGATTAACTTCAGAACTTGAGCATGACGCACATTCAGAGAGTTACCACAGCCTGTAAAGTCCATGTAGTAACGAGGATCGTCCTTTACTAAACGGTAATATACAGAATTATCAATACCTCGCAAAGATAGCGTTGGCCCGAAATGATTTCCTTCGCCAGTGTGGTTGTAGACTACATCTAAGATCACTTCAATTCCAGCAAAATGTAGTGCTTTGACCATTTGCTTGAATTCAGTGACTTGTTGTCCCACCGTCCCACTAGCACTGTAACTAGAATAGGGAGCAAAATAATTGATGGAATCGTAGCCCCAGTAATTCTTTAATCCTTTATCTTCTAAATGTCCCGGATGAGATAGAAAATGATGTACTGGCATCAACTCAACTGCTGTAATTCCTAATTGCAGTAAATGTTGAATTGCAGCAGGATGCGCTAACCCGGCATAAGTGCCGCGCAACTCTTCTGGAATAGCTGGATGTAGTTTAGTAAAACCTTTGACGTGAGTTTCATAAATAACAGTTCTATACCAAGGTGTACCAAGCAGTTGATCGCCTTCCCAATCAAAAGATTGATCGACCACAACACACTTGGGCATTATTTTGGCATCATCTAGTTCCGAAAAAACTAAATCTTTTTCCTCCGCGTCTAGAGAGTAGCCAAAGACAGAAGGATTATTACTAAATTCACCGTCAATTGCCTTAGCGTAGGGGTCAATTAATAGTTTGTTTGGATTAAATCGATGACCTACCTCTGGTGCCCACATCCCATGTACTCTAAACCCATACTTTTGACCTGGGCCAACTCCTGGTAAGTAACCATGCCAAACAAAATTGTTTTTTTCTGTCAAAGATATACGAATCTCTTCGTCATCGTTATCAAATAAACAAAGCTCTACCCCTGTTGCATTTTCCGAAAATAAAGCAAAGTTTGTCCCTTTCCCATCCCAAGTTGCACCTAAAGGATATACATTCCCCGGCCATAAAGCTACATACATAAGTAAATCTTGAATAATTAATTTTTCTGTAAATAATTGATTTCGATTTTTTTGAATAATTAGTTAAAATTTAAAGTTACTAATAATTCATTAAAATCACTAACATTTAAATTTAACTTATAAGTAATGTTGTTTGATCTATCATTAGTAATATAAATCTCTATTCCTTAAGTCAGAAAAATTAATGTCGAGGGTAGCAGGCTGAAGTAAAACTGCCCTATCTGCGACACGCTACGCGATCTACTTTAGTAAAGCAATCAGAGGAAGCAAGAGTTTAAAATCCTCACTATTGCGTCAGTTTTCCACAGGTATGGCTATTTACATGGCTCTAAATCATCCGAGGTCTAATCCTCTCCCGCCTTCTTCAAATACAGATGTTCTGCGGTTTAACCCATAGTTAATTGACCAACAGTCTCATCTAAACTGGGGAAATATGACAGCGTGTCTTTTGACACGATTTTACTATTACAGCAACAATGCTACGTAGTGACTGTTTTTACTTGGTGTGAAAGAGAACGTGAAAAAGGATTTTTTGTTGCTAACAGTTGCTTTACCGAGTTTACTGATAGCGTCTCCTAGTTATGCTGCTGAGAGTGAAATTGAGCAGAGAAATACTAATAAATCAACCGAAGTCATTTTAGATATTCCGAGTTTGAGTGAAGTTGAGCTACCCGCTACTAATGCCGAATTATTAACTCAACAATCTGTACCGATTGAAGTTAATCCAGAAGAAACTCAGCCAGAAACAGAGCAAACTCCGAGCGATGATGCAGACATTTCTATAGAAGCGATCGCAGAACCAGACAACCTACCTCAATCTACTCCAACTTACGTCATTGATCGAGAAGAAATTAAAAAGCAGGGTGCTGCAAGTTTAGCCGATATTTTGAAAAGAATGCCTGGTTTTGCAATCAATGATGTAGGTCATGGTGCAGATACTCACACAGGTACATACTACCGGGGAGCCTCAATTAATCAATCTGTATTTTTGATTAATGGCAGACCGATTAACAACAATGTCAACACTTATCATGGTGGAACTGATTTAAATAGCATTCCTGTAGAGACGATTGAACGAGTGGAATTATATAGCGGCACCGCCTCCGCTTTATTTGGTTCCTCAGCCTTTGGAGGAGTTGTCAATATTATTACCAAAGAAGGTTATGGCAAACCTAAATTGAGTGGTAGTGCAGAATTTGGCTCATTGAATTTAAATAATCAAGAAGTAACTTATGGTGGTTCATCTGATAAGGTTAAGTACAACTTTAGCTTTGAAAGATTCTTTACAGATAACCGTTATCCCGTTCCTGTAGGTGCAGCAAATCGTGATGAAAAGGGGTTTTTATCAAATGCAGACACAGCGACAAGTACATACTTTGGTAGCATTGGACTAGATTTAGATCAGAAAAATTCATTGAATTTAGATGTTACTACACTCAGCAGTCGTCGCGGCTTAATTTATTTTGGGTTTCCTCTCCAAAGAGATAGATTAGACCACGATGGTTTAAATATTGGCTTATCTTGGAAAACTCGGTTAGGTAATGGCGAAAGCTCTAACCTGACAACCTCAATTGGTTATAACCAAGATTATTTCAGCACTTATGGGCCTACAGGAGCATTTTACCGTACAGGAGCTTTAGATACTCAACAACTTACAGCCAGGATAGATCATGAGTGGAAAATTACCGCCAATAATAAATTGCGCTGGGGATTAGATTTGAAAAACACCGACTTAACCGGTGATGTTTTGAGTACAAATCCTAGTAGGATTTCCAATAACGAAACTGAAAACAGGAGTTTGTTCAATGCTGCTTTATTCGCTGTCAATACTTGGAATATTAGCGATAATTTTCTGATAGATTTAGGGCTAAGGCAAAGCTTTGACAGCCAATTTGGAAATTATCTCAACCCTAGTGTTGGTTTACGTTATGCCGTCACACCAATGGTAGCAGTGCGTGGAAGTTGGGCAGGGGGACAACGTAATCCTGGGTTAGATCAGTTGTATGTTTATGATACAGTTCATGGTTGGGAACCTAATCCTGATTTAAGCCCAGAAATTGGCTCAACTTGGACTGCGGGAGTCGATGTTAATTTTTCTCAAAATCTGATTGGACAGTTTACTTACTTTGGTAGTAGTATAGGCGATCGCTTGGGAGTCATCGCCGGAAAATGGGCAAACATTGGATTAGTAGATACCAATGGTTTAGAGGCTGCATTGCAATTAAAAATTGCGGCTGGCTGGTCAACTTTCCTCAACTATACTTATACAGATGCTCAAATAAAAACAGGGACAGAGAAAGGTTTACAATTAGGTTTGATTCCCTACTCTGTACTGCAAACTGGTGTGGGTTATCAAAATTCAGGTTGGCAAGCTAACTTTTATGTTACCTACAATAGTGGCGCTCGTAGATCAATCTTCGCTAATCCTGGTGATAAGCCCACAGATTTTGCACCGTCTTTTGTGAATTTAGATTTGAGCGGACGTATACCTCTAACTAGCAACTTAGGACTAACAGTTTACTTAGAAAATCTACTCGGTGAGCAATATGAGCGAGTTAATCGCATATATAGCCCTGGATTTACTTTTCGTGTGGGTTTAAACGCCAATTTTTAGGTATTCAATGTAGAGATTTTATCGAACAGAATTCAGGAGCCAGGAGTCAGAATTCAGTTGGGTATTTTGTACGACTGGGGGATGAATAATCGGCGTTTTTGTACCCCACCAAATCTACGATTTGGTGTTCTTCAATCAGTCACGGGTCTGAATACCCGACTGATAGCGTAGCGTTAGCAAGTCTTCGAGCGTCACGAACGTCGAGTCTTGATTCTGACTCCTGAATTCTGACTTCTGAATTCTTCTTATTTTACAGCACTTTTTTGATAAAGACGACGCTCCGCCGTATAACATAGTGCGTTAAGCTAAAGCGATAATGACCATACTTAAATATTTACTTTTAATCTAAAATCTAAAATTGCTATGAGAGCCAGAATTGAAAATAAAATACTTTTGATCCACCACGAAGATTTACCAGAGTTTAAGAAGGGCGGTTCGGTGGTGAGAAATTCTTATTTCTGGGCACTACGTTCAATTGCTGGTCAAGCTTCACGTTATCGTGATTGGGAATACGAACCAGAGGTTTGGCTAGCGCTTTCACGAATGCTTTTATCGTTTGCGGAATCTGGATATTTGGGTATTAGAGAAACTTTGCTAGAGTTTCCCTTATCTCAAGGAGAAATTCCTAATTTGCTGCGAGATATTTCTACTTGGGAGTAGGGATGTATAGCTGTCATTGTTGTTAACAAATCCTTTACTAGCTTCTGCTTAAAAATAATTAATCGCTATATATTTCTATTAAGTATTCAAACAAAGAAATGCAAAAATTGGGAAAAAGGTGGGCGGCAGCCCACCCTAAACCATTATTTACTTAGCAATACTTTAAACAGGTGCTTCAGTTGCAGACTTACCAACTAGCATTGCGGTATTTTCGTCGCTTTCCAGGATACCGAATTCAATCAACAATTCTTCTAACTCTTCCATCTCAATAGGGGTGGGGACAGTCAGATTCTTGTTGTTGATGATCTTTGTACCTAATGTCCGATATTCATTAGCTTGGTTACTGTCAGGTGCATACTCGTTAACAGTCATGCGGCGCAATTCTGCGTGTTGCACAATGTTGTCACGAGGTACGTAGTGAATCATTTGGGTGTTCAAACGTTTTGCCAGGGTTTCGATTAGGTCGATTTCCCGGTCAACGTTACGGCTGTTACAAATCAAACCACCCAAGCGCACACCGCCAGTGTGAGCATATTTGAGAACACCACGAGCGATGTTGTTAGCTGCATACATCGCCATCATTTCACCAGAGGTAACGATGTAGATTTCTTGTGCCTTACCTTCACGGATAGGCATAGCGAAACCACCACACACAACGTCACCCAAAACGTCGTAACTTACAAAATCAACATCTTTGTAAGCACCGTTTTCTTCTAAGAAGTTGATAGCGGTGATAATACCACGACCAGCGCAACCTACACCAGGTTCAGGACCACCAGACTCCACACAACGTACATCGCGGAAACCGGTGAGCATTACTTCTTCGAGTTCAATATCTTCTACAGCACCGCGTTCAGCAGCCAATTGAAGAACACTTGTTTGAGCTTTACTGTGTAGCATCAAACGGGTGGAGTCAGCTTTGGGGTCGCAACCGACAATCAGGACGCGCTGACCCATTTCAGCCATTGCTGCAAGGGTATTTTGAGAAGTGGTAGATTTACCAATACCGCCTTTACCATAGAAAGCTATTTGTCTAATCTTTGGATCAGTCATGGTTGTGTTTCCTACAATGATTTAGTTAATGGGTCGTAAGCTTGATGTGAAATATTCACCCTTGGTGTCGTAGGGAAGTAGAGCCTGTTGGCAATCGCACCCTGGCAAAAACAGTTAAAATCAGAACATATTTACCCACGAAGCGTAGACGCAGAGTGGCTTGTCGTCAGACATGGCTTAAGAGATAGAGAAATCTAATCTCCTAATAACGAAGCCTTTGAAACTATGACTTCAGCATTATCAGTTGTTGTAATGAATCCCAAATGGTTGCTCAAGCCTCAAGAGTGGTTGCAGCAGGAATTCAAATGAACGCAGATTTGTTCCTTGAACCACACA
Source organism: Nostoc sp. JL23 (assembly GCF_017115065.1). NCBI lineage: Bacteria > Bacillati > Cyanobacteriota > Cyanophyceae > Nostocales > Nostocaceae > Nostoc > Nostoc sp. JL23. Next base: position 138,570 of record NZ_JABXKN010000076.1, read on the forward strand.
ACCAACCAAATTGCAATCCACTCTTAAATGGTCGCTACAACTTTTCTGATTTTGCTGATGTCAAGTAACCAAGAAAATCTATAGCGCTTCTCGTTTCGTGATTGATGCAGCAAGATAAATTCCAGCCTAAAAGTGGTAGCTACCAGTGCAGTAATATAATATTTGCACAGACAACATCTCATACTCTGGCTTAGATAATATCTTGGTGACTTTTGACAGTATAGTTAAATTCTTAGAAATTATGGAACTACACCATTCTGCTTGAAGTTTTCGTTCCAAAAGTCAGCAACTGCTTCAACTTAGTTGGCGGTTGAAAATGTTTATTCCCGCAAGACTAAGTTAGTAAATATTCTGTATTTCTATTGAATTGTCAGGCTGTACTAAGAGTCTTTCTTCCCAGACTCCAAGAGTAATTGCCTTTGGCGGGTAATGCTCTAGCTAGGTTAGCCAACTCTTATTGGCTCATACCCAGATAAATTTTGATTGACTTCAAGTTGTTACAAAGGCTACTATCCTACTCAATCTAGTTTTAGATTTTCGTTAAAAAAAGATGTAGCTAATTGAAGGGGACTTACCAGAGCAAAAAAACTTTCTTGAGCTTGCCTCAAACTTGTTTTGAAGTCTTTTTGTGTTTTCACTTGTTTGATTCCTATAAAAACCATAACATACATCTCACTAATTAATTTGCCGAATCTCAAATTATTTATCTATTTAATAGAAGATTATCCTTGGACCCTTTAATAGTCATACGTTACGTCCTCACTGGTTGTTAGTTAATAAAATTATTTATAATAACAAATATGTGCAGTTAGATACTTTTGGGAATTTGATAAAAGTATTTCAAACTATTGTTTGATAAAGCAATCCAGTTCAGGTTAAGCAAAGCGTAACCCAACAAAGCTATGAAAATGTTGGGTTCCGTTCCTCAAACGCCACTTGCTTGTCCCTTGGCGCTAGCCTCTTCCAAAAGGAGAAGGAGAGACGCGCTGCGCGGACAAGTCGGGAAACCGCAAGGGCGCAGTGGCTCCCCAACCTACACAGTAGACTTCTTGGTATTATGGGGAAAAGGGTAATGGGTAAAGGTATGGAATTTTCCCAAACCCAGTAACTTTTAACATGCACGCCAACATCTTGCAAAAGTTACTTTTCCAAGATGTCTAGTTTAAGATTTTTGGCGCTAACCCAAGCGTATTCTTTTATAAAGACAACAGAATTTCTTATTTTTGCAGTCAAAAAATTTGTAAAGAAAGTAGATTAAATAACTCACAAAATACTAGATTTTTTGGCTCTCCCAGATTTCGTTTGATAAATTAATACTAAAAAACAGTTAAAATACCTGATGTAACTAGGTTTCGCTAAAACAGAATCAAAGATTTAATAAAAATATGCTTTCTGATTCTTGAATCCCTTACTATATAAGGACTTAACCTGATATCAAGTATTAATTTTCTATAACTAGTCTAGGAGAGCCGATTTTTTCAACTAACTATAATTTGAGGAAAATTACAAGACCTTGAAAGGGCTGGTTCCGATCATATTGAACTAGCAGTCTCCCTAGCAGCTTCTCGCAGGCGCTCCACATCCCGCATCGGTGGTGCACCAAAGAGCCGCTTGTACTCCCGATTGAAGTGCGAGGTATCGTCATACCCAACTCGATAGGCAGCACTGGTAGCATCAAGGTTTTCCCCCAGCATCACGCGGCGAGCTTCTTGGAGCCGCAGTTGCTTCTGGAACTGCAAGGGACTCATTGCAGTGACAGACTTGAAGTGATGGTGAAAACCCGAAACACTCATTCCCATCTCTCGTGCAATGCTTTCAATCTTGATCGGCTCGTTAAAGTCTTTACGAAGTCGCGCGACGGCTCTGGCGATATGGTAGGTATAGCCACCCAGAACTGCAATATGACGGAGCCGATTACCTTGCTCTCCCATCAGGAGTCGGTAAATGATTTCCCGCTTAATCAGTGGTGCGAGAACATGAGCTTCAGCAGGGGAATCTAGAAGCCTGACGAGCCGCACCACAGCGTCCAACAGATTTGCATTCAACGGACTTACCGTCAATCGCTTTCACATCAGCACGGCAACGCGATGAGGGATACCCTGCCTCGACCATCACTGAGCCAACGAGGGTGGGGTCAAGATCGAGGCGAACGCTAAGATACGGTTGCTCCTTAGACGCTTCCAGAATTTGGCTGACAATCGGTAGTTCAACCGTAGCAAGCAGATAATGCATCGGGTCGTAATGATAGCGATCGCTACCCAGAAAAACTTCTTTGCTGCCCTGAGCGATCGCACAAAAGGCAGGAACAGAGACACTATGAAGGCATTCCGAAGGCGAGGAGGAGCGGTTGAAGTGCAAACCTTTGAGCGGCTCAATCGTCCCATCATGACGAATAGCTTGTGCAATACGCTCTTTCAGTTCGTCTCTGTTGGCTTGCGCTCTGTCTGCCTCGCGCTTTGCCTGCGGATCGTTCATTAAATCGATATTGGACTTTTCACTCGTTTTGGCAGCGTTCATTTCTAAGTTTGCAGGATTGTACAACGATCTTAGACGATCGTTTTATTGCTTGTCCTCCAAAATGCCTAAGATGAAGCTAAAGCAATGAAAAACGATTCCGGCTTCTTGCAAGCGTCTGGATTTTTATTTAAGAGAAAACTCAGTTTTGATTGGGTAAGGGATTCACCTACTGACAACCAAAACGGCATCAAGGCTAACCTTGCTTCTTAAAAAATCCATCCCTATTGATAGAGAAGCGATAAATGCTCAATCTCTACGATTGGGGCAGCCACCCAAATGGTATCAAGTAAAAGAATTAAGGAAATGGACATCAAAAGAAGTGGCTCACAGCCTTCCGCCAAAGGAGCGGCTGAGTATTTTACAGGCACTGTCCGCATTGACCCCCTGTTCGAGGCGCACGATCCAGCACGCACACTTGGTGCCAGTGTCACGTTCGAGCCTGGTGCTCGGACAGCATGGCACACCCACCCGTTGGGACAGACCCTGATCGTGACGGCTGGCTGCGGTCTCGCACAGCGCTGGGGCGGCGCGATCGAGCAAATCCGACCGGGGGACACGATCTGGTTCTCGCCGGGTGAGAAGCATTGGCACGGTGCTACCTCAACCACGGCAATGACACACATCGCCATTCAGGAACAGCTCGACGGCAAGACCGTGGACTGGATGGAAAAGGTCAGCGACAAGCAGTACTCCAGCTAATCACCACATCCGGTGGTTTTAAGACCTTGTTAAGCGAAGAATCGAAGGAGGAAAATAGTGGCGACGAACGAGAATGGAAACTACAGAGGAAAGGTTGCGTTTGTGACCGGAGCAGCGAGCGGTATCGGTCGAGCTACAGCGCTGGCGTTTGCCCGTGAGGGTGCCAGCGTGGTGGTTACTGATGTTTCAGAACCGAGCAATCAAGAAACAGCACGCATGATCGAGGAACTCGGCGGTCGGGCGATCGCCGTCAGGTGTGATGTAACGCGGGCTGAGGACGTGAAGGCTGTGCTGGACAAGACCATTGAAGCTTTCGGGCGGCTGGACTTCGCCTTCAACAACGCGGGCATCGAGCCGAAGAAGGCGGCTCCGACTGCGGAGTACGAGGAGGAGGAGTGGAACCGGATTATCGACATCAACCTCCGCAGCGTTTTCCTGTGCATGAAACACGAGATCCCACTGATCCTCAAGCAGGGACGCGGTGCGATCGTCAATACGTCTTCGGGCGCAGGAATCATCGGCATCAAGGGCAGCCCTGCGTACACCGCCGCCAAACATGGCGTGATCGGACTGACCAAGGCAGCGGCCCTCGACTACGCCGCGCAGAACATCCGCGTCAACGCCGTCTGTCCTGGCTACATCGACACCCCAATGATGGGTCGTTTCACCGGCGGTACGGACGAAGGACGCGCAAAGGTGATTGCGGAGGAGCCGGTCGGACGGATGGGCAAGCCCGAGGAGATCGCTGCGGCCGTCGTCTGGCTTTGCTCGGACGCGGCTGCCTTCGTCGTTGGGCACGCTATGGTCATCGACGGTGGCCAAACGGTGCAGTAATGTTCGTCGCCAACTCGATCAAACCCTAAACGCACGACAACAAAGCATTGTCGCGTATCGCCACTCAGGAGGTACTCGACGGCAAGCCCGTGGATTGGATGAAAAAGTTCAGCGACAATACCAGGACAGATTCAAGACCGAGTAGAAGGAAACCAGCTTATCTTCCAGATTGGAGCATCAATTTATGTACAACGCCAAAGCTTACTCCGCAGCCAGTGCAACTGCACCGCTCGCTTCCGACACGATCGCCCGGCGCGATCCAACCGAACGCGATGTTCAGATCGAAATCCTCTTCTGTGGCATCTGCCACTCCGACCTCCATTCAGTGCGTAACGAGTGGAGCGATTTCATGTCCACGAACTACCCGATTGTCCCCGGTCATGAGATCGTGGGACGTGTCACCCAGGTCGGCTCGGCAGTTACCAAGTATAAGCCCGGCGACCTTGCGGCGGTCGGTTGCTTGGTCGATTCGGATGGTACCTGTCCTAATTGCAAAGCTGGCCTTGAGAATTTCTGCCCGAATCAGATCCTCACCTTCAACTCTCCAGACAAGCACCTTGGTGGCGTTACTTATGGGGGCTACTCCGATAGCATTGTCGTTGATGAACGCTTCGTGCTACGCGTTCCCTCCAACCTCGATCTCGCCGGGGTTGCACCGCTTCTGTGTGCTGGAATCACAACCTATTCACCCATGCGTCACTGGGGTGTCACTGAGGGTAAGAAAGTTGGCATAGTCGGTCTTGGGGGGCTGGGACACATGGGCGTGAAGTTTGCCCGTGCGTTTGGTGCCCACGTTGTCGTCTTCACCACCTCACCCGACAAGACGGAAGACGCGCTCCGCCTGGGTGCCGACGAAGTGGTCGTCTCCCGCAATGCCGAAGAGATGCAAAAGCACGCTGGCAGCTTCGATTTCATCCTCGACACCGTTTCCGCCAAGCACGACATCAACGCTTATCTCAACCTGCTCCGCCTCGATGGCAGCTTCCCCGATTCCCCTGGATGTTTCGGCATTTAGCCTGATTATGGCGCGCCGCAATCTCTCTGGCTCAAACATCGGTGGCATTCCCGAAACCCAAGAAATGCTCGACTTTTGTGGCGAACATAACATCACCGCAGATGTCGAAGTTATCCCGATCCAAAAGGTCAACCAAGCTTACGATCGCCTGCTCAAGTCCGATGTGAAATACCGCTTCTGTATCGATATGGCATCCCTTAAATCTGCATAACCGAGGTAGAACCTCAAAGGAGTAACAATGCAAAAGCGCAAACTTGGAAACAGTAACTTAGAAGTCTCGGCGATCGGGCTAGGCTGTATGGGGTTGAACTATGCCTACAGCCATACCCTCGACAAGAAAGAAAGCATCTCCCTGCTCCAAGCCGCGGTGGAGCGTGGCGTCACCCTCTTTGATACAGCCGAAATGTATGGGCCATTCACCAATGAAGAATTGGTGGGCGAAGCGCTCAAACCTTACCGCGATCGCGTCGTCATTGGGAATCGGTTTTGTGCCGTTTAGTCCTTTGGGTAAAGGTTTCTTGACAGGCAGTATCAGCAAGGACGCGAAATTCGACAAATCCGACTTCCGAAGCATCGTTCCTCGGTTTACGCCGGAGGCTCTCAATGCCAACCAGTTCTTAGTGGATTTGTTGAAAGAGGTGGCGAACCAGAAGAAAGCTACAGCAGCGCAAATCGCCCTGTCCTGGATACTGGCGCAAAAACCTTGGATTGTGCCCATTCCCGGCACGACCAAATTGAGCCGCCTGGAAGAAAACGTTGCGGCAGCAGATATCGAACTGACGCAGGACGAGTTGAAGAGCATCGACGCGGCATTGGCGCAAATTCCAGTGTCAGGCGATCGCTATCCAGAAGAGTTGGAAAAGCGCACGGGATTATAGACGGAATCGCTGACCATAGAATTTTAACCCCAATAAGGAGGTGCGGATGACAAATACACAGCAGCAGGACTCTGTAAGGATAAGTGAAGCGGCACATAAAAACCATGAAGAACTGTTTCCAAACCACAAATCGACCCTGAAAGAAACCGACCCTGAACTGATCGAAGTCTTTGACAACTTCGCCTTCGACGAAGTAATTGCTGAGAGCAAACTGGATACAAAGACAAGGGTGATGCTGATTCTGGCGTCTATCATTGGCAGCCAAGCAGTAAGCGAATACAGGGTTATGGTGGGCGCAGCGCTCAATGTCGGAGTAACGCCGATTGAAATCAAGGAGATCCTGTATCAGTCGGTACCCTACGTGGGAATGGCGAAAGCATTTGACTTCGTTCATGCCACGAATGAAGTGATGTCCAGCAGAGGTATTCAATTACCTTTAGAAGGGCAATCTACTACCAGCCCGGAAACACGCTACGACAAAGGGCTGGCAATACAGAAAGCTGTGTTCGGCGAAACGATCGAGCAAATGTATCAGCGATCGCCCAAAGAGCAGCTCCACATTCAAAGGTTTCTGTCTGCCAATTGCTTTGGCGATTATTACACCCGCAATGGCGTAGACATAAGAGTTAGGGAGCTGATCACACTGTCTATCCTCATTGCTCTGGGTGGGGTTGAATCACAGATAAAGGGGCACATTCAAGGCAACCTGAATGTCGGCAACGGCAAAGATATACTGCTGGATCTGATTACACAATTGTTGCCTTGGGTGGGATATCCCCGAACACTGAACGCGTTGAAATGCCTTCAGGAAGTGGCGACGGAGTAATGGTGACGATCGCGATTGACTAACGAAGAATATGTTCTCTCATTGACATTTCGGCCGCTGTAGAAGACTACATACGCGAGATAAACGACTGCTGCGGCAATACCAGACCCGATCTTAGGTTAAGACAGTTCGACCTTTAAATCAAAGACAGGAGTTCAAATAATGCAAAAGCGCACACTTGGAAACAGTAATCTGGAAGTCTCGGCTATCGGGCTGGGCTGCATGGGAATGAGCTTTTCTTATGGCCCACCCAAAGACACGCAGGAGATGACCGCTCTTCTGGGGGCGGCCGTCGAACGTGGCGTTACATTCTTTGACACCGCCGAGGTCTACGGCCCGTTCACCAACGAAGAGCTTGTGGGCGAAGCCCTCGCTCCCTTTCGGGGGCAAGTGATCATTGCCACCAAATTCGGATTCGACCTGAGTCCTAATTCCGATCCTCGCGGGATGAAGGGTTCGCCCAGCCTGAATAGCCGGCCGGAGCAAATCAAGCAGGCCGTTGAGGGTTCGCTCAAGCGACTCAAGGTCGATTGTCTCGACCTACTCTATCAGCACCGGGTTGACCCGAACGTGCCGATCGAAGACGTGGCAGGAGCGGTGAAGGAACTGATTCAGGCAGGTAAGGTGAAGCACTTTGGACTCTCGGAAGCAGGAGTGCAAACGATTCGTCGCGCGCATGCAGTTCAGCCGATCACGGCTCTCCAGAGCGAATACTCGCTGTGGACGAGGACTCCTGAGAAAGAAGTGATACCGACCCTTGAGGAACTCGGAATCGGCTTTGTCCCTTACAGCCCGTTGGGCAAGGGCTTTCTCACTGGTAAGATCGACGAAAACGCCACTTTCGACAGTTCCGACTTCCGCAGCACCTTGCCTCGCTTTACGCCGGAAGCTCTCAAGGCGAATCAAGCCCTGATTAATCTGCTCGGTAGCATTGCCGAACAGAAACAGGTGACACCTGCTCAGATTGCACTTGCCTGGCTGCTGGCCCAAAAGCCGTGGATTGTTCCGATCCCAGGCACCACGAAGCTGCATCGCTTGGACGAAAACATTGGGGCAGTCTCCGTCGAACTTACGCCCGACGATCTGCGTGACATCGATGATGCCGCCTCCCAAATTACGGTGCAAGGGGCGAGATACCCCGAAAAGCTGGAGCAAATGACTGGTCGCTAAACATTGATTGCAGTTTTTGGGTCTGGCATAACTATCCCTTAGACCAGACCCAAACCATTATGGCTGGTTGCGATCAAGTGGCAGAGGTCAACCACGAATCATCGCAAGGCTACTGACCGCTCATTGAAGGAAAAAGCACAATTTGGAGAGAAATAATGCAAAAGGTTGTACTGAATAATGGTGTCGAGATGCCCATTTTAGGGTTCGGTGTCTACCAGATAACTGACCTTGAAGAGTGTGAAAGAAGCGTATATGAAGCAATACGTGCGGGCTATCGTTTAATTGATACCGCCGCTGCTTATCAAAACGAAGGAGCCGTTGGCAAAGCCATTGAAAAAAGTGGTGTGCCAAGAGAAGATATCTTTGTCACCACCAAACTTTGGATTCAGGATACTGGCTACGAAAGTACAAAGAAGGCGTTTGAGCGATCGCTCAAAAGATTGCAATTGAATTATCTGGATCTTTATCTGATTCATCAACCCTACGGCGATATCTATGGCTCGTGGCGAGCAATGGAAGAACTTTATCGAGAAGGCAAGATTAGAGCCATCGGTGTTAGCAACTTCCAACCCGATCGCTTAATGGATCTGATGGTTCATAACGAAGTCGTTCCTGCGGTCAATCAAATTGAGACCCATCCCTTCCATCAGCAAATTGAAACCCAGAAGTTTTTAGAGGAAAACAATGTTCAGATTGAATCCTGGGGACCGTTTGCTGAAGGCAAGAACAACATTTTCAAAAATGAACTGCTGCTTGCGATCGCTGGGAAATACAAGAAAACCGTTGCTCAAGTGATCCTGCGCTGGCTGACCCAGAGAGGAATCGTGGTGATTCCAAAGTCAGTTCGTAAGGAAAGGATTGTTGAGAACTTCAACATTTTCGATTTTGAACTTAGCCCTGAAGATATGAATGCAATTATCTCGCTAGATATGAAGGTTAGCAGCTTCTTCGACCATCGTGATCCGGAGATGGTGAAACAGTTGAGTACCGTAAAACTTGACATTTAGAATCACTGCGCTCCCGTTTGATTTGGCGCGTAACGCGCGGTGCAACCCAAATGTACATAGGGACATTGGGACGATTTCGCTATAATTGTTTGGCGGCGATCGCTTTAATTATTTAATAGACATAAGTTCTGGAAACACTACTCAGAAAACTGCATAAAAAAACTCAACTGGATCTATTAAGTCAGTGAAGGGTTTTAAACCCAAAATCTGGAATACTGTTGCTTGCCTTTGTAGCTAAGTATCTACAGAGGTACACGCTCCCTAGTAGTTCAGCTGAAAGTATATATTAAACAGGAAAAAGGCTTGATATGCAAAAGCAAATTTTGGGTTTAGCGATCGCATTACCAACGATATTATTCACTGCCTTACCTACTTTGGCAAATCCTGTACAACTTATTACACCCAAAGTTGGTAATTTACAACAAGTTGTGGTAAAAGGGGAGTTTCAAACTCCTGTAATTGAGAATCAACTCAGGAACCCAGGAGATGAACAATCACCGGGGCCAACCGGTGGGAACTCGCCGGTGAAAGGACCAGGGCCCAGACCTCCTCGCAGAGATACATTGTTGCAAAAGCTGGGTACAGGTTTACAAGATACGATCAATTCTAGCTCCGTCAATCAGAACATAGCCAACCCCGTTCTTGGTCGCTAATCTTCGGGTTAGTTTTGAGGTAATCCTTTAGCAATTTACAACTGCGAATCAGTAGATTGTCTAAATCTTGGGTTTGCAGTTCTGTGCTCAAAAGACGCCAAAGTTTAGCTGTACCATCAAAACTGGCAGAAGCCAAAAATTTCCCATCAGGGCTAAAACTGACGCTCAATACTGCATCAGTATGACCTGGGAGAGTTTTGAGTTCTCTGCCATCACGGTTCCAAAGTTTAATGCTTCCATCACCGCTAGCTGAGGCTATTATCTTGCCATCAGGACTAAAGCTGACGCTGTAGACGCCATCAGTATGTCCTGTAAGAGTTTGTAGTAAAGTTCCATTGCTGACTTGCCAGAGTTTGATAGTTTTATCAGCACTAGCCGAGGCGAGTACTTGACCATCAGGACTAAAACTGATGGCGTTGACAGCATTAGTATGTCCTGGCAGATTATACAGTAACTTGCCATCCTTAACTCTCCAAAGCAAAACTTTGTTATCTCTACCAGCTGAGGCGAGTACTTGGCCATCAGGGCTGAAACTAACGCTCAAAACTTCAGCCGTGTGTCCTTGGAGAGTTTTAATTAAAGCTTTTTGCTGAATATTCCAAAGTTTAATGGTCATATCAGCACTGGCGCTTGCCAGAATTTGACTATTAGGGCTAAAGCTGAGACTATTGACATTGCTACGATGACCTTGCAGGGTTTTAATCATATAGCCGTCACGAGTCCGCCAAAGTTTAATGTAATGGTCAAGACTCGCTGAGGCTAATGTCTCGCCGTCAGGACTGAAGGCTAAACCGTAGACTTCATCGCTGTGTCCATAAACTGAAGTACTATGACCTTCCAGAGTTTGGCGCAAAGTTCCGTCACGAGTTCGCCAAAGTTTGATCGTAGTATCAAGACCTGCGGTGGCTAGAGTTTGCCCATCGGGGCTAAAACTCACACTATAGAGTTGACCTTGAGATCCGGTCAGAGTTTTGAATAGAGGATTATCTCGCTGCCAAAGTCTAACAGTTTTATCAGCGCCAGCCGAAACTAAGGTCTGGTCATCTGGGCTAAAACTGGCGCTGTAGACTGCAATGCTATGTCCTAGTAAAGTTTGGCGTAAAAAGCCGTCCTTAGAACTCCAAAGTTTGATTGTGCTATCAGCGCTGGTGGAAGCTAGGGTTTGACCATCATGACTGAAGTTGACGCTGAGAACTCCTGCATTGTGCGCTGCAATACTTCTCAGCAGTGTGCCATCTCTGCGCCACAGTTTCACGGTTTTATCTTCACTGGCTGAAGCTATTTGACCATCGGGGCTAAAAGCGACACTGGAAACTGCGGCGCTATGCCCAAGTAGGGTTTTTTGCAACAATCCATCGCTAACCCTCCAAAGTTTAACAGTCTTATCTGCACTAGCGATCGCCAAAATTTCACCATCAGGGCTAAAACTGACACTATTAACAAAATCCCTATATCCGCTAAAAGTTCTCAGCAAATGACCATCGCTAACTTGCCAAATTTTAGCAGTGCGATCGGCGCTACCAGTTGCGATCGTCTTACCGTTGCCAGACCAAGATAAACTCAGAACTTCCGCAGTATGACCGTTTAGTGTTCTAATCAAAGTACCGTCGCTAGTTCTCCACAGCTTGACGGTGCGATCGAAACTAGCAGTTGCAATCATTTGACCATCTGGGCTAAAACTGACACTCCGCACTATATCAGTATGCCCTGTTAATGTTCGTAGCTTTGTGCCATCCCGTCCCCAAATTATGGCCGTTTTGTCGTTGCTAGCCGATACAATTGTTTTGCCGTCAGGACTGAAACTCACGCTCGATACTTCAGCGCTATGCCCTTCCAAACGGTTGCGCTCTTGGGTTCCAGAAATTACTTGTTGTAAAACATTGAGAGTCTGAGTTTGCAACTCGGCTGGTGCGCCAAAAGTGTTTTTTAGTTGTTTACCTGCTTTGACGCTGGCAATCAGTGCTTCTAACTGCTGATGTGATAAAAGATTAGCTTGAGATGAGGCATTTAATGCTTCAATTTCTCGCAATTGGGCTGCTTGGGATTTCCAATAGGCTAAAGAGCCAAAACAGACTGCCGCTAATCCCAAAACACTGAGTGCAACTACAGCCCTTTGGGCTTGCTTGAGTCTTCTTTTCTCTTGTTGTTGCTGTTGTTTTCTTTGTGCTAAACAAGCTTCAATAAACCGTTGTACATCAGCAGAAAGTTCGTCGGTATATTTAATATAGATATCTTCTGCCTCTGCTAGTCGCACTCCTTGCAACAAAAAATCAGCTTGCTGACTACGTTGCAGCCACAATTGGGAAGCCTGTTCAATTTGCCTTTGTTTTCGCAAGCGATCGCGATTTTCTTCTAACCACCAGCGTAAAGTTGACCAATGACGGATGAGGATTTCATGGGCGACTTCTACTGTTATCGGGGAAGGGGACAAGGGAGACGGAAGGGTACTTGTTTTGTTGTCTCCTTTACTACCCTCGGCAATATTTGTATCTTCTTCTAAATTCATCACCACTAACTTGGCAGCAGTTAAGGCGTTGAGGGTTTTTTCTACCAATGCGGCGGGATATTTTTTGACTATCAACTCTGATTTATGTACCCGTCTGCGAGTATCTTCTGTACCCTCACCTAGTTGCGTCAAAGATAAAAAAATCCATTTAGCACACTCTCGCATTTGGGCATCTAAACTTTCGTAAACAGCTTGAGACGAGCGCTCTAATGCTCCTTGAATTCCGCCTAGTTGCTCTTGATAGGTTTGTAAAGTCAACTCACCAGCAACTCGATATTGCCATAATTGCTCTAAAACAAATTCTAGTAACGGCAAATCTCCTGGCGAGTGATTTAGCTCCCGCAACAATACTTCCACCAGTTCTGGTTCTACTTTTAATCCGACTTGTTGAGCCGGGTTGAGAATCACCCGCCGATAATCATCCAAACTTAATTTCGGTGGAACTAACACGCTCAAATCCTGCAAAGCTTTAGCCAGTGCTGGTACTTCTAAACAGGAGGCAATAAAGTCTGCCCGTAAAGTAATAATTAATTTGAAGCGATCGCCAGCATATTGCACCGCTCCCAGCAATAATTCTAAAAATAGCTCTCTGTCTGGAATTGGAGCTAGGGTAAAGAGTTCCTCAAACTGATCTACCACTAGCACTACAACTCGATGGGGTTGGTTACGTATCCAGTAAACAAATCCCTCTACTCCTTGGTGAAATATTCCCTCTAACAACAGGTGGGAAGATGAAGAATAATTCTCCCCCTGCTCCCCTGCTCCCCTGCTCCCCTGCTCCCCCGCTCCCCCAAGCCGCCGCGCTAAAGCTTCAAGAGGATTTGCCCCTGGACGAATACTTCTAACCCACCATTGTTCGCTGCTGGGTATTTGTTTACCCAATCGTAGTTGGGTAATTACACCAGCTTGCACAATTGAAGATTTGCCGCTTCCAGAAGCACCGATAACGGCTAGAAAAGAGCGATCGCGTAGTTGGTGAATTAACTGCTGAGTCAAAGCTTCTCTACCGTAAAAATACTGACTATCTTCTTCTAAAAAAGCACTTAGCCCCATGTAAGGGCATACTCCCAAATCCAATCCTATGGTTGTTTCTGGCGTGTTTGTATAAGTTTTTGCTCGGAGAATTTCTATAATGCCTTGCGTACCTGATAACGAAATGGAAAGAGGAACACCGCTACCTGCCAAGGATAATTGTAATTGAGCGATCGCTCCGGCGGCTGAGAGTCCATCTGTATGGGTTGCCGCCATCAAAGTATCGAGAAATTTTTGGGCGAAGCGTTCTGGTTCCTTAGCAGGTGAGCCGTAGGCGATTAAACATTGCCCTTGGTGAGAGTCAATTTGCAAATCTTCTACCCAATCTTGCAAGGATGTATTAGCTACAGGACAATCGAGGATGACAATTTGTTGAGCGGTACAGAGGCGTAGCTGTTGTTTCAACCAAGAACGCTTGATGCGGATATTTTCTGCCAGCAATAACCATTCGCCTGCATCGGTTTCTTCAATTCGTCCCCGCAAATAAAGCAGCATAACTTCTGATGCTGGTTGTTGTAAATGACGAGCGATCGCTTCTTTGATCCGATCGGCAGATACTTTTGTTGCTGGCAAATACTCTAGTGCAAAATCTCCAGCACTTCCGAGAAATTTGCTAATATCTAGTGTTGTTTTGCTGACTGATAATCCCTCTACTACTATTCCTATCCGGCGATGCACTCCAAGAGTTGCCTGGGTTAATCTTTTTCCTACAATTAGTTCCCCAACTCCCTCAACAATTCGTTTAGGAGTTTGCAACGGATATTCTCGAAAAAGTTGAGTTTCTCCTTTAGTTTTTTTCTGCTGATTAATCAGCCGCAATTGTTGATTACTTTTATCTATATATTGGAGAGTTTGATGATATACGTATCGATACAAATTATCTACATAAATTAAGCCTTGGCTATCTGCTGCCTCACCTTGCAATCCTTTCATTAAATAATAAGTAAACACCCCATGTCCCAATTCGGGAAACTCCCAAGATTGCTGGTTAGCATCACAGGAAAGCAAAGCATAAAAACCTTTACTTTTAGCAGCCCGCTGCTGTAATACTTCAACCATTTTTGGTGTAGCATTCAGCAATGATTCTATTGTTGTACCTCTGAGTGTCATCCCGCCACTATGACAAGCATCTAACCAAACAAGCTGATTTTGCGCTCCGCTATTACCCAAAAATAGCAAAAGTTCTTGCAAAGCTAAAGCTGTGTTTTGAAGATGAGATTTTTGAGTATCTGCCAAACACAAAAATGCTTGCTGCGTGTTTGGTTCTACAATTCCATGTCCAGAAAAATAAAATAGAATAGTATCAATAGGTTGAGCCGCAGTGGTAATTTGCCGGAGACTAGCACGGATGTTTTCTAAAGATGGTGGTTGCGGTGCAAAATCATGGTGTATTGTTACCTCTGTTTGAGTAAATTGTGCTGATGCATCTACCAATGCTTCTGCTAAACCCTGACAATCTACTGTTGAATAACTAAGGCTGGGTAGTCCGTCATCTTGATATTGATTGACTCCCACCAACATTAGCCACAGCTTAGGAGTTGCAGTTTGTTTGACTGAAGTTGAGCGACTAGCGATCCCAATTGGTGGCATTACAGTAAGTAGTCCTAAATGCGTTGTAAACAAGGCTGACTTTTCACGTTATGTGGAAAAGCTAACGATTAACCTAACCCCCTAACCCCCAACTCGTCGCGGGAAGGGGGAAAATTCAAAGTTTCTCTCCTTTTAGGAGAGAGATTTAGAGAGAGGTTTTCCAGATACCGTGAAAAGCCAGGTAAACAAGTTAGATACTGTTGTAACTTAGGCAAATCAAATTGTTGATGATTATTCAATAAATTAAATAACCGTTTAACAACAGCAAAATATTTACAAAGATGCCAAAGCTTTCTCAAAAAGTCCTTCATTACTAACGATTTGTGACTTATACTTTAGGATAAAATTACAACTCAGATAAGATTGCTATACAGAATTAATAATAACTGAATTGCAGCCCAAAGCCGATAAATTTCTATACGAATACTTGTCATAGATTGGGGGGATTTTAATTACCAGTAAAGTAACCATTGACCATCACAAAACAATCCATGACCTTGCAGAGTTATTCTTTCATCGTCAGGATAAATACAAGTAGTTGGTGCAATCTGATGAAGTGTGTGTCCACTGTGCAAGACAATTTCACCAACTTTGTAATTATGAAAAGTTTTGGTTCTAAATCGTTTAAGAATCTCTGCATCACCTGCGATCGCTTGACTATAATCATTTATATAGTTAAAATCCCAAACATTCAACCCACCCCCACTTTTCGGCAGTTTAATTGGTAAAGTAAAGGATATTGTGTTTATAGTATCGAGTTTACCTTCATCCCATTTGAGGTTTTGGTATTGCAAATCGAAGTGTGTGGTAGCATTTGGTTTCGTGATAAGATTAGAATCTTGCCAAATATGAAACCCAGGCAGCGCTGCATCTGGTTTATACCTTACAGGGTTTATAAGCGTCTGCTCTAAATACTCTTTGATTAACTTATAAAGCCAACCTAAGTGTAGTTCTAGAAGTAGATTATATTCATGAGCTATAGTATAATAATCCTTAGAAAAATTAGGTTGATTTAAGAAATCTAAGTAACTAGCTGTACCTAAAGTATAGAAAAACTTTGGAGAGTTCCCTCGTTTTATCCAGAATTCTCTTAAACTATGAATTACAGAACAAATATCATTACACTGTTCAGATGTCACAATTTGTTCTGAGAAAATTTCATTACGCGAATCTGTATACCAACTAATATTATTTCCTGCAATATCTTCTGTAAGCAAAGCTAATAGCGAATCTGTTATTTTCCCATCTGCCCGAATATCATATCCATCGTATCCCGGCATTGGATTAACTTCTAAACACCAGTACTCTAAATCGTTAGTAACTTTAAAATCCCAACCTGCAAACTTTAACCCCAACGCAGCAGTTGCATTAATAATTTTTTGATGTAAAGCTTCTGGTAACTCCCACTCGATATACTCAGCTTCTTCATGAAAATGGCGATAGTCTACCTGCGGACATTTT
This sequence comes from Nostoc sp. JL23, assembly GCF_017115065.1. Classification (NCBI taxonomy): domain Bacteria; kingdom Bacillati; phylum Cyanobacteriota; class Cyanophyceae; order Nostocales; family Nostocaceae; genus Nostoc; species Nostoc sp. JL23. Next base: position 154,758 of record NZ_JABXKN010000076.1, read on the forward strand.
ATTAATTCTGCGTGAACTCTATCACCCACTACATGCGCCCGCACATCAGCGCCCTTTATATATCTTTGCAAATGAACTGGGCCAGCGTCTGGGTGAAAATCGAGAAACTCCTCTGATTTTACCAGTCTACTATCGGCACGAACACCCGATGTTGTCTTAACAATTGTTAATCCAGCGTTAGCAAACTCAGCTAGAACTTCTGGATTGGAACTAGTAAGGCTATCAGCAACTTGAAAACCTAAAGATTTTAGATGAAATTCATGAAGCGGTTTTGAGAAATTATTTGCACCAGCACCAGGACGATTAATTACGTTACCGGGAATATGTTCTAGCCAACAGCAAAGTGCAGCAAGAAGACTTTTCCATCGCCTCGCATCTTGTACATCTGATTGTACGGTTGAAAGATCAATCAAGCGACAATAATAAGAACCATGAGGATTTAATACATATTTTTGGCTAGAACAACTTATCCAGCTTTGATTATCATCGGGTAATGCTAGCCTCCAATCTCCATTTTGAATAACTTCGCGTAAATTAATTACTTGGACTTCGACACCACGAGATTCAGCATAGTTAACAAAATGACAAAAAGTGCGATCTGAATCGAGACCAATTGCATAAATCATGAGAAAATAGTCTCCAAAAGTGCGGGAGCAAAATCTGACCAAACAAACTGTATTTCTTCCAGTGATGGATAAGGGTTAATACGAGCAATATTGGCACTTTCTAGGTTGCTATCAATACTCCAAGTTACAGTGCCAAATACCAAATCTAAATTTCTCAGCAGCGAAATACTTTTTTCTTCTAACTGCAAATGTTCTAGAGATGTATTGGTGCAACGCCATGCTTTATCTTCTAAAACAACAACAATTTCATATTCAAGGTTAGTCGAAACCCAACTTGCGCGAAATGGCCCCACCCCTTCAGGGATTTCTGGATACGCAGTAGTATTATAAGTAGTTAAATCTTGGAGATACCATTGTTTATTGAGTAATGCTTGCGGCGATGGTGGAACTTGTGAAGAGAATATTTCTAGATTGCTAGTATAACCAGCCTTTAATTTAGTCAAGTTAGAAGAATATGATAAATTACCCCAAAGACTATTTGCAGTTGGACGATTAATTACTGGTGATTTAGATAATGTCATCGCTGCCCATAAAGTAGCAAGACACTCATCATAAATAAAAGAATCATCAAAACTAGTGCGAATCGGCATCTGTGGCGGAATTCGTAAAATAACTGGGATTTCTGGTGTAATAGATAATTTTTCAGAAGTAACACTGATAGAAAACATTCTTGCAGCATTGCAAACATCTAAAACTTGACTCGTATAACCTTTTTGTCTAACCAATTCGTTAACTGCTTGACAAAAAATGTCATCAGTCGAACCAATAATTAATAAATCCATAATATTTAGTCCATCATTTTTCTCATCGGAGGCTTAGATTCCCAACTTCTTGAAGAAGTCGGGAATCTGTTTTTTGACAATCTCTATTTTTTAGAAGATTGGCTTGTTAACTTTAATTAAAGTTTGAGGACGCGCATTTCGTAGTACAGGTATTTTTAGCTGATCTGCTGGTAAAATAACTGGATTAATTCTATCTATAAGACCACCACCACAGTTACCACTTTCGCAAGTCTCTTTACTATCCTTACCTTTATCGCTAGAATCTTTGCCTTTATCGCTCGATTCTTTTGTTTTACCACCGTCAGTTTCTAAGACACTATTCAACGGTCGTTGGTTCAAATTATAAAGAGTATCGCGACGAGCAGCATTGCTAATAAAAGGCTTATTGGATACGCTATTATGAGAATTTACTTGTGGGATAGATTCAGCTTTAGCTACAGTACTAATAATTGAACTAGCAATTGCTAAACCCATTACTAATGCTAAACGTGTAGAAGTTGAACTTGTAATTTTCATTTTGATTATCTTTTAAGTTGGTTTTTTGCTTTTGTTGTTTTGACTGGATTTGTCAAGGTTGTACCGCTACTTAAATTTCATCTTTTTTTCTCTTATAACTCATTCGTGACAGGTTAAAACAAGATTACTTTATTAAGTAAATTGTGATAGTATGACAACTGGTGAAAAAATCAAATTAAAGTTTTCAGTTTTCACCTTTCACTTAGTCAATAGGTTTGCTTTGATATTTTTATGCAGTCTTGGTAAAATTTTTGAGAATTATTTTTTGAGAATAATTCAATCTGGAATACAAATAGAAAAACCCCGCAGAGGCGAGGTTTAATGCTGGGATAAATTTTATATTTTGCAGCAGTTTTGAAGTACAAAGCTATGGGTTTTGAGGCAATAACTAGAAACTCTTTCTATCTGATTTTCAGTCTTGCTTTGTTTACCTCACCCTGCGGGTTCAGCAGTCGCTCATGGGGAGAACCCCCTTCTCTACGAGACGCTCCGCGTTCGCGTAGCGTTGCGTTCGCGCAGCGTCTCGTAGAGAAGGAAAGGCGCTAGCCTCTCCCTTTGGGAGAAGACCGCGCTGCTTCACTTACTTGCAAACTTCTCTATTGTTGTTAGAGTAATAATTGATGCTGATTTTTAGTGATTATTTATCTCACTCTTGTTTGCTTTTGAAAGTATTCACGAGAATAGTAATTTTGTCTGCCGCTATTATCTAAAAACTGCGTGTAGCCTTGCAACAGTAATTCTTGACGAGCAGAACCCAAGGTTAGTAAGGAATTTGCGAACCCTTTATTATAGTTGGCTGTTGCATATTTATGATTAGTATCTTGGACATTAATACCATAGGTAACTAATGGTGCAGTTCCCCAATCACAATTACTAGGATGACATTTGCCAAACACCTGAATATTTAATTTATTGCTACCACCTGAGGTAATTACTAAACGAGTAATATTAGAAGTATTGGCATCTTTATTTACCCAAGTACCAATAAAGTCAGCTGGTACAGCTAAAGCAGGATTGATTAAAGCAGTAGTTAAGATGCTACTAGCAGCAATAATACTCAAAGAACGTTTCAACATTTTAGTCACACTCCATTATTCGTAATTGTTTTTGTAACTTATTGATAAGTAGACACGATTACCAGTTGGCTAAGTATAAAACATTTCATTTAAGTCGAAATATAATCCTCACACCTTGTAGTAAAGTTTGTGTAGGCGTCCTTTAACGCTTTCAGTCTTTCTATAGGTTGGGTGACAATTTTTTATGCATCCTCGACAAAGCATTATTGAAATTTTTTCAACTTTTGTGCAATTTGACGCCGATCGCTTCAGCCGTTGGGCGACGGAACCAAAATTACGTCGCAGTATGCAAAGTTATCTCAACCGCACGTCTCAAGAAACTTCGGAACATTTTTGGGTTTTGTATTGGTATAAATTTTGGCTGATATCTGAAACGAAGCTACTGGCTAAAGAGCATCTGGCAGCTTACTTGCAAGAATCCTGTTATTGGGCATCCCAAAAAACAGTTAACAGTTTTGCGAGTACTCAGTACAAGCTATCAGACTGTTTTCAGATTGCGATCGCTCAAGTTGATAAAGTCCTCAAAGGATTTAATCCAGATCGAGGCTTTATTTTAAAAAACTACGCTACTGCCCTCTTTAGCAGTGCTATTCGGGAAAATTTACGCCAAAATCGTGAAATTGATATTTGTACCGATTGGGGATTATTACGAAAAATCACTAAAAAGTTTTTGGTGGAGTCTTTACAAAATGCAGGTTTATTGCTAAAAGATATTAACGATTGCATCCTCGCTTGGAACTGTTTCAAAAGTATATATATCCCAACGCAAAAAGGTACTTCTCGCCAGATTTCTCAACCAGACAATGAGATTTGGGAGGCGATCGTGAAAGCTTATAATTTACAAAGTGGTCAGCAAGTCAATTCCCAAACCCTAGAAAAGTGGCTTTTAACTGCTGCTAAAGCCGCACGCCGCTATCGTTATTTTCCCGTTGACTCTCTCAATATCCCTAAAGGGGGCGATGATTCGTGGGAGTGGCTTGATAATATTCCTGGAACACAACAAGAATCTCTAATTAATGAAATTCTTGCTCAAGAAGAAGAACAAACAAGAAACTTTCAACAAACTGAGATTAACAAAGTTTTAGTGGCTGCGATCGCTCAACTTGAACCACAAGTACAAGAAATTTTGCAACTTTACTATGCTAAAGAACTAACTCAAGACCAAATTGCCAAACAATTACAAATACAGCAATATACTGTCTCACGGCGACTAAAAAAAGCCCAAGAAACTTTGTTACGCTTTTTAGCTAATTGGAGTAAAGATAGTTTGCATATTTCCATTACTTCAGACCTACTTAAGAATATAAACATCCTAATGGAGGAATGGTTGAAAAATTACTATGGTGTATGACAAGGGAGTGGGGGCTGGGGACAAGGGGAGTTAGAACCTTGTTCATCCATCTCAAAGCTTCGTTAATTCACCTCAAAGCTCCGTTAATTTAGCCTAGAACCTCAACCCCAATCCCTATGACTACTGACACCACTGTATTTACTTTCGCTAACCCAACAGATATGGTTTTGGAAATCCCTACAACTACCCAAAACCAAGCGGATTTACACAGCCAAGCTTTTTCTAATGCTAGTTCTCGCTATCAAGCTTATATTAATCAACTTTGCCTCGGTGCTATCTTGCTATGGTTGCAAGAAGACTGGACACCACAGACAAAGGTTTGGCCAACTACCACTGCTTTACCCAGTTTCTGGGAACTGGTTAATGGAATTGCACTCACGCTTGATACAACAAGATTAGTCTTAGTTCCCAGTGAAGCAATTGATTTGAGTGAATTGCGAGTCCCCCAAGAATGGGTGGATATTCCTAGTTGGGTAGGTGATTATTATTTAGCTGTGCAAGTTGAACCAGACGAAGGCTATGTTAAGGTTTGGGGTTATTGTAGCCATGAAAAACTAAAAACTCAAGGCAGTTTTGATGCCAGCGATCGCACTTATTATCTGGATGCTACTGATATAATCAACGACATCAGCGTTTTAGCGATGGCGCGTCAATTGTGCCCAGAAGAACCCACCCGTAGCCCTATCGAAGAGATTCCAAGCTTATCATCACAACAGGCACAAAATTTAATTGCCCGTCTGGGAAACCCGGAAATACTTACACCTCGCCAAGAAATCCCTTTTCAACTGTGGGGTGGATTAATTCAACATGGCGGTTGGCGACAAAATTTATATCAACGACGCTTAGAATTACCAGAACAGTGGTCAGTTCTCCAATGGTTGCAAAGCGGTGTTTCTCAAGTTGCTGAGGCTGTTGGTTGGGGAAGCTTTGATTTACAACTTAGTGCTGCTGGGGCGCGGGGTGTGGAAGACACACAACCAAGTACCATTCTCTCTCGTCGGTTGGCGATCGCAGGCCAAATTTACGAACTTTTGATTAGACCACAAGGTGAGCCAGATGCAACTATTTGGCGATTTGAATTACGTAATGCCGCAATCGGTGCAGCTATTCCCGGTGGTTTTAAACTCCGATTACTTACCGAAGATTTACAGCCTTTTCCCAATAATGAAGATGTAGCTGCAACGGCTGTAGAACAACTCTACGTAGAAGTTGCCTTAGAAGCAGGAGAAAGCATAGTTTGGGAAATAGAACCTTTTCCCGACAATTATAATTGGGAAATACTCAAGTTTTAAAAAAGAATTTAGGCGTTGCATATTTGCGGGGTGCCGAAAACCGCGTACAAGAAATCGACTCCATCTTGAAACAACTCAGTGCGATCTCTAAACAATTCAATTGCGCTGTCTTGGGTTTGGCACAGTTAAAAAGAGAAGTTGATACCCGCTCCGAAAAGCGTCGAACCAAATAGTCCGTTTAAAACTTATACCAAGTCTAAGTGAAGGTGCATAGAACTGTAGAATAGAGAGCATAAAAGAAGAAACTCTTGAGGAAGCAATGGCACGCTCTTTCAACCTAGAAGTTCAAGAAAGTGCTGAGTATTTGTCAAAAAGCCTGAAAAATGCGCGAACAGCAGATGAAAAAGAGCGTTTACAGATGCTCTGGTGGCTCAAAACAGAGCAAGTGACGCAGCATTAAGAATTGAGCCGAAGGTTGGGCAAGAGATGGATCAACAATCACGAGATGGCTGCAAAGGTATAAACAAGGAGGACTATCTAAACTTTTAGAGGTAAAAACTGCACCAGGGGCAAGTCCTTTAATTCAAGGAGAAATGCTGACACAGCTAGTGTCGAGATTAGAATCTCCAGAAGGATTTAGCAGTTATAGACAAATTGTCCAATGGCTGGAGCAAGAATGGAAAGTACAAATCAAATACAAGACAGTTTACAGTTTAGTATGACTTTATCCTTGAAGCTCTGTTTCACCAAGCTTTATTATATGCAGACTCATAAAGAATTGGTATAACAATATCTGCAAAAGAGATAGCCTTTTATCAAATAAATCTAAAATTTATATAAATAATTTATCAGTGAAGTTTGCATTACAGGTGAATACCCTGGCTAATGATGTGCTAAAAATAGTTTTACGGCAAGTATGCTGTGGTTAACATCTGGCTGAAACTGTTAAATGTTAACCATTACATCTGACGTTATAAGCCTACATAATTTCTCAAATTTAATTATTACAACAAGTCATGAACAAAAAATGGGCTGTCAAACGAATCACAATAAATCTCGCATCAGTTGAAAGCGAAAAACTTGAAAAATATTGTGCCAACACAGGTAGACCAGCAACTGATGTGATTCGGGAGTTGATTCGCTCTCTGACAATAACCGAGATGTCAGCGTCTGAACAGACTACACCATGTAGCTCTGACCCTGTTGTACACAATCATTCTTTACCTACTCCTTGTTAACTAAAATACCCAAGATTTAACTAGCACGATATACACAACGCATATGTGCTAGGTCTTTGTTGTGTTGTCAATAATGCAAAATACCCGAAAGCAATCCATATATCCATCACATTATCGTATTGCTCTCCATCTTGCTTCTTGAGTTCCCAACCGAAATTAGCAGTATTTTACTTACGCCTTGCACTCAATTATCTATTTTTCTTCAATGCCTCAAGGCTTACCTCTTATTCATTGTATTTGTAATACTATAAGGTAATAACAATGATTCCAGTTGCGTTAATGTTGGATGATTCTGTTTTAAATATTAGACCTGATTTTAATAAAGAATCTGTGACAGTTGTTCAAATGAGCAGAGTACCCAATATTGGCGAATCTCTAGAGATTTATGCAAATCAAAACGTCTATTCTGAAACAGAAAAGTTCACAGTCACTAGAGTTACTCACTGGGTTCTTTTACAAGGAGATTTTAGAGAAAGTGAGCCAAAAGCTGAATTCACTCTTGCTTACCAAAGCTAATTTGGACAAAATACACATCTTGCAAGAGGAAATTTTGCACGGACGAACTGGTACGTAGGGCAGTTTTTGTATCCGTAACCCCATGAAGACCGTTTTCAATTATACCGTAGAGCGCAGATTTTGAATATCCCGCTTTGGTGGCTGGCCAAAGTAACGGCTATATTCGCGGTTAAACTGGCTGGCGCTTTCATATCCAACCTCGAAGGCCGCGCTTGCCGCATCCAGTCCATCTATCAGCATACGGTTGCGCGCAATATGGAGCCGAACCCCTTTTTGAAATTGAAGCGGGCTGAGTGTTGTTAGCGCCTTGAAATGATGGTGGAATGTGGACAGCCCCATTCCAGCCAGTTGGGCAAGTTCTTCAACCCGTAATGGCTTCATGTAATTCGCCCTGATCCATGCGATTGCCTTGGCTGTCCTGTTGCTTTGACAACCCTGCATTGCAATCGCACGAAGGCGTGCGCCTTTCGGCCCGCGTAAAAGCCTGTAAACGATCTCACGTTGGATAAGGCCACTAAGAAAAGGAATATCATGCGGGCTGTCCAGCAGATCAAGGAGGCGGGAACAGGCACCGAGCAGCTCGGCCGTATTGTCACCCATGAGCATAGCAGGTCCATCCGATGAGGCATAACTATCAGGTATATCATCACGACTGAGCATCTCCCTGACCATGAGCATTTCAAGTTTCAGGACGAGGCATAGATAAGGTTTTTCTTCACTCGCTTCGACCACCTGGCCCAAAACGGGAAGATCAACGGATGTCAGAAGGTATTGGGAGGCATCGTAAATGAAAGTTTTTGGTCCGAGATCAACGCGCTTGCGGCCCTGTACGACCACAGCAAGGTTCGGTTCGTATGTGACGGATGCCGCAGCGGTCGGGGCCGTAAATCTGTAGAGGATTAGTCCGGGAATATCAGTTGCATAATCCTCTGCTGTTCCGACAATACGGCCGATCATTTCCACAAGCTCTTGCCGGATAGTAGACAGCTTTTCTGTGCTAAATGGTTTAATCATATATCTATCTCCAAGCTTGGGTCTCATTTTTAAATATAGCTCCGCGCTCCTTTGAGTTATAAGTATTTCCAGGCATTAAGAGAAATAGGCAATAATCAGGCAGGATCAAGATACCGCCTCTAGGCAAGATCAGAATATGTTGGAAGCAGAGTGAAGCATTGCAGGAACGGGTCATGGGCAACGATACGAAAAGTGATGAATCAGGCAAGCGCCTTCGGGGCGTTTTAGACCGTCGTGAGTTTCTGACTGCAACGGCAATTGTCGGCGCAGCGCTGGCAGTTGCGCCGTTAGCATGGACTGCGCCGTCGGATCAACACAGAACCATCAACAAAGGAGAAGGCAAAATGAAAACCCGCAAACTCGGAACATTACAAGTCTCGGAATTAGGCGCAGGCTGCATGAGCATCAGCGCCAACTACGGCCCGCCCGCAGACAAACAACAAGCTATCAAAACCATTCGCACAGCGTTTGAAAGCGGCATCACATTCTTCGATACCGCCGAAGCATATGGCCCTTATACAAATGAAGAGCTTGTCGGTGAAGCTCTTGCGCCGTTCCGCGACAAGGTTGCCATCGCCACCAAATTCGGTTTTGCGATTGATGGCACTATCGGGCTGAACAGCAAACCCGACCACATCAAAACGGTGGTTGAAGCGTCGCTTAAGCGACTCAAAACCGACCATATTAATCTTTATTACCAGCACCGTGTTGATCCCAACGTGCCAATTGAAGATGTCGCGGCCTCGATCAAGGAGCTTATCAAGGAAGGAAAAGTTTTGCACTTGGGCCTTTCCGAGGCGAGTGCCCGCACGATCCGCCGCGCCCATGCCGTTCAGCCTGTGACGGCCATTCAAAGCGAATACGCGCTCTGGACCAGAAGCCCCGAACAAAACGGTGTCCTTGAAACATGCGAGGAATTGGGGATCGGCTTCGTTCCGTGGGGGCCGCTAGGATTGGGGTATCTGACTGGAAAAATGAATGCCGACACTAGGTTCGATCCGAAAACGGATTTCCGTTCTGAGTTCCCCCGCTTTTTCCCTGAAAATCTGGCTGCCAATATGCCGGTTGTCGATTTGCTGCGAAAATATGCAGAAAAGAAGAATGCAACGCCCGCTCAAATTGCGCTGGCGTGGCTGTTGGCGCAAAAGCCGTTCATTGTTCCAATCCCTGGCACGCGCAACATAGATCACTTGAATGAAAATCATGGCGCGCTCAATGTCCATCTAACGCCTGAAGACCTTCGTGAGATTGATGTAGCTTTGTCTAAAATCACAGTTCACGGCACAACGATGTCTGAAAAACACATGGCGCAGATTGATCGGACTTAATAATGAAAAAAGCACTGCTCATAAACGCGCACCAATTCTATGAAGGTATTTCCTCCGGCAGCCTGAACAAGGCTATGCTTGACCTTATCAGGGAAGGCATGGAAAAGCGGGGTTACGAGGTTCAGAAAACCGACATCGAGCAAGGCTACGATGTTGATTCAGAGGTGCAAAAGCACCTTTGGGCAGACATCATTATTCTGCAATCGCCCGTGTATTGGTTCGGAACACCTTGGATATACAAGAAATATGTGGACGAGGTATTCACGGCTGGAATGATTCAAGGGAGTTTCCTGGATGGGGACGGCAGGACGCGAAAAGACCCGACACGGCAGTATGGGTCGGGCGGCAAAATGCATGGCAAGAAATACATGATTTCCCTGACCTGGAACGCCCCCAAAGAGGCGTTCGGGAATGCGGATCAGCTTTTGTTTGAAGGAAAAACTGTAGATGAGGTTTTTGCCTTTAACACCGCTAACTATAAGTTCTGCGGTGTTGAAATTCTGCCATCCTTTTCCTGCCATGATGTCATGAAGGCACCAAATTTTGAAGGTGATGTCACAAAATTGCGGGAACACTTGGCGGCTACCTTTGGAACATAGTTCTCGCGTTCAATTCGTGGCTCACTCGCACCGGAGATGAAAACTGGCGTTCCGGTCGATACTCAGTAATAAGCGACATAGGGTTGCATCGGGCGACTTTATCTATTGTGCCTCACTGGTCTTTTTCAGTGTACATTGGCACAACCAACACTTTATCTACTCTGCTTCCATCCATACTAACTACTTCAAAGCGTAGTCTTGCCCACTTAAAATGTTCAGCGACCAAGGGAATATGCCCTAGTTGGTTAACGACAAATCCCCCTAAAGTTTGATAGTTGACCCCTGCCCCTGGTAACAAATTTCTGATGTCTAAAATTTCTTTCAACTCATCAATTGACAACAGTCCATCTAACAACCAAGACCCATCTTCACGTTGCACCACATCGGGATCAGCTAGTTCTTCACTGGTTGGGATATCACCTACTATCGCTTCCACAATATCAGTGATTGTCACCAAGCCTTGTGTCACGCCATATTCATCTACGATTAAAGCAAGGTGAGTCCCAGATTTCTTAAATAATTCTAAGAGGTTCAAAGCCTTCATGCTTTCCGGTACATATAAAAGTGGCTTTAGTAAAGCTTGCAATTCAATGGCTTGGGTTGGATTTTGGGCTAAAAATTCTTTGGTTTGCACAATACCTAATAAGTTATCAATGCTCTGTTGACCAACTGGGAAGAATGAATGAATACTTTCAATGACTTGGCTGCGGATTTTTGACAATGGTTCATCAATATCAAGCCAAACCATCTCTGTGCGTGATGTCATAAATGCACTGACTTGTCTGTTGCCAATGCTAAACACTCGCTCTACTACGTCTTGTTCGGCTTCTCCCAATAGACCCGCTTCATGGCTAGCTGCCACTAAAAGTTTCAATTCTTCAGTTGAATGAAGCAATTCTTCGCTACTTCCTGGTTCCAAGCCTATAAGCTTTAGAACCAAATTTCCTAAACTATTCAAAGCTTGGACAACAGGGCGAAATATCACTAAGTATAGTTCTAAGAGATTTATAACCGCGAAGGCTGTTCTTTCCGTGCGCTGGAGCGCTAAACTTTTCGGAGCCAATTCTCCCAAAACGATGTGGAGAGATGTAATGATTGTAAAGGCAATCACTACTGATAACGTATGGGCGCTAGTTTGTGATAAAGATTTTGGCAGCCAGTGGAAAGCGGGTTCGACCAGTACTGCAATCGCTGGTTCTCCAAGCCAACCTAAGCCTAAAGAAGATATGGTAACACCAAGTTGGGTCGCTGCTAGATAAGCATCCAAGTTATTTACTGCCCGTTGTAAAGCTTTTGCACGGGGATGACCTTGGATAACCAACTGTTCGACACGACTACGGCGAAGCGCAACCAAGGCAAATTCAGCCGCCACAAAGAATCCGTTGGCTAGCACCAAGAAAATCACCGATAGCAATTTGCCCGCAGTAAGCCAAGTCAATGGACTGTTCATAACTATCTATTCTAGCCTTTGATCCTAATTACTACTGCGATTATTTTGTCAACGCTAATTGCTACCTACCTATTTGCCGACCAATGGTCGGCAAATATTCTTTGGATATGCAAGTAGACAAGATCATAAGTTAGAGCATTTTAATTGGAGCATATCGAGATAATGAGGTAAATTCAACGCATCCACTGGCGTTAATGCTAGAAAGACTGCGAAAACAAGGAGTAGTTTTTCAAGAAATTATCCTGACACCTTTAACGCTGGAACCGTTGAGTCAGTTAATTGCCGAGACGCTACATCAAAATACTGACAATGTTCATTCTTTGGCTGAGTTAGTGTTGCGGAAAACTGAGGGCAATCCTTTCTTTGTCAATGAATTTTTGAGAATGCTGTATAGCGAAAATTTGTTGACCTTTGACCTCCCTCAATTCCCCCTTAATAAAGGGGGATGGCAATGGAACATTGCTCGAATACAAGCCCAAAATATTACCTATAATGTTGTAGAATTAATGTTGGTAAAGTTGAAGAAACTACCAGAGTCCACACAGCAAATTATCCGATTAGCGGCTTGTATTGGAGCTGAATTTGATTTAGATGTTTTATCGATTGTTTGTAATAAATCACCTCAATTAGTTTTTCTGGATTTACTCGCAGCTTTACAAAATGGATTAATTCAACCCCTATCTGAATTAGATGAAAACTTGTTAATTAAAGAGCATAAGTTTCTGCACGATCGCGTACAGCAAGCAGCTTATGCTTTAATTGATGAGGCGCACAAACAAGTTGTTCATTTACAAATTGGGCATAATCTCCTCGAAAAAACCTTGCCAGAGCAACTATCAGAACGAATATTTGAAATTGTCGATCATCTCAATCATGGAGTTGAGCTGATTACCGAGCAATCCGAACGCAATGAAATTGCGCGATTAAATTTAATCGCAGGTCAAAAAGCAAAAGCAGCGATCGCCTGCTGCTTACCTGTCCACTCTTGAGCCAATAAAGAAGAAAGCAATCTTTCTTTGCTGCTTGCTTGTGTGGCATGTCTGAGAGCTTTCTCCAATTCTTCAAGGCTTTCTGAAATCTCGATTTGGAATGGACGACTCATAACAAAATTACTAAATGCACCCATCTATAAGTTTGACGTAGTTTGGCGCATCTTCATACAGAATTGGTATCAGCCAAAGCAACAGAAGAATAAATTCAGAATTATCACCTGCTCTTAAGGATAGGTTGTTTCTAGCCCTAAGAGTAAGTTGATCCCTATCCCTGTTGTTAGTGCAAAAACTCCCCGCAGGGGATGCGACAAAGTGGGGTCAATTTTCATATTCTCAGAATCAAGAAATGATATTCAATTTCTTACTTTTCTAGCATTTTCATCGCCAAAATGCTATCCACAGACCGCATAAAACAAAGATGAGTCAGACAAGCGATCGCGACAGGCTGCTCATGCCAATTTCAGAACACGACCATACCCAAGGAAAAATCGATGCCTCAGTCATTTTAGTGGAATACGGTGACTATCAATGTCTTTGCTGTAGTGAGGTTAACAGGATGATTCAAGAAATTCAGCAACAGATCCAATTATGCTTTATATTTCGTCATTTCCCCCGCACACAACTTCATCACCAAGCACAAAAGGCGGCAGAAGCCGCCGCCGCGCAAAATAAGTTTTGGCAAATGCACAATCTCTTATTTGCGAATCAATCCGCACTTAACAATGGCTATCTTCTAGAGTATGCCAATGCAATACAGCTTGACATCAATCGATTCCTTCGGGATATGACAGATCGCGTTCACGCTCAAAGAGTCAATCAAAATGGGCTTCACGGGTCTAATTGCTTTAGTTCATCCTGAAAACATTGGCAGTGTCAGTTTGCGATCACCCGATCCCAAAGACACGCCAGTGATTCGGCTAAACTATTTGCAAAGTCAATCCGATGTGCAAAAGCTCGTTGCCGGAGTTAAATTAATGCGCCAATTGTTCCAGACCAGTGCTTTTGATGAATTTCGCGGTCGGGAAGTTGCTCCGGGCGCTGATGTAACTGACGATGTAGCCCTTGAAGCATACATCCGGGAAAACTGCGGTACGGTGTTTCATCCAATCGGCACCTGTAAAATGGGCACAGATTCAATGGCAGTTGTAGACTCCCAACTGCGGGTCTATGGGGTTGAAGGCGGATCGTCGATGCCTCCATTATGCCAACTCTAAATACAGGGCATACAAACGCGCCCACAATTATGATCGGCGAAAAAGCAGCCGATTTAATTAAAGCAGCAGATAGCGTTTCCAAGCCAGCACAGAAAGCACAAGTGACTCATACCTATTCGCAATAGGCTTTTGCTTCGCTACGCTAACGTAATTACTTTTTGTAATGGGGATTTTACCCCAAGGTAGAAGAAAAATGAAGATTGCTCAATATGGAACAGCGATCGCGGTTCTTCATGCGATCGCCAACGGACTGCATGGTTTAGCACATATAGAAATCCCAGTTGCCTTATCTGTGCTTCAAAGTTCGTTTGTGGGGATTGTGATTCTTCTAACTCCCATCATTGCCGCCGTTTTACTTTGGACGCAGTTTTACCGCCTTGGTAGCTGGCTATTGGTGAGTTCAATAGCTGGATCGCTGCTTTTTGGAATCTACAATCATTTCATCGTAATTAGCCCCGATCATGTGTCTCAAGTTTCCTTGGCAGGTTGGGGTCTGCTTTTTCAAGTTACAGCCATTCTCATATTAATAGTAGATGGATTCGGGTGCGGAATTAGCGTTTGGGCATTGAAAACAATCCAGCAACCAGAGGAGGTCTTATAAGTTCGTAACCATCATCGTTCCTAGAGATCGCAACACTGGGGGCAGTAGCATTGTAAACTCACAATCAACAGGTAGTTAGGGTTTATCAAAATCCATCTGCAACCCTCATTTTCTCAGTGTTGAAACACTTACACTATAGGGAGAAAGAACCATGAGCCAATCTAATCTATCCATTACTGCCCAAGAAGTAGCTGCTGCTCAAGAAGCAGCTACTGATACTATCGTGGACATTGATCTTAACGTTCAAGCCCAGAAGGGCCCAGACCTGCGAAAAGACCATCCTAAAAGTCACGGCTTGGTTTGGGGAGAGTTCAAAGTTGAGGAAAATATTCCTGAATCGTTGAAGGTGGGTATATTTGCCCAGTCCAAAACCTACCCGCTTTGGATGAGGCTCTCCAATGCTTCCTCAGTAGAGAAGCGCGGTAAGCTCAAGTCGGATCTTGATCCCGATGTTCGGGCACTCGCGATCAAACTCTTACAGGTAGAGGGTGAAAAAGTGCTGGATGATGAGCAGGAAACCCAAGACTTTTTGATGATTAATCATCCGGTCTTCTTTGTCCACGATGCCCAAGGGTTTGCCAACCTGACGAAAGCAAGCGTTGGTCAAGCAAATGAAGAAGAGCTGCGATCGCTAGAACCCACGTTTGAAGTTCTCAAAGCGGTTACGAGCAAACAAGTTGCAAATCCACTGCTGATCCAATATTGGAGTACAACTCCCTATAAACTTGGCTCTGTGTCTATCAAGTTTTCTATAAAACCTCATCAGCAAGATACTCCCGGTTCACCCCCCACTTCAGAGACTTACTTGCGTGAGGCAGTCGTCAAATATCTGTCGGAAGAGGGCAAAGATGCAACCTTTGACTTCTTGGTGCAGCTTTATGTCAACGATGAGAAAACTCCAATTGAAGATCCAATGCAGGAGTGGCAAGAGAAGGACTCACCGTTTATCAAGTTTGCAACCATCACAGTTCCAGCTCAGAAATTTGACTTCGAGGAGCGGAAGCGACTGGATGAGGGTCTATCGTTCATGGCTTGGCATACCCTCCCAGAACACGCACCCTTGGGTAGTGTCAATTTAGCTCGTAAAAAAGTTTATCAAGAGATAGTAAAGGCTCGACGGAGTAACATACACCACCGCGTTGAAGAGCCGCAAGCATATAGTTCAGTTTTAGACGATCCTGAATAATCTTGCTTGCCAACTACTTCTGCCAACAATTGGTGGAAGTAGTGTCTCACAATATCTAGAATACTAACGATTGCTCTTTCAGGGTAACTGAAACTTTTGGGGATTTTACAACCCTCCATTTGCATGAAGGGTTTTAGCATCAGGTCACGGGAATCACTTTACACAATTCTTGGAACAGTAGGTTAACTACTTTACTCATCAGTTTTCCCTGGATGTGTTTGCCACCTAGCAGCTTTTCACCTTGTTCAGTGACGTTAGCTTTGAGTGAGTCACGGTAGCTAATCAATTCCTTGGTCAGTTCGTTCTCTGGTAGTCTGCCAGTTTCTACACCAGTTAGAACATACTGCCACAAGCTGATCCGGCACAGCGAGGAACCGCTCGGTTTTTCAACTAAACCGTCTCCTGATTCTTCTAAAACCGTTCCCATACCCAAACGCATTTTGAAAGTGTCGCGGCTGCGGTTGCGTTTAGTCCGTTTGGTGTCCCCAGCTAGATGTCGGATTATAGTTTGCCCGTCTCTGCGAATGCGTGCAGTTTTCTTTACTTCCCTGACTTCGTACTCAGTTACGGGCTTGCCGTTGATGCCCAGGAACGATTCAAAAGGATAAATCCTGGTGAGCAGCCGCGATCGCACTCTTAGCCCAAAACCAAATTTATCAAACACGCTCATATAAGGCTTAAATTCACTCAGAGAGAGCATTTGAGTGATTCTCGCTTCTAAGTGCTGCTCAAAAAGTGAGATATCGCACATCCAGCCAGCGTGTAGTTCAAGAATCGGATCGAACTCAATTTCATAGTCTTGCGCAATGGAAATTTTATAGCGATTTTCAATTCGGGTTTTCGCTGCGGGCGAAATTTCCAGCCTTTTAGCTAACCATCCCCAAAGTGGCGGTAGTAATCCTGGTTTGCTAGATGCGCTCTTGGTGTGAGCGACTTCTGGGAATTGCCAAGCGAGAAGCTGTCTAGCATAGTTAACGATCGGTGACTGTACGCGGTTGAGGTGTTCGAGTTGCTGACAGATGTCGCGTAACTCGTCGATTGGTTCAGGGCGGTGCATGAGAAAGTATCTCATGTTTAACTCCCCAGTCTCCAGACTGTGATCTGGATCGTGACCGTAGGCAGCCATTGCTAAAGCATCAGCTGGGTCACTTTTATTTGGTAAATTTTTGCCTCCGCGATAACGCCTTAGCTCAACGTGACCAACCCAGAGTATTTTGATTTCTAACTTATTAAGGATGGATGCCCATAGTCTTGAATAGTGGTTTCCTGTCGGTTCAAGAATTGCATAATCTGGCTTGATTTCTGATAGATAATCAGCAAAATCAAAAGCTGATTTTTGCTTCTTCTTAGCATCAGGATTGGAGTAAAAAGCCGGATATAAAGTAGATGCTTTATTTCTTGTTTTATTCCAGTATGCTTGCAATCCGCCCTTGGGGTATTGTGTTAAAATGTGAGTGGTTATACTCGATTTACTAACATCAATTCCCAGAATTATTAATTCTGTTGTCATGGTTCTGCGAAATAAAATGGTGGTTTTCAAGGACTGGCATCCTTTGATTAGCCCGAACTTAATAGCGCACGAATCACCCTAACGCCCCACATTTTTAGGGGCGCGATTCAGGAGTAAACGCATTCGGGGAATTAATAGAGAAGTGTTGCGCGTGAAATTAGGAACGCCACACTTTAGGGGCGCAATTCCGTATGAACGCCGCACTTTCTCTAATTAACTTGCTGATTGCTTTGGACACAACCCGCGACGGTGGAATTTACCCACCGTTTCGGCTACTGTGTCAGGTAGCCATCATCAGGCGTCAGCGATCGGAATTCGGATATTTTCCAGGTCGCTAACTAACTCGAATAAATCTTCATTAATTGATTGATCAAAAGTTGCCGTAGCTGATTCAAGATCGCTAATGAAGCGAATCAATTTATCTATATCGGATTTAGCTTTGAGTAGTCTGTGGTGGGTAAGATAGCAGTCCCAAGATGGATCGGGCTGGGGAATATTATTAGTTGTATTTTCATTATTCATAAATATTCATCCTCATCAAAATCGTCATCATCACCGACTAATGAATATGAGTTTTCTGGGTCAATCATGTTAAGGGAATCTACCATTGCTCGACCTGTGAGAACACCAAGAACTGAGTAGTTAGCATTCGCGATCGCAGTCTCAAATTCTCTCATCTTGAAAGCTTGCTCCAGTTCTGGAGTGCGTAATCTGGGGTCAACATCCTCAATGGAGTTGATTGGTGGCGGCTCCTCGTCACCTTCAATCCAGCGCTCATACTGACTGTTGCTAAATTCCTGAAATGCTATAGCAGCCTCACGAGTTTCTAAATGAGGTGCAGTTTCCAAAAAATCAGCAAGTTCTTTGCCACGAGCGAAGCCTTCAACCCAACACTGCATAGAAGCAACCCACTCGTAACTTATGGCAAGGCCACCTTTTAGCTCTGCCTCAAGTGCAACTGCAATCGGATCAGCTTTACAAACGATGGCAATAGCTTGGACTAGGGCTTGAAATTGAATGCTGCTAAGGCGCTCCACGTCGATAATCCACAGCGCCACCTCTTCACCATTTGGATTGGTGGCTCGCTCCAGGGGGAAGGGATCGCGCATGGGTATCATGCCGAGTATTGGGCTTGAGTTTCACCCAAGTGTCGTGTTTAGTCATAATGTTTTGCGATCGCTAAAAATTTCAGTTAAAAACTCTCGTTGGGGTCAGGCTCATCAGTTTTGAGCGTTCCCCCTGGATCAAAAGGGATATGGGGATTGTCTTCCTTTGGTGGCTCATCCTTAATTTTTCCAAGCTTTTTGAGTTCATGCTTGAGTTCGGCAATCTCATCAAGCAACTTTTCTTTCTGCCCTTCAGCCTGCAACATTTGCCTGTTGTATTCCTTGGTTACTGATTCTCGGATTGTGCGCTCGACTGTATCCGCAAGTTGTAAAATAGCAACTTCTGGATTTTCCCCCTCCTCAACTTCCGCAAACAGTTCTAGGTGCTTGTTCTCGTAATTTCCGAGATTGAGTACCCGTTTATAAGAAATGGTTTTGATTTTCATATTTGTGTGCTATTTTTTACTTGTTTGAATCGATTAATCAAGAGCGATCGCCGCCATGAACTGACGGTGATCGCAATTGATTTTGAGTTATCCTTTCACTTCCTGGGGCTGGGGAAGAGGATCGAAAATTACCTCAAATTTCCCGCCCCCGCGACGCAGAAGGCTCACATAAGCATCGGCGTCGGAGCGTTTACGAAATCGGCAGCTGCAAACATTTTCGCCAGTGGACAGGCGCTCAAAAATTGCCCACTGCCTTAATTCGTCGGGATAATTCATAATTTAAAATTCCTAATTGTGTAAAAAAGACTTTTCGCTTGTACCAGTCACGCTGGTGCAACGTTATACAGGGTGTTGCAGTTAGTGGGTTTATTGCTGCATAGGCGATACCTCCCACTAAGGACGGTATCGGTCGCTTTTTCAATACTTAGATTTCCTCCTCCTCGTCGTCCACCTTCTCATCGATGACGATAGTCACGCCGTCGCCTTTGTATTGATAGTCAACGATCGCAAATTCCTCATCGTCAACGTCTTTGATAGTTACCTCTGTTGCACCGGGGTAGTGTTTCAGGTTTTCAATCAGTTCCAAAACTGTGGTTGTCATATTGTTTCCTAAGTAAGTGTGCAGACATCATAAATATCACCGCTCGGTAAACTCGTTACCGCGATCGCTTCTCTGGTAACTACAGGGTGTTTCCGCGCCGGGGCATAAAAGCAGTGGCGCGGGTGCTTGCTCCGGTTTAATGGTGTGTCCCCACGGGCGCTAGGCAAATGTGGGGAGGGAGCATTGTCTTGCATATGCAAAGCAATGCTATATTATTTGCATATGCAAACTACGCTTGTCAAGATGCATATGCAAATCAAGATGCATATGCATAAAATTAAGGAGTAGCGAAAAAAATGATATTAGATGAAAACAAGGACTATTCGGTTGACCGACGAAGAGTGGGACGATCTAATGCAACTAGCGAAAGCTATGGGATTGAGAGGCAGGGGCGAATTAATTCGAGCGATATCGAAAAAACAGATACCTTTGGGACAGATGTCGAGCCAGGAGACACTTCTCCTGGGAAACTGCTAGGTCGTCTAGAGTTGCTGGAGAAAGCTTTTTATGGTTATGTGCATGGACATCAAGAACGACTAAAGACGCGCTTCAAAGAAAGTACAGAATTAGAAGCTGTCTTCACTGAAGAACTGCAATTAATCAAACAAGGGCTTCGTGATTTAGCACACCAAGTCGAAGACGACCCAGAATAAACCGTCCTGCCCACTGTGGCTAGGGCGGTTTTGTTTTAGCGATCGCACTCATCATTTCACGGAGTGCGATCGCAAATGACTAATAACTGATGACTAATGACCATGAACCATATCTACAAAGGATTTCGAGCGATGATTCTACCGGAAATGGAATCCACAGAATCAAGATTAAAGAGAGGAGATTGGCGATCGCTAATCGTGGGATACAGATACATTGCCCGTTACAGAGGCAGAATCTGTTTTTCAGTAGGTTATGACTCAGAAGTAGGAATTTTACCAACAGTGGAAGACACGATAACTGACTTCGAAAATCGTGTTGACGCAATCCTAGACAGTCTTTAATCGAATTGCAAAAAACCACCGAGGGATTTAGCGATCGCGCTGTCATCGATGTGATTGTAATTTTTAGCGATCGCAGTTGACCAATAACTAATGACCAATGAAAGTTATTCTTACGACTCAAGCGGGACAAATAGCAGAGGAAAGAGAGTTAACCGCAGTTCTTCGGTTTCCTCATCTGATTATGTGCAATGCCTTCCTCTACATTTTATTGGAAGTTGACGGTCAAACAGCGACTTACCGATACCTGGAATACTACCTGTTGCCACCATCACCCATTGAAATGACAAATGACTTATGACTAAACAAAAAATCTCATCAAAAGTAGTTCGGGCAAGAAGTCTAGTTATCTACGAGCTAGAGCAGCTTATAAACTATGTCCGCACCCTTGACCCAGAAGTGGAACCCGACCAAGCGATCGTGTTAACAGCATATATATTGAGTGACTTGCCGAGACTATTCCAACAAAACCCATCGCTAGTAGATCAGGTGAAAGGTATAGCGGCAAACATGAAGCTTAAACATCGCGCTCCTAAATAACCAATGAAAAAACAAACGATTTACGTTGCTCTTGCTCTAAGCCCTGAGAAAAATGCGGTTGTTGCCCTGTGCTGGCACATAGACAAAATTAGAGCCAGTGATGTGGGCACAGCCCTAACTCAACACAACGGGCTTGCTTATTTCGGTGTTACCAGATGTGAAAATGCTGATTTTGAAGCAGATTCCACTTTCCCAGATGACCACTGGTTGAACAAAAAGCAGTCTTAAAAAAACCAAAAAGCCGCCAAGAGAATTAGCGTTCAAGGGCGGCTCCTGGAGAAATAACTAATAATTAGTATGCCAGAAAACTCATTCAAAAACAATATTCCGTGGACAGAAGAACACGAAGCATTCTGTTACAAGCATCATATTTGCCCTGCTGCTAAATCACTTTGGCAATGGTTGATGAGGCAAGGTGCAATTGCTGAAGAAGTCGAGCCAGATTTATCAGAATTTAATGCCACGGTAGCCAAATCCAGAGGTAAAGGATATTCACACAATTACCTCAAGCATATTTTTCAGCAGCTAGTAGAACACAGAGTTATCCAACTTGTTAAACAGTACAGTTGGAAGATATTTAAGTTACTTGTAAGACCCCTCGAATGGTTGAAGCCACCGAGAAAGAAGCGAGAAAAAAACTTACAAAATCATAATTTAAGTTACACTTTAGCCCCATAAAATGATATATCTGCCGTTCCGGGTGATATACAGCAGCAGCATTCTAATTCAAATATCAACTTAGAGACTCTAGCAGAAGCGGGTATACATTATGACTCTTCTGAAAAGGAAGTCCTTGAACGTCCAACTAATGAGATTAAGTTGGCACTTTTAATGTTTAATCTCCGTGGTGGTTTCGATAAAATTCCTAATCCAGAAGGTTTTATACGTAGATGTTTACGTGAGCGATGGTGGGAGTTTTCGCGTAATTACAATCATTTGCTTTCGACGTTTGGGAACTCTACAGAGTGGGATGAATTATTCCCCTCTGGTTAATTCATCTGTATAAAAAAACGGCCGTTACAGCGGCCGCGAATTCTATTACTTCAAAAACATTATGAAACATAATTCAGATGTGCCTGGGCAATTAGCATTATTTGCTGTTGCACCAACTGAAATAAGGACTACCATTCATGATCCTTATTGGGATGAAATACTTGCGCCTGAACATCCCCAACCCGAACAGAGATGGAATCCAGATGATTTTGGGGAAGTTCCCCACAAATTAGACTCAGATGGACAACTGACAATTTTCTTTGATGACAGTGACGAGCCACCAGACCCAGACGACTATTTAAACCTGGATGATTACGAACAAGCTTGGGAACAATGGGAGTCAACTGTTCGGGAGCAGGATACACGGGTTTCTGTATTAGTCAGTGAAGATTCGGAAAAAATCGCGGGCGATCGCCTAACTTTTGTTCGGGAGCATGATACACAACAAACTGCTCCCGAACACAGTATCTTAGATGACCCATGCCCCCCTGCTCCCGAACATACTCATTGGGTTGAGAAGTACTGGGTTAAACGTGGCCACAGCAAACATAACTATTACCGTTACTGTTGGATGTCGGGCAGAAAAATTCACCACTGTCATATTTCAGGCGGTAGTATCACATCACCACATCACCCCTGGCTGCGCAGCGTAGGGCAGATGTGGAAAGTGCGATCGCGGATGGATTAACCCCGGTGGAGATTGAAAAGTTAATCCGTCAGCAATGTAACTCGTAACTACCCAATGACTTATGACAAATGACAGGGAGTTAAGAGTTAGGAGTTAGTAAAACCTGGTTCCTCTGCAACAACTTCTTCCTCAAAGTCATCATCCTTGGTATCAATCAAAATATTCAAGATGTTTACGCCAACGTCAAATGCAGCAATGAAAAATTCCTCATCCTCTACATCTTTTATGGACAAAACCAAGTTATGCTCAAAATCGTGTAATTTTTCGATTAGTTGTCCAACTGTCGTAGTCATGGTTTCTCCTGATTAGTTTTGAGAAAGCGATCACGAAAATCATAATAGAAATCTAGAATATTCCCTCTTCTTAGGCTTTGTCGCGGGTTGTAGAGTTGCGATCACCAGCGGAAAGGGGGTACGCCATCGCATTTTTCATTCAATTGCTAGTCCCCAGTCCCCAATGCCTTATGAGTTACGAGTTATGACTGAAAATCCACATCTCGGTGGCGAGGCCCTCAAGCACCTTGAGGAGGTTATTCCCGATACCCATGAAATGCGCCTAATTGGGCTAATTGAAGCTTGCAAAATAATTCAAGTCGATCTGAATCTCGGCAGAATTGATGAGGCTAAGGAGTTTTTAGCGTTTGCGATCGCCGATGCAGAAAAGCCTTGGTCATCCACCCTGCTCCCCAATGCCCAATGACTAGACCAAAAAATAATCACTTCCGCCTTACCCTAAGCGAAGACAAAAAAGTTATACAGCTGACTATCAGTGCATCATCGCCGGAAAAAGCAATTCAATTATATGAGGGGCTTGAACAAGTAATAATTCAAATGATGCGAGTTGATTTAGAACTCGATTGGGAAGAAGACAACCCAGACAGTCACTCTTAAATAGTGTCAAGCATTCTCAACAAGTAGAAGCTGTGCTGCGGGCCTCCAAGAGTGGGGTGAAAGTGTTGATTTGTCGTGTTAAAAGTGCTTAAAAGCAAATTTTTTGTTGGGAGCTAATTTCATTAAGGATTCAAAAATGAAAAAAGCGATCGCGCTAATAGCCAAGAAAAACTGCGATCGCCCCCGGAAACAGCGGGTACGCCATCGCAATAAATCCAATGAGGTGAGGTTAGGTGTAATAACCAATCTCACCCTAAACCCTCAGACAGGGTTTTTCACAACTTTGGGTCATAAAGTTGCGATCGCACCCCGGCGCTCGTCCATTTCAATTTCAAAATAAGGTTCAAGTCCTTTGTTATCGCGGTGTCCGGTGAAAGTTCGGATGATTTCTTTAGCAATTCCACTTTTTCGCAATTTGTTGATCATGCTCCGGCGGGTACTGTGGGTAGAGACTCCCTTAGCTTCAAGTCCCGCATCGTCTGAGGCTCGCATGAAAATGTTGTAGGCATTCTTCCAGCAAATCGACTTAGTTCCACACCTTGAGGGAAACAGCCACTCGCTATCTGTTTCTGGTTTGTACCGCTCCAGCGACTCTTTCAAAATGTGATGCACCGGAATTTCCGTTGTTTCAGCTGTCCCGTCTGGTCTATGTTTTCTGATAATCGCAGGGAAAATGATGTCTTGTTTGGGTTGTCCGCTGCTCAAGTAAACATCACTCACTTTGAGTTGCACTAAAGCGCCCCATCGTTCCCCGGTGTACCACGCTAGGTCAAGAAGTAGTTTGTACTTCTCAGTTCTGATCTGCCGTCGAATTTTTGAACCGTATCGCGGCAGTCCCTACCCTCAACTCTTAGTAGGGTAGGTATCAG
>NZ_JABXKN010000119.1:0-37852 GCF_017115065.1 Nostoc sp. JL23
TTAGAGTTAGTGTAACTATCTATGTAAAGTTTTGTATCAGTATTCAACATTTCTGCTGCTGGAGTCATATTAGATGGTTTTCGCTATGTGTCCAGCAAGATAATGAGTTGCATTGCCAAAAGTTTACCCGTAACGGCGATTTGGTGACATCTTAATTGGATATTGGAAATTTGGGATAAAGAAAGTGTTTTCCCAATGACAAATGACAAATGACGAATAACAAATGACTAAAAAACAAAAATTTCCTTACCTAGTTGGTTCTAAATGGACAGCACAGCGAAAAGTTGATGGCTGGCGGCACTTCCAAGTTGTCAATCGTAAAAATCAGGCTAAGTGGGTTTACGCCGAAATGGTTGCTGCTTGCGATCCGAAAGTCCGTTTTTGGATAAATGCCAAATTATTACAAGATAACTCCCAGTGGCAAGCTGGCTGGCAAACATTACAGGAAATCCACGGACTTGAAACTGAGGTGTCCTGATTTGCCTCCTTCCCAGTATCTTCCTGAAAATGCCCATTAATAGGCTGCCGCCCTGTTCACAGGCGGCAGCCGAAATAATTTAATAATCTTAGACAATATCTGGTAATTTAATAAATTTTTACAAAATCACACTAACTTACTCTCAAGCAGCAACTAAACAGTCTTAGCTATCGGTTGAAAACTGGCGATTTATCTGCGATACCTTCGGTGAGCTACGCTAACGCAAATTCCAGTAGTATTTCCAGGATCAGGCTGCATATACCTCTCTTTCCCCTTGACCCTGCGCCCCAATGCCTTGAAAACACGTTGTAAAAACATCAGCTAATTCTATGAAAAGCATTCAAAAAAGCAGATTTAAGATTTTTTTATTTTGTAACTCTTTTTATAAAAATAAGTAATAAAATTTTTTTAATGGCTCTTTTGAGAGCTTTTAAAGTCTTTAAGCCTTATAAAAATCCCAATAGTCATAATTAAGCTTTAATTAATCGGATAAGACCGTTTTTCAGATTAGGAGCCGCTTTCTTTTCTAGGTAATTTGCCCAATAATGACATCAACAGACCTCACGCATCGCCATCTCAGGAAAGGTGAAGGCAAATGTTTGAGCCACAAGTTTGACAAGAAGCTATAAGAGGGAAACAACAGTGAAACTAGCAGTCTACGGAAAAGGTGGTATCGGTAAATCCACAACTAGCTGTAATATATCCGTCGCCCTAGCTAAACGTGGCAAGAAAGTGCTGCAAATTGGCTGCGACCCCAAACATGACAGCACCTTCACCTTGACTGGGTTTTTGATTCCCACAATTATCGACACCCTCCAAGAAAAAGACTATCACTACGAAGATGTCTGGCCAGAAGATGTAATTTATAAAGGCTACGGCGGTGTTGATTGCGTAGAAGCTGGTGGCCCACCTGCGGGTGCTGGATGTGGCGGCTACGTAGTCGGCGAAACCGTAAAATTACTTAAAGAACTCAACGCCTTTGATGAGTACGATGTAATTCTCTTTGACGTTCTCGGTGACGTAGTTTGCGGTGGTTTTGCAGCACCACTCAACTATGCAGATTACTGCCTGATTGTTACAGACAACGGCTTTGATGCTTTATTTGCTGCCAATCGGATCGCTGCTTCAGTCCGCGAAAAAGCAAGAACTCACCCACTGCGTTTAGCGGGGTTAATTGGCAATCGCACCTCCAAGCGCGACTTGATTGAAAAATATATAGAAGCAGTGCCCATGCCAGTTCTAGAAGTTTTACCTTTAATTGAAGATATCCGTGTTTCCCGTGTGAAAGGTAAGACTTTGTTTGAAATGGCAGAGCAAGATCCTTCCCTAGACTACGTTTGCGACTACTATCTCAACATCGCCGACCAAATTCTGGCGCGTCCCGAAGGTGTTGTACCTAACGACACACCAGATCGGGAGTTGTTCTCTTTGTTGTCCGATTTTTATCTAAATCCGGGTAAACCCCAGGTTCCTAATTCAGAAGAAGAACTAGACTTGATGATTGTATAAATCACCAAGTTCTCAGGATGGGGGACAATAACATGGCATTCTTTAACAGCTTTACGGATTCAATAAAGCAAAAGTGGTTGCAATTTTTCCAGAATAATCGAGACTGGATTACCCTCCACATGGAAGTGGAATCGGTGTACACCCCTGATGGCGGGAAGCGACCACCTTCCTACCTCATCCTGGGAGTTCTTAACGCCCTAGAGCCAAAACTAGCGCAGTTAATGCTGCCCTTTGCCAAACTTAATCCTGACGCCGATACCCTAATTGAGGTGCTGGATTTGCATTTTGACCCAGATTTAGCTCTCGGTAATCGCTTCGTCATCAACCCAGAAGTAGAGAGATACGTAGAAGCAGCAGCAACTGTCATTGATGAAAACCCTGAAGATGAAACATTGACACACGCTCATACAAATGGCTTTGCGTCGGTGGCGGTAGTTCAAGAGTTCGCAATGGGGGATTCTGAGGATGAAAGCCTGAGAATCAGCGAGTTGGAAGAAACGGAAAATGGCTTTGGCGATATTTCCTTAACCAACGGACACAACTCAATAGATGAGTCTTTCCAAAGCTCTAGTTTAGAAGCAGATGAGTTTGGGGAAATTGCTTTCGATACAACAGCTACAACGGAAATAAAGCTGGATGAAGACGAAGACGAGGGGCTTGGAGATATTCCGCTAGATGCGAATGCGTTTAAAGACGTGTTATCAGATGTCTGGGGTGATGAAACAGCTTTACAAAAGGCTGAAGAAAGTAACGATTTTTTGGGGGAAGAACTGCCAGCAGGCGTTTTTGATGAATCAGAAATTGCCCGCCTCTTCCCCAACGCTTAATTATTGCCGTTCTTCGCAATTTTAAGGTTTAGATTTGGGGTTTTGGATGAGGAATTAGGGAAATTGTCGTTAGACAGCGGATACTTTTGTTGTCCCAACCTTCAATCCAAAATTATCAATCTAAAATCTGAAATTGGTTGAACTGCCATTAAATATCAAGGGGAGAAAAAACCAAAATGACTGTCGCTCAACAACCAGAAGCTTTAAGCTTTGAATGTGAAACCGGGAATTACCATACCTTTTGCCCAATTAGCTGCGTGGCGTGGTTATACCAAAAAATTGAAGATAGCTTCTTTTTGGTGATTGGGACAAAAACTTGTGGCTACTTCCTGCAAAACGCGATGGGGGTGATGATTTTTGCTGAACCCCGCTATGCAATGGCAGAGTTGGAAGAGGGCGATATTTCGGCACAGCTGAGTGATTATGAAGAGTTAAAACGGTTGTGCTTGCAGATTAAACGCGATCGCAATCCTAGTGTAATTGTCTGGATTGGCACTTGCACCACCGAAATTATTAAAACAGATTTGGAAGGCTTGGCACCGAAGCTAGAATCTGAAATCGGAATTCCCATCGTTGTAGCGCGGGCAAATGGTCTAGATTACGCCTTTACCCAAGGGGAAGACACCGTATTAGCAGCAATGGCTAACCGTTGTCCTGATAAGGCTCCGGTGGCGGAAACAGAGAAAAGCGAACGCAATGCGATCGCTAAATTGCTCAACTTCGGTAAGAAGAAAGAAGATGTTGCCCAAGATGAATCTGAGTACGTAGATCATCCACCACTAGTTCTCTTTGGCTCCCTTCCCGACCCCGTAGTTACTCAGTTAACCTTGGAACTGAAGAAACAAGGCATCAAAGTTTCCGGCTGGCTACCCGCGAAGCGCTTCACAGAATTGCCAGTATTGGAAGAAGGATATTATGTCGCTGGTGTCAACCCCTTCCTCAGCCGCACAGCTACCACCTTAATGCGCCGCCGCAAGTGTAAACTCATTGGCGCACCCTTCCCCATTGGTCCCGATGGTACACGCGCTTGGATTGAGAAAATCTGCTCGGTGTTCGGTATTACTCCCAAGGGTTTGGATGAACGGGAAGCCCAAATTTGGGCAGGCTTGGAAGATTACGTGAAACTGATTCGCGGTAAGTCTGTATTCTTCATGGGTGATAACTTGCTGGAAGTTTCCCAAGCAAGATTCTTGATCCGTTGTGGGATGACAGTTCACGAAATCGGTATTCCCTACATGGATAAGCGCTATCAAGCTGCTGAGTTGGCATTGCTGGAGAAAACTTGCCAGGAAATGAATTCACCTCTGCCAAGGATTGTGGAGAAACCAGATAATTACAATCAACTTCAACGGATTTATGAGTTGAAACCAGATTTGGTAATTACTGGTATGGCTCACGCTAACCCGTTGGAAGCACGCGGTATTAATACAAAGTGGTCTGTGGAGTTCACTTTTGCTCAAATTCACGGCTTTACGAATGCGCGTGACATGTTAGAGTTGGTGACTCGTCCGTTGCGTCGGAATAATAATTTGAAAGATTTGGGTTGGGATAAGTTAGTGAGAGAAGAAGCAAAGATTTAGATTTGGGTTTGGATTGAGCAACAGCATAATAGTATATTGGGGACGAACTTTTGGGTTCGTCCTTTTTTTTACGAACCGCAGAGGCGCAGAGAACACAGAGTAAAGAGGAGAAATTGGAATAATCAAAGATGCTAAAATTTTGATATTACTCTTAGCTTTTTACTTTTTAACTTAATGGAAGTTACCAAATTGTCTCCCCAATGACAAGTAATTATTCCCGCATCTTTGCGGGAAGCTCATCAATAGGAAGTAGGTCAAGAATTTATTATTATTGATATGGGTGATGGAATTATTTTAAAGCCTAAGAAACCTTTTGCAGAAACTAAACTAGATGATGTAGCAGGTTGTTTAAAATATCAAGGAGAACCCAAAACTCTTGAGGATATGGATAATGCAATTCGCCAAGGTATAGAGAAATTGTGATTTAAAAGTAGAAAACTGGCTCAAACCTGATTAAAAAAGCTAACAAGTTTCTATTCCCTAACTCCAGAACTCACCATGACTCAAAAAACCTATCAACTCCCCTTAACCTTCGAGCAAATTCTTAATCTTGTCCTACAACTTCCCGCACAAGAACAAGAACAACTTATTCAAGAAATAAAGAAAACCTCTTCAAATAATAAAGATGAAGATTTACTTAGTGTTTTTGACCGAATCGGCAGAAATGCTCAAGCCAAAGGATTAACCGAAGAAACTTTAGAAGAATTACTTGCCGATGAATCATAAACTAATTGTCATTGACACAAATGTTTTACTTAGTGCTGCTCTAAGTCCTAATGGAACAGCCCGTAAAGCCCTAGATAAAGTCTATAAAGAATTCAAAATTGCTCAGAGCGATGAAACTTATCAAGAATTAAACACACGAATTTACAAACGTAAGTTCTATAAATATATCTCAGATGAAGACCGACAAGATTTTTTGGAAATATTTAAAAAGTACAGTCAATTAATAGAAATAAAATCTCAAATAAACATCTGTAGAGATCCAGATGACAACAAATTTTTATAACTTGCTAAAGATGCCAATGCAGAATTTTTAATCACAGGAGATCAAGACCTTTTATCACTCAAGACCCTAGCCGAATATCAAAACCAGATTATTACTCCCAAAGACTTTCTTGACCTTGATTAATTCATCTTTAATCCTATAATTAGTTCAGATGGAAGGCTGTAACTCTAAAGGTTTGGATGGAATTATATACATTAATTCTGCGCCCTCAGGTTTAATTTCTGTAGACGGACTTAATTTAAGCCAGTCATGAAAGCTGATTCCTAGTTGGGATATTGCTTGCAATTCTGTCTGGTAAGATTCAAAGCGGCGATTGGTTTCAATCATAGATTCTATTACTTCAAATACTTGGGGAAGACGTTTATAAGCTTCTTTTTCAAATCTCCCTGTGAATGGAGTAGGATTTCCTCCGAATATGCCCCATTGAATTTCACTACGATCTACAATTGCCGATGGAAGTGATGATAACCATTCATCATGACTTTGAGTTAGTTTAAACATATTCTCGCGTTGCATCTCGAAAACTGTATTTTCATTAAAATTTGGGTCAATCCATTGGTAAATTTGGGTTAGTTTATGTAAATCAATCTGACTTTTAAACTGAGGATGTAAGTATGCTGCTGGATTAGAAGTAAGCATGAGTTCAATATATTTGTGAAGCAGCAACCTGATAAATTTTGCTCCTTCTTGAAAACGACGAAGCGCTGTTTCATGTTCTTCTAGTTCTAAATGACAACGTGCTTCCGCAATATAGGCTAGAGATAATGTCAGTATATATTTGTCAATAATTGGGCTTTTCTGGGAAAGTTCATTAACTGTGTAATCTTTATAAATATGTTCTGCTTCTAAGAAGCGATTGATAGCTTGTAAGGCACTGCTTCTACGATTTTCAGGTTTAGTCATCGTGAAAGCATTAAGTGCTAATTCTATTCCAGCATGGAAATTAGCATAGAAACTCAGGTCAATTTTGCGGTTGACTTTGTTCAATAGTTCTTCCGCTTGTTTTAGGCATTTTTCTAGCTCATTAAGGCGCTGTGCTATTACAGCAAACCCCATTACTGAAACACCTAGATTAAGTACGCTAGCAGCAGTAGTTACTTGCAAAAAACCTTGAGTGAATTGTAGATTCTCCCCAATTTCCCCTAACTGATTTTCAATCCCAGCTAAACGTCCATTGACATCGGCGAATCCTTTCCCCGAAATAGCTGCATTAGCAACTGTTCCAATCAGATTTACCCCTGAAACAGCTATATTACCTAAACTTGTTTGTTCAACTCCACCCAAGCGTCCACTGACATCAGCTAATCCTTGTCTTGTAGCAGCAGCATTTGCCCCAGAAGCAACAAGATTTGCACCAGAGAAAGCAAGGTTGAGTAAATTGTTAGGGGAAGAACTTAGTGCTGAAATTGGAGAATTATTGGATTCTCTTAACCAAGTAACAATATGTTTGCTTGTTGCGTTTATAATTACACCTCCTACCCTTACTAAAGTTCCATCTTGCAGTCCTTTGGCAATCCAACTGGCAAGTGTAAAAGTTACTGTCAATGGTATAGTCATAATCTTCTCTTGATTGCTAAAATATCTACACTTTACTCAGTATTCCCCCATTGATATGTTGTCTAACAATTCAACTAATACTAATGCGAGTTCAATTCTGTCTAATCGCGATCGCTCTTTTTAACGAACCATCCACGCCAACAAAGAAAAGCGATCGCTCTTATTAACCAGAAGATGCAGAGCGATCACAGATACAATCATAAGTAAAAGGCAAGCTGGTAGAAAATGGCTGAAATTATCACCTTTTAACTAACTAACAGCAAAATCTGTATATTTACGCACAGATGGCAACTGAAAACCTAAAACAATATCTTCTTTTGGGACACCTAATTCAACCAATTCATTAGCAATTCCTACCTCTGTCCCATCTTGCTGAATCCAGATTTTCTCGTCAATAATATCTAAATGGAGAACAGGTCCATATATGCGGTCTTGCTCGCGCCAACCTACATAAACTAATTGATAACGATCGTGTTCTGTATCAAAAATTGTCTGTGCTTGAATGCGATTATCCCAAACAGTACTAGCGTGTTGTTGAAGCAAATTCTTAATATATTTTCGATATTCTTCTAGCTTTGCCATTCTGCGATCGCCTCCTGTTCAATATTATAAATTAGTAAACAGAGCTGATTAGTTTTAATTACAGATTGGATAAATGGAAGAATAAAAAACTCATTGTAAACAGTACTAGGAACTGCTAAATATAAGATACGATTAGCTTCTTGTTTTTGTAAAGCAATTCGGTAAATAATAAATTGTCCTAATGCAGCATAAAGTTCTGTGATTTTTGACGGACTTAGAAAACTTTTAATTTCAACAGCTATTTTTTGTCCTTGTTTTTCGGCTGCAATAACTTTTTCTGCTCCTAAATCAACATATAATTCAAGGGTTCCTGCCTGTAGAGCATAAGGATCGTGAGTGATTAACCAGCCATCTTTCTCAAGTGCTGTTTTGACAACTGTATGAAAGGCATCTTTTGCAGACACACGTTTAATTCCAATTTATGGCGGTGCTTGATTTAAGAATTTCCATTTTGTTAATACATTGACAACCTAGCGAAACTTTTTTTAACTAAATTTAATATAGTTCTGTTTTTTTTCGCCTGTCTACTTACTCCAGATGCAGAAGAGAAGAGGATTGAATGAACCGCAGATGAGAGAGCGATCGCCCCATCACCCAATAACTTCGATAAAATCACTATGGTGCTAGTTAACCCCCCCTAAATCTAATGAAAAGCGATATCTCCGATGGGCTACGCCTACGCCCTTCTTCCCAACCTTCCCTTCAACGTCCTGAACTACTCGCGCCAGCAGGTAATTGGGAATGTGCTAAAGCTGCTGTGGAAAATGGGGCAGATGCGATTTACTTCGGTTTGGATCGGTTTAACGCCAGAATGCGGGCACAAAATTTTACTGAGGCGGACTTACCCCAATTGATGGCATTCCTGCACCGTCGGGGCGTAAAGGGTTATGTCACTGTCAACACACTCATATTTCCTAAAGAACTAGTAGAAGCACAGCAATATCTCCGCACAATTATTGCAGCAGGTGTGGATGCAGCGATCGTTCAAGATATTGGTATATGCCGTCTCATCCGTCAACTTTCCCCCGATTTTCCCATCCATGCTTCCACGCAAATGACAATTACCAGTGCGGCTGGGGTGGAATTTGCCAAATCTCTTGGTTGTCAATTGGTGGTGCTGGCGCGTGAATGTTCTCTCAAAGAAATCAATAAAATTCAGCAGCAGATTGCCCTACAAGAAACGTCGCTGCCCTTGGAAGTTTTTGTTCATGGTGCTTTGTGCGTGGCGTATTCCGGCCAGTGTTTGACTAGCGAGGCTTTAGGTGGACGTTCTGCTAACCGAGGTGAATGTGCCCAAGCTTGCCGGATGCCCTACGATCTAATCGCTGATGGGGAAGTTGTAAATTTAAAAGAGCGCAAATATTTACTCAGTCCTCAAGACTTAGCAGGGTTAGATGTTCTGCCCGATTTGGTGAAATCAGGAGTAACCTGTCTCAAGATTGAAGGTCGCCTGAAAGCTCCAGAGTATGTTGCTAATGTCACCCGTGTTTATCGGCAGGCTTTGGATGGGGTGATGACGGAATTGGAAAGACCTAACCCGCTAACCCCCTTCCCTACGAGGGAAGGGGGAATAAAAGCTCTCCTCTCCGAAACGGAGAGGGGCTGGGGGAGAGGTCAATCAGACCAAGAACACTACAACTTAGAAATGGCGTTTTCTCGCGGACTGTACACGGGTTGGTTTGGCGGGATTAATAATCAGGAACTAGTTCACGCCCGCTTTGGTAAAAAACGTGGGGTTTATTTAGGTGAAGTCAGCCGCATTCACAACGAGGAAGTAACAGTCAAATTGGAAGCGCCTGTCAAGCCAGGGGATGGAATTGTATTTGACTGCGGTCATCCAGAGGCGAAGGAAGAAGGCGGGCGAGTTTATGGGGTGGTTTCCAAAGGTAAGGAAAGTGTGCTGACCTTTGGTAGAAATGACCTAAACTTGCGCCGAGTGCATATAGGCGATCGCATTTGGAAAACCAGCGATCCAGAACTCGATAAGCAAGTTCGTCAGAGTTTTGCTGGCGAGAATCCCCAATTTCAGCGTCCGATTGACTTGGAGATTTATGGAGAAGTTGGTCAGGCGTTGATTGCGATCGCCCGCGATCAAATCGGTAATATTGTACAGGTAGAATCTGCAATTTCTCTGGTGGAAGCTCACACCAAACCACTAGATACAAAGCGTTTACAAGAACAATTCGGTCGTCTCGGTAATACACCTTTCTGTTTAGGAACACTAACCAACCACCTCAGCGGCGCTATTATGCTACCCGTCAGTGAGTTGAACCGGATGCGGCGGGAAATGGTAGCACAGTTGGAAGAATTGCGAAGTCAACCCAAACGCTGGCAATTAGCTTCTGATGTCTCTTTCCAAAATTTACTCCCCTCATCTCCCACTCTGCGGGAAGCTAAAGCTACATCTCCTTCACTCATCGTCCTAGTACGAAATCTCAAGCAACTTCAAGCAGCCCTCAAAGCTAGTATTGAAACACTGTATTGTGAGTTTGAAGACCCCCGTGCCTACCAAGAAGCGGTGCAAATGGTGCGCCAGCAACAGCAAAAAAACAAAGCAGAAAATTCTTCACTTTTAACTCATAACTCAGCACTCCCAACTCCCAACTCCCAACTCCCCACAATTTGGGTTGCACCACCCCGAATTACAAAACCTGGGGAAAATTGGATTTTGCAGCAAGTACGTGCCTCGGAAGCAGATGGCTATCTGATACGGAACTATGACCAATTGCAATTCTTTGCAGCAGACCGTTGTATCGGAGATTTTTCGCTCAACGTTGCTAATCCCTTAACAGCAGACTACTTTCAGCAACACTTTGGTTTAGAACGGCTGACGGCATCCTACGACCTGAATATTACCCAACTTCAAGATTTACTCACCAGTTGTCCACCCCAGTGGTTTGAGGTGACAATCCATCAGCATATACCGATGTTTCACATGGAGCATTGTGTTTTTTGTGCCTTTCTCTCGACGGGTACAGATTACACCAACTGTGGACGACCTTGTGAAAAGCAGGAAGTGAAATTAAAAGACCGTGTAGGTAGCGAACACGTCCTTAAAGCAGATGTAGGTTGCCGCAATACTGTATTTAACGGCACTGCTCAAACGGGAGCAGAGTACGTACAGCGTCTGATAGAACTGGGGTTACGTCACTTTCGCATCGAGTTTGTGAATGAAACACCAGAGCAAGTGAGTAAAACAATACATTTTTATAGTCAATTATTGCAAGGTGAGATTACAGGTTCCCAACTTTGGCGCGAGTTGAAGTTGCAAAATCAATTAGGCGTGACTCGTGGCCCTATGGGAGTCTCAGCACTGCGTTCATAATTGATTTTCTGAACGCCCAGCTTGAAAAATCTGTTCGGCGGTCAAGTTTAATTCTGGGAATGTAGGGGATATGATGCGATCGCTTCCCCGAAACAGGTTAACTTGATACTCACCATCCACCAAATAGTAAACGGAAATAGTTGGTTGTTTGGGATTACCTATATACCTTCTACCGCCTAAAGCTAAATAATCAACAATCCAGTATTCAGGAACACCAAAAGTTTCGTAGTCAACCAGCTTGTGTGCATAATCATCCTTCCAATTCGTGCTGACGACTTCAATAACTAAGGGAACCGACGCAGCTTGAGTAACCGTTGAAGACTTTTTCCACATCGGTTCTGCTGAAAGATTCTTTTGATTTATCACAATTACATCAGGCGAATAACCTGATTCTTTGTCAGGAACCTTAACTAGTGCTTGCTTCGGTATGAGGTATGGGAGTTTTAATTGTTTGAACTCTAAAGTGATTTCACCCGCTAAAAAACCATTAATCTCTTCATGATCTCCTACTGGCTGCATTTCAACAATTACCCCATCGTGTAGTTCATAGCGTCCGCCATCTGGCTTCCAATTGAGGAATTCTTCAAAAGCGATCGTTTTTGGTAAGGCTTGAAACATCACACTTACTCCTGATGATGATTCCGAGTTTAGCAAATTATTTGGTATTACTCATTTGACCCTGAGATTCCCTACTTATTTAAGAAGTCAGGGATCTAAGTCGACAGAAAACCTCACCAGATAAACCCAAAAGGGTGAATTTGGAAGATTTTACAAAATTTTGTATCTATTCAAAGAAGTCGGGTATCTTCTCTTTCACAAATGATTTAGGATTGCTATATATCGATTATCGACTTTTAAAAAATTGAGAATCTAACTACTACAATAAAAAGGTTTTATTAGATAAAATTAAAAACCACCATACTTATTTATGAATAATATTTCAACAAGCAATAATTGGGACACTTCCCTTTACGAAGATAAACACGCCTTTGTCTGGCAATATGGCGAAGACTTACTGAAATTACTCAACCCTCAGCCAGGAGAATCCATTTTGGATCTTGGCTGTGGTACTGGACAACTCACAGAAAAAATTGCCCAAGCTGGGGCTGAAGTAATGGGAGTTGATTATGCATCTGAGATGATTGAGAAGGCAAGACAAAACTATCCCCATATCCGTTTTGATGTTGCTGATGCTAGAAACTTTCAAGTAGATAAGCCATTGGATGCTGTATTTTCCAACGCTGTACTACATTGGGTAAAAGAAGCAGATAGCGCGATCGCTTCCATCCATCAATCCCTAAAACCCGGAGGGCGTTTTGTCGCAGAATTTGGGGGTAAAGGGAATATAAAGGCGATCGCCACAGCTTTATACAATGCTTTAGAGTCCATTGGTATCTCTCAAGCACAAGTAGAAAATCCTTGGTATTACCCCAGCATTGGTGAATACGCTAGCCTCTTAGAACATCAAGGCTTTGATGTCATTTATGCTATCCTGTTTCCTCGCCCAACTCCCCTCGCAGAAGGAGAAGCTGGCATAGCAAACTGGATAAAAATGTTCGCCAGCCCTTTCTTCGCCGGACTTTCACCTGAGCAACAAATACAAATAATTCCCGTCGTCGAGGAATATCTGAAGCCAACACTATATCAACAAGGAACTTGGACAGCAGATTATCGAAGAATTCGCATCGTTGCCGTTAAACTTTAAGGTGTGCGAATTTTAACTTGTACATTCATAACGAATGATGAATTAGTATCAGTTATGTATATACCTAAATTGTGCAATCGCCAGATATCGTTTTCATTAGTACTAAGCATTACCCTCACAGCTTTACTAGCCCCCCCCTCACTAGCGCAAACCCGTTCAATACCATCACCTTCTAGTGCGCCTTTAGAACTAGACTTATTGACCAAGCCAAAAGACTATGTAATCACAGCTAACACCATTCATCCAGAACGATTAACCGTTCCCAGCTTATGGTGGGCACAACAAAACTCCGAGAAAAAGCTATTGGATAATTGGATAGCATATCCAACTTCTGGCAAAGAACCTGCACGAGTAGACTTGATCGTGAATCAGCAAATTTGGAGTTTACTAGAGTATGTAGAGCGCTACGACTTCGTAAATCGCTTGGGTAGCGCTGCACGGAACTTTGGTTACAACGTCCGGGTATTTAATTATCAAAAAGAACCCTTGGCAACCTACACTTGCAACTTTAGTATAAGTCCAGCTTTATGCAGTATCCAAACCACTATTAAGAACAAGATCGGTTTACAGCGTTTTTTGTAGCGATTGGGGACTGGGAGAGATGAGGGTGACAAGCGAGAAAAAGGGAAAAGCAGAATAACCATGCCCCATGCCCCATGCCCCATGCCCAATGCCCAATTAAACCTTAATTTTGGCGAATAAAGACTCGTATTGTTTTATTGCGGATGGTGGTAAGGGAAGTAAAAATTCGCTTTTATTGAAAATGTTGCGATCGCTCTCTAACAAACTCCATAATGGTTCTTGGATATCGGAAGCGGCAATATTTGTAGAAATTGGCGAATTAGTTTTAGTCAGCACCGAAATTTGTTTAGCTGTACTTGGTTGCCAACAAAAATCAATCCATTGATCTGATAAAGTATCCTTAGTAATCCCTGCGGGACGTACCCATAAGTCCGCCCAGATTGCTGTTCCTGACTGGGGGATAACTGCGGCAAGCTGCGGATAACGTCCCAAAATAGGCAATACATCGCTTGACCAACCAACCGCTAGCCAAGTGTCTTCCATAATTAGAGGTTCCAAATAGTTATTGGAACTGTAAAACTTCACCTGTTGGTTTAATACCTGTAATTCATTTTCCAAGTCTGGTACTTGGTCAAGATTGTCTGTATTATAAGATTTTCCTAGCTTTTTTAAGACCAAACCAATAACTTCTCGTGGTTGATTGAGTAGGGAAATACGCTGCTGCATTCCATCTCGCCACAAATCACTCCAATCTTTGGGTGTCCATCCCAATTTTTGCAACTTGTCACGGTTATAAACAATTACCGTGCTACCCCACCTGTAAGGCGCACCCCACACCTTCCCTTGAGTATCCAAAATACCTTGTTCGTTGCGCGTTACCAGTTGTTTCCACCTTTCATCTAAAGTAGACCACTGCTTTAATTGGTTTCCCTGCACTTCTTGGAGTGGTTGAATCAATTTCTGCTCAATAGCTGCTTTTAGCCAGTAATCTCCCAATGTTACTAGGTCTGTATCAGCCGTTTTTTGACCTTGACCTTGCCTAAAGGGTATAAAGCGGCTCCATCCCTGCTCATCGCTGGTCTTTGGCTTCTGCTGCCAATTTTGTAATTGTTGAAATAAATCCTGTATACGCTCAACTGGAGCAAACTTTAACTGCACCCGTTGCTGCAAACCTTTGTGGAACTGATTCACCACCTGACCAGGTATAGAACCTTTTAATAGCTGTACTTTTAGTTGTGTCTGCTTGTTTCCACCACAGCCAAAAAGCAGTTGTGAAAGTGCCAGTGTGCTTGTACCTAGCAAAAAAGACCGTCGATCCATTGATTTTGGATTTTAAAATTTTTGATTATACCTAATATTAAGCAGAGATTCACCAGTGGCTGACTAGCTGAAAAAGTGGATCTGGAGAATTATCGGTATTTTTTCTTGAGAATACGGGTAATTTTGAATATTTGACTCAAATTAGCGATTTTTTGTCAAATTTCTACCTAAAGATTAAATTTTATCCATAAATTTACTTGGTGGTACTTATGGTGAACCCTTACTTATATTTAGAAGTAATGATTTAAATGTCACATTTCCAGCAAAAATTATCAATACTTAAATAATCCATAAGTATCGTTAAGGTTGGGAGTAAATTGAATAACATAAAGAAAATGTACGGATAAAGGTATTAAATGGAGCTATTACAGCAGCAGATCCTGACTTTAAGCCAAAAGCTGGATGACCTGTGCCAAGTAATTGAGCAGCTTGATGGTAAAGTCACTCAAACTTTCTCAGAGTGTTCTTTAGCGAATACACAAGCAAAGGATAATTGCCAACAAAATGGTGCAGCTGGAGGCTACCAGTTTAAAGGACGTAACAATTTAAATCCAGAAATGGAACACAAGGATGTGTTGATAGATGGCATTTATCTAGACATGCATCGTCAAGCTGGAGATAATATAACACCAGAAATTCAAATACAACGACTGACAGCGCAGTTAACAGCAGCGTACAATCGCATTGCTGCTTTAGAAGAACAATTACTTAGAGAGAGAATTCATTAATTTAGCCTGAAGTTCAACGAATAAAAAATAGATTGAGGTAGGTAAGATAAGCCTTTAGGTTCAATATCGAGTGATGGTTTTATGAGCATATACTTAGATAAAAGTAAGTAATCCAGCCATCAAGTTGATAGAAAAGTTAAACACACTATTACATACCTTTACGTAATAGTGTGATATATCTACCCATAGGTTTTTAGTCAATACCTCACTATGAAACAAAAAAACAACCCTAAAACTGGTGTCTTTAGGGTGTTGTCTGGTTTAAAAACCAAGATTTTCTTATTAATCTGTATTTTTCTCATTAGTGTTTTTGGCATCTTGTTATCAAATTGCTTGATGACAAGCCAGACAGCTTTCGCAAAATTGACTTTTTGCAACCTGCTCCTACTCAACCGCTATTGTAAATAAGGGATTCAATCTCAATTGATGAAACGGCAGAAATTTACAGAGATTTCAAGTCGGAAATTCTTAAAACATTTGCAGCCAAAGAAAAGAGTAA
Source organism: Nostoc sp. JL23 (assembly GCF_017115065.1). Classification (NCBI taxonomy): domain Bacteria; kingdom Bacillati; phylum Cyanobacteriota; class Cyanophyceae; order Nostocales; family Nostocaceae; genus Nostoc; species Nostoc sp. JL23. The sequence continues at coordinate 15,642 of NZ_JABXKN010000119.1, forward strand.
ACGCAAAACAAAAAAGATTTTCATAAAGCTGTTGAAATATATAAATCTCAAAATGAAATAATTAAATTACAGAGGGTACAAATTTTATTAAAAAGCTTATGTGATACATAGATTGTTTCAGAACTCATATTTTTCTGAGTCTACCAATCCCACGCTTTTATCTAGCACTATCTTTATGTTTTAGTTATAGAAAATCTTTAGTTACTCTAACTATAGAATCTCCATTTATATAATTTGAAGTATAATTGGGCGTTAATGGTAGATTATCACCCGATTCTAGTACTAAAATAACCCGAAAAAAGTATTCATCTATACTAGTATCAATCCGCTCAAGCTTAACATCAGTAATCTCGTTCAACGCTAAGAATTAATGAGATGCTGTACTTAGCCGTTCAAGTTGGGCTTCAATGGCTGCCAAAAGTTGGTGTTGCTGCCAATCTTGGCTAAGATGAGCGGCTATGCAAGCGGCTCCAGCGCCCATACCTTCTTTTACAAAGCCTTGCTCATAAGCTCTGAGTTGGGGATAACGAGAATCAGCAAAGCTCAGATGAGTTGCTAATAGAGGAGGGGTTCCTACAGTCGGAGTTAAGCTGTTTTTTCCTAAGTTGAGGGCTAAGTCAACTGTAGCCCCAGTAGGATCTTCAGCCACCCAGCGGGTTGTGCCTACAACTACTGCTTCTGGTTGCCATGATAAGGCGTAAGCTTGAGCGATCGCACTCATCAACGCATAAACCGCCAGCATTTGCGTCCCTCCAGCCAGCATTACACCACAACTACGGCTAGCAGCGATCGCCATCCCAGCTACCACCACTTGCATCGGATCGCCCACGGCGGCTACGAGTTTTAGCGGATCTACAGAATTTTGGATTTGAGATTGAAATATCTTATCCTGCTCCCTGCCCCCTGCTCCCTGCCCCCTGCTCCCCCTCATCTTCTCCAGTCCAGCTTGCACTAGTGACCACTTTTGCGAGTGGTTACAAACAGGGTGGCTACTGTTAACTTTTCCGGCAGCATCTATACCTAAACCAGTTAAGATTGCCAGGGCAGTTGTAGTACCTCCGACGACGCACTCACCAACAATCAGATACCCCTGTTGAATATTGGCAACTAGGCGTTCTCCCCAAAGTAGACCTTGTTCAAACAAGTGGTGTACTGTGGTAATTTCCATCGCAGCACCTCCACTTAAACACTGAGCAGGAGCGCCACCTAAATCAATTACTGGCACAGCAGGAGGCTGAGGTAAACCCGCATTAAATAAATGAATTGGTATCTTTAGTGACTCAAAGACAGCGCGAGAAATCAACACAGGTGAAGCTCCAGCCGCCAATGGTGGTAGGGGATATTGGGCTTTATGTTCTGGGCCGTAATACAAAAACTCAGCATCGGCACAAGCAGTATATTTCCGATCCTCTGGAGTGCGACCAGCTGCTGAAATCCCTGGAATTAAACCAGTTTTAGTAAATCCTAAAACACAAGCAAATACGGGTAGACAACCACGATACCTTCGCAGCCATTGTTCACCCTGTTCTTTTTGCGTATAAATACGAATTTGGGAATTGGGCATGGGGCATTAGTTATTAGTTAGGACTGATCGTTTAACCAATGACAAATGACAAATGACTAATAACTAATAACTATCCTTCATAATCCATGAGAACTTGTACCCAGTGTGGTGGGCGGGGAATAGGGTTTCCCAGGCGGTCAAAAAGCAACCATGCTGCCAGATGTACCACAAAAAGGTAGATAAAGTTGTTGAGTAAAATTAAAGCGATCGCTCCCACTTGAATCAAAAATACACTTGGACTCGCCAACAAACTCAAGTTAAAAAATACCCACTCAATGAACTCAGTCACCTGGGTAATCACATAAATCCACAGGTCTTCACCCGACAAAATAGACAGCAACCACAGCCTAAAAAAGACTCCTAAAGTACCCAATAGCGTACCCAGAGTGATAGAAGCAATCCAGGGAAGACGACGACGACACCACGTAGCGCCCAAAAGAACGCCCATAAACCCGTAGGGCATGACAAACAGCAAACTGCGCGCTGGCCCCATCAGTACCGTCAGCAGTAACCCAGAGGTGAGTGCTGCCATCCATGCCGCACGTTTGCCCCAACGCAGATAAACTAGAGCGATCGGCACCGGAAAAAATATCCGCAAAACTGGGCCCAAAGGAAAGTAAAAATTAATAAACCAAATTAAGCTAGCGGTACTGGCTAAAAATGCCGTTTCCACCATCCTCAAGGGCGCATCAGCTTTGATTTGAGGAGGCATTAACTGTTGTTCTTTATCTAACCAATGATTCTGAGGAGTTGGAGCTTCAGAGGATGGATCTTCCTCCGGTTCATCTGGGAGAGAATCTAAAATACTCATATCTGACAAGTTTTTAAACGATCATTCTTTCTAAGGCTGACAAATCGGGAATACAAATAGTGTCTTGATCCCGTTTAATCAAGCCTTTTTTTTCTAGCCTTGTCAACACTCGTGTCACGGTTTCCCGCGCCAGTCCGCTCAAACTACTCAATTCCCGATGAGGTAAATTGGGGATTTCAGTTCCGGTTTGCCCTTTTTTTCCCTGTCCTTCTGCCAAAAATAACAACGTATCTGCTACCCTTGACTGGCTATCAGATTCCCGCAACCGCAATCGGCGATTTACTTGCCGCAAACGTCGTGCCATTAGTTGCGCCAATCGAACTCCCGCCAAGGGTTCTATCTGAAGTAATTTGACAAAATCCTGAGCAGGCATACTACCAATTACCGTTGGGGCCAAGGTAATCACATCGGTGGATCGAGGTGCTTCATCTAGCGCCGCCATTTCACCAAACAATTCACCTTTGCCAATAATATTCAGCGTTACCTCTTTTCCTTCCAAATTGTAGGTGCGGATTTTTACCCATCCGTCCATAATAAAATACACAGAACCACCCCAGTCATTTTCTAGCAGAATCACCTGATTGGCTGGGTGAGTGCGGGTAACAAGATGGGTGAGGGCTGATTCCACAGCAGTTTCTGGCAACCCTTGAAAAAAGGGAGCGGAGGCGATCATCCAGGAATTAGCCTGTGCTTGCAAGCTATATCGATCTTCCATTACGACATCTTTAATTCAAGCTGCTATGTACACACAAAAAACAGGAGTGCCATTTGTAGCCTAAGCTATCATTGCACAGCTCCCTTTCCAAGAAAAAACTAAACTATGTTACACAAGAAAGCGACAAGAAGTTTTTCTAAATAATCTTTACCTATAAGTTTAAACGGAGTAAAAGTTTTGCAAAAAGTAGTTTATAGCCTGCGGTTGTATTGCTTAGGGGCTAGCTGCACTGCAAACTTGATTAGTTATGAATATAGGCAAACAACATTAATGATACTAAAGGGAGTAAATTATTGCTCAGGTATTTTAGCGATTTTCAAAAATAGGCAACCAATGACCTGCAAAATTAAGCTTTTCGAGCAAAGGCTGTCTGAAGAGGACAAGGAGAGGGGGAGACAAGGAGATGGGGGCACAAAGAGAAACTTTTTTCCTTGTTTTCTTCGATGATTGAAGATTGCCACGACTCCCAGTAATCCATAACATAATGACAGTCACAAGTCCAAGTAGCGGCTTTTGCTACTCAAAACTTCTCCTATGGTCGACGCTGCGCGTAGCAAGATCCCCATAGGGGTACGGTGATTGTAAAGTAATTGTCACATTAGTTGACATAATCTTTTAGGTAAGGTAATAAAAGTGACTTTTAGTACAGATGAAATTAAAAAGCTGATCGCAGACATTGACAACTTACTTGCCAGCGGTGGCAAGCGCCTGTCAAGATTTCTCTCTGGTCAGGCGCAAGAGCCTAAAGAAGTTTTAGAGCGAATTCGCGACTTCTTGGTGAGGTTACGAGAAAAAGAAACATTAGAGAGCGGCATCCCAAATCAGTCTTCTGAAGAACCGCGTTCGCCTTTGTTAACAAAATTTATCGATCGTGGTAATAATCAGTATCCACTACCGCCGCTCGAACCCAGTCAGCAAGAGAGTACTGTTGACGCCGGACAATTAAAAAATGAATTTTCCAGATTGATTCAGCCGTTGCGATCGGAATTAGAATTGCTCTTGCAAGAGCGAGCCACTCTCATACAAGAAATTCGGCAACTAGAGCAAAGGCGTTTGCAAAACTACTCCTTAGCGCAGCAGTTGACAAACCAGGAGCAAATAATTACCGAGTTTTTACAGGTACTCATGAGCCGCCTTGTGCCAACTTTAACGCCACTGATTGGACAGACGAGGGAAAATTCCGCCAGTTCTTCAGGAGGAATTAATTACGCAACCTCTGCAACTCAATCTTTATTAGAATCCTCTGACGATGTGGAGCGCTTAACCCAGCTAGCTAGGGAGTTAGATCAACGCCTATTATCACTAGATGGGACGGTGAATGTAGTCTTTGAAGCACTACAGCGCAACATTAATACTTATTACGAATCCCTGTCGCAAGCACTGGCAAGAATGCATAGCAAGGGGATGCAAGGCGAACAGCTGATGGCTAGCTTTGTCAACAATTTGACCCAACATTTGCAACAAGAATCCTCTAGTTTGCAGTCGTCATTGCTGGGAGAAGAATCTGAGACACTACCATCATTGACTGAACCAGCCGATATTGCTGCTGGAGTTGCGCCCCAATCCTTGGAGCTTATCCAGCCAGAAACTTCATCTCCACTCACAATTACTTCTGAGCAACGGGAGACTACCCTCACAGAGGATCTAGATGCAGTGCTGTTGCAGCTTGGTGTAGACTCATCTGAATATTCTCAAACTCCGACCGAATTACCGCAAGATATTTCTGCGGCAATTGGTGATGAAGTAGACCAACTTTACGCTAGTTTGTTTGATGCTGGTGATGTTAATAATCCCAGCCTCGATGTTCCCACAAATGACTTATCTGCTTTCACAGCCTCTGCATCTCCGTTGAACATGGCACAGGCTCCACCTGTCTCTCCAATTGTGAATTCTGCGGTTGTAACACCAGATACAGGTCTTTCAATCCAAGAGACTTTAGGCGAAACCACAGATTCATCAGAGCCACAGGAAGAACTATTTTTTGAAGAGAATACTGACCTAGACTCACCTCTTAGCTTCTCTACTCCACAAATAGACAGTTTGCCACAAGTCGGCACTCAGCCAGCTAGTGTTGATACAATTAATACCCTAACTGACTTATTACCTGATACCGAGACTGAACTGCAATTGCTGGAAGTCTCATCTTCTGTAGATAATTCCACAACTACAGCAACTGACCCATTGCCTGATACCGATAGTGAACAGCAACTGCTGGAAGTCTCATCTTTTGTAGATGATGCCACAACTACAGCACCAGTGATTCCAGAAGCAGCAGAAATTTCGTTAGTAGAGCCTACTGTTCCCGAAGCGTCTGTCTACGACACCCTGCGCGATCGCAGCGAAGATATCACCACATCGGAAGTATTAATTAACAGCGATCGCTCCGAACTGTCTTCAGATAACTACATTGCTGCTTCACCCCAGGAAAACTTGCTTTCTATTGAGTCAAACCAGTCTCCAGCCGTACCAGATATTTCTTTAGATGAAGAACAGTTGCAGCAATTAGATCGGGATTTGGCTAATTTTGATCGGCAGCTAAATTTTGAGTCGCAGCCAGATCGCAACTTGGATGTTTTCTCGGAACTACTTGATAACATTCAAGACACAATCCCCACAACTTCCCCTGAAAATCCCCAAATAGAAGAGAATACATCAACTGTTGCTTTCTCTAGTTTGGCAGTTCCCCTGGTAGAAACTGAAAAAAAAAAGGAAGTCACAATTCCTGTTCCAGAAAGTTCTTTACCTCCAATTGCTCACTCCATAAATAATCCAGAAGTTTCGCCCAATATTCTAGAATCAGTCTGGTATTTAGGAATTGATTTAGGTACAACAGGAATTTCCGCTGCATTATTAAATCGCTCGACTTTTGTTGTACATCCTATCTACTGGTCAGCAGAAAATTCGCCGGAAATAAGCTCTTTTCAGCAATCGTTTCGTTTACCAACAGAGGTTTATCTGCCTATAGCTTCTATACCCCACGGTGAAAACGAAACTATCGAAGCACATGAGCAAACAGCACCTGCGGCTGTTGCCCAAGATAAAGTACCCGATCGCTCGGCTACCACTCCTGCAACACCAAGATCGACAGCAGATCCGACGAAAAATAATCTCTACTCAGCGCAGTTGAAGCCCTATCTACAAGTAGCCATTCCCTACAAGAGCGAACGACAGAAATGGGAACCGGTTTTGCAATTAAATGAATTTTCGGCAGGGCCTTTGATTTGGGTTGTGCGATCGCTCTCTAAGTTACTGTTAACCCTCAAATCCGAAAAAACAAGTACTACCCCTAGTTTAATGGCTACCGCTATGGGGATCGGCGAACAAGATTTTCCCCAGATTATCAATAATATTGCTGGTGTAATTTGCACCTGTCCATCTAGCTGGTCGGAACAATACCGCTTTAACGTGCGGGAAGCTTTACTCACTAGCAAACTTATCCAACATCCGCAGCAAGTCTTTTTTGTCGAAGAAGCGATCGCTAGTCTACTCCCGGAACTTGATGCTGTTAATGGTGAGCAAGTAAAACTAAGCGATGCTCAAGGTTCTCATCCAGTAAAAACCAGCGAACATCCCATTGTTGGCAACACCCTGGTGATTAACATTGGGACAACTGCCACAGAAATGTTGCTGGTGAATATACCAGAAACCTTGCAGCAATTGACATACAGTGATTTCATGCTCCACAGTTTTGCTTATGCTGGCAAGGGAATTGAACAAGATATTATCTGCCAGCTGCTATTGCCACCGAAATCTCGGCAATCACGCCTAGAAACACCAAGCAATCGCAAAACTACCACGAGTAATCCTTGGCAATGGCAACCGTCAATTCCCGGTTTAGACCAAATGCGTTGGCAAACTTTAGGGTTGGAAGAATTAGAACTACCTAGAGTCGGAGAACCAGATATCACCGCTCGAATTCGTCTCCAACAGCGTCTAGAAAGTTCTCTACTGGGACAGGCGGTATTAGATGCGGCATTAGCCCTAAAGCTGATTTTGCAACACCAAGACTCTTTTACCCTAGAATTAGCCGATCAGCAGTGGGTTTTGCAGCGACGAGACTTAGAAAGCCAGGTATTTATTCCCTTTGTGCGCCGTCTGAACCGAGAACTTAATAAGTTATTGGTAGCTCGTGGTATCCCTACAGAAGCCATTAATCAAGCTATCCTGACTGGTGGAGTGGCTTGTATCGGAACGGTGAACCGCTGGTTACGGCAAAAACTTCCCAGCACTAAGATTATTCAAGATTTATATCTTGGCGAAAACGGCGCTCCCAATTGCAGTCGGGTTGCTTACGGTTTGGCGATGCTGCCTCTGCATCCCCAGATTTTAGATATACCCAGGCAACAATACACTGATTATTTCTTGTTTACGGAATTGTTGCGACTGCTACCAGACCGGCCCTTATCTTTCGGTGAAGTTATCCAGTTATTTGAGGGTCGTGGAATCAATACTCGGATTTGTCAGCAACGGCTGCTGGCTTTTTTGGAAGGTGAACTGCCTTCCGGTTTGATACCTTCAGTCACAGAATCAACTTGGCTTACCCAGAGTTCGCAAGAAAATCCTGACTATCAGGCGATCGCCACAGCACCACTTTTTGAAAAACAAGGAAGTCTCACTTACCGTCCCAATTCTCAACAACTGTTGTCTTTACGTCGCTATCTAGATGCAATCAAAGCTAGTAATCAGCAATCACTGGAGGAACCATATACGGTGAATTTTGCCTTAGAGGTTAATCGTTGAGACTACTAGATCGCGCTAGAAATAAGAATACTACTCAAAATTCCAAATGCTCATAACATAAGCATTTGGAATTTTGCGAATTACTACTAGTACTTCAGCACAGTAATTTTTGGGATATGTCCGATAGTAGTATCTTTTTATTAGTTTTTATTAGATGGATAAAATACCGTAAATTTACAATCTATCAATTGAATTGAAAGATTCCGTAAATTTTTGGTTTTTGGTTTTTATATCGGTTAAAATTTGTGTATATTAACACTCGGTAGTAGCGGCAATAGCAGTAAAAAGTCGCCTAAGAATCATGTCTATGTCTACACTACTGATGTAAAAATTCCTTTTAAGACATAAGTTAGCCCTTGTGAATAATCTTTATTCAGTTAATTGTTTGCAACAGCCTTCACACCCGTCAACTTTAAGCGTGAGAAAACGATTAATTGACATTGTTGGAGCAATTGTGGGGCTGATTATTACATTTATGGTAGCAATTCCTATAGCAATTGCTACCTTTATTCATGAGCCAAGTCCAATATTTTATTCCCAAATTCGCTGTGGGTTAAACGGAAAAACTTTCCGCATCTGGAAATTCCGCTCCATGATAGTCGATGCTGATAAACTCAAGCATTTGGTTGAGAACCAAGCTAAAGGTCACATTTTTAAATCTTTTGACGATCCTCGCATTACTCCTGTTGGTAAATTTTTGCGGCATACTAGCTTGGATGAATTACCTCAATTTTGGAATGTTTTGTTAGGGGACATGAGTTTAGTTGGTACTCGTCCACCGACTCCTGATGAAGTCAGTAATTACGATCTACATCACTGGGATAGATTGCGAGTCAAACCAGGAATTACCGGAGAATGGCAAGCTAATGGGCGTTCCAGTATCACAGACTTTGAAACCATTGTGAAAATGGATATGGATTATCAACGCAAATGGTCTGTAACTTATGACCTGAGTTTGATTATTAAAACTATCTGGGTAGTATTTAAAAAGACTGGTGCTTATTGAATTGGGGGATGGGGCATTGGGCATTGGGCATTGGGAATTGGGCATTGGGCATGGGGCATTGGGTATGGGCAAAATATTTTTATCCTTTAACGCCACTACCTGTTTCTGTCGGTACAATGTAACGTTGTAAAAACAAAAATAGTAATAATACTGGAGCGATCGCAATGACTGAGCCAGCAGCTACCAAGCGCCAATCAAGGGAAAATGTACCTGCTAGCTTTGCAACTCCCAAAGGAAGAGTGTATAAATTTTCGTCTTGGATGACAATTAAAGGCCACAAAAAGTCACTCCAAGCACCAATGAATACGAAAATAGCTAAAGTTACCAGTGCTGGGCGAACTGCCGGTAACATAATATGCCACCATAATCCTAACTCTGAGCTGCCATCCATCCGAGCGGCTTCTTCTATTTCTTTGGGGACACTCATGAAAGCTTGGCGCAACAGAAAAATGCCAAAGGCAGAAGCTAAACTCGGAAAAATCATCCCTAAATAAGTATTTCTTAAACCCATCTGGACTGTCAAAATATAGAGGGGAATCATCACAATTTGGAAAGGAATCATAATCGTAGAGACGATCGCTACAAAAATCCAGTCTCGCCCGACAAATGATAATCTTGCCAACGGATAGGCAGCTAAAGCGCAAAACAGTAGATTTAAGCCCACAGTCAGTACTGACACCAAGGTACTGTTATACAAGTATTGTCCAAAAGGTAAAGAGTTCCACACACTAGAGAAATTATTTAGTGTCGGTTGACTCGGTAGCAACTGTGGCGGCGACTGAAAAATATTTTCCGTAGGCGATTTTAAGGCTGTACTAATTAGCCATAGTAACGGAAAGAGCATCAACAGCGCGATCGCTCCCAATAGCACATAGATTAGCAGAATCTGCGATCGTGATTTTTTCCAGTTCAGCATTTGATTTTGCAAATTTTATTTTGTAATTCAACAGGAATGTAAATACTTACATTACTTGCTGTTTATTTTGAAAAATATTTAAGGTATATCTAGCTCTAGTTTTAAGAATATTTAATTGGTCAACTTGTGCCAATAATCTGTCTACAATTTCAGTTTCTTCATTTGAAAAATGATTTTCAGAATTTTTAATTAATAACTCCTGTAATTGTATCTGAGCTTTGGAAGATAAAGAACTTTCTGCCAAGATTTTAGAGATAGTGGAATCATCAATGTTAATTTGACTGAAGCCATTTTGGATGGGGCTATCTTCGGTGGAGAAGAAAGTACTATTAAAGGAGCTAATTTCGATAGAGCTTCCCTCCGAGGTGCTACTTTTATAATGGTCAGTTTGGAGCAGACTACCTTTAAAAGTGCCATTTTGGATGGGACTGATTTTGGTATCATTGGTTTTGACGAACTCGATCTGACTGGAGCCAGTTTCCAGGTTTCCAATTTTAGATTGCCAGAACATATTCCTCTCGGTGGTGGACGCATCATTCTGCCATATGGTCGAGCGCTCGATGGGTAAGGCAAAGGTATCCTGAATCCTTCAACTTTTTCGAGTCAATCCGGTTTCCGTACAAATAGCTTGTAGTGGTTTATCCCAAAGCTCAATCGGTATTTGGGACAAATAGGCAAAATCAAAGACAATTCCGATAGTTGGCTTTGTTTCCCACTGCGGTAAACTGAGCAAGCGATCATAATATCCGCCACCATAACCCAAACGATATGCTTGATAGTCGCAAGCTACACTGGGTACGAGAATCAAATCTACTTCCGCAGCATCTAAGATTGGAGCGTCGGGGTGTGGTTCAGTAATGCCATAAGCGCCACTTTGGACAGAATCGTTAGGTGTCCAAATATGCCAACACAGGGATTTATCAACGCAGCGAGGAAATCCCCAACGGTATTTGGTGTTGGCAAATAGGGGACTGAGGTCAGGTTCTTGGCGAAAGCTGAAATAAGCGAGTATTGTTTTTGCTTGGGTAAACAAAGTAGAGTTTTGTAAATGAGAGCTAATGCGATCGCTATTTTCTCTCCATTCTCCAACGGACATTGATTGACGTGTTTTGAGTAGAGTGCGGCGCAGTTCTACTTTATTTAGTTGATGATTAACTTTGTCCATAAAAATAGTCAAAAAAATAAGCTGGGCATCACCCAGCTTGTATCACTCTACATTCACCAGAACATTGTTATGCAGCGTGTTGACGATACCACTCAATGGTATTCTTTAGCCCTTCTTCAAAGCTTACCTGAGCCGTGAAATTAAAGGCTTGTTTGGCACGTTCAGTATCTAAACAGCGACGGGGTTGACCATTCGGCTTATCAGTTTGCCACACAATTTCCCCCTTAAACTCCATCAATTCGCAGATTAGAGTTACTAAATCAAGAATGGAGATTTCAGAACCAGTTCCCAAGTTAACTGGTTCCGATTCGTTATAGAATTGAGTCCCCATCACAATCCCCCGTGCTGCATCTTCTGAATACAGAAACTCACGGGTAGGACTGCCATCACCCCAAACTGCAAGTTGCTTTTCTGCATTAATTTGGGCTTCGTGAACTTTGCGAACTAATGCTGGAATGACGTGGGAACTTCCGGGGTCGAAGTTATCTTCTGGGCCATATAAATTTACTGGCAGTAGGTAAATCCCATTAAAACCGTACTGCTGACGGTAAGATTGCAATTGAACTAAAAGTGCTTTTTTGGCAATTCCATAAGGGGCGTTGGTTTCCTCTGGGTAGCCATTCCAAAGATCGTCTTCTTTAAATGGCACTGGAGTGAATTTGGGATAGGCGCAAATTGTGCCAACACAAACAAATTTTTCTACTCCAGCTTGGTAAGCAGCATGAATTAGGTGGGTTCCCATAATCAAGTTATCGTAGAATAACTCTGCGGGTTTTTCGCGGTTCAAACCGATGCCACCGACATGAGCTGCTAGATGTATGATTATGTCTTGCTGGTCAACTGCAAGTTGGCTATTTTCCCAAACACGCAAATCTTGATCGCGCGATCGCGGTATTGTAATTTTATCGCGATCGGCTCCTGCTTTACACAGTTGATCTATCACCTGACGGCCTAGAAACCCCGACCCACCAGTGACTAGAATGCGTTTATTTTTTAGTTCTAAGGCGGTCATATTTTATCCTCTGTGATGCCGAATCAGAAGTGCAAAGCGCCCAGTGTTTGACGAATAGTAGCAATATCATCTGGAAATTGCGAACCTTTTCCATTAGGTGAAGTATGACCCAATGCTTGTAAGTCTGCTTCTACCATTAGGGAAACTAGTTCTTCAAAGGTTACTGATGGTGTCCAGCCCAAATTCTGCCGTGCTTTGGTAGAATCGCCAATCAACAACTCTACCTCAGATGGACGCAGGTAACGCTCATCAAACTCTACATAATCTTGCCAATTAAGATTCACATAACTAAATGCCAGTTCCAAAAACTCTCGTACTGAGTGGGTTTCACCAGTAGAAATTACGTAATCGTCTGGCTGGTCTTTCTGCAACATCAACCACATTGCTTTGACGTAATCCTTCGCATAGCCCCAATCTCGCTTGGCATCTAGATTACCCATGTAAATCTTTTTCTGCTTCCCAGCAACGATACCAGCCACCGCTCTAGTAATTTTGCGGGTTACAAAGGTTTCACCCCGCCGTGGTGACTCGTGGTTAAAAAGTATACCGTTACAAGCAAATAAATTATAAGATTCACGATAATTTACAGTTTGCCAGTGAGCGTAAACTTTCGCACAGGCATAGGGACTGCGGGGATAAAAGGGCGTTGTCTCAGTTTGAGGTATTGCTTGTACTAAACCGTACATTTCTGAAGAACCCGCCTGGTAAAATCGCACCTGAATTCCGGTACGATGCTGGTAGTCTCGAATTGCTTCCAACAGACGCAATGTCCCCATTCCTACTGCATCCACTGTGTATTCGGGTGAATCAAAGCTGACTCTGACGTGGGATTGAGCGCCGAGGTTATAAATTTCTACTGGTTTTACTTCTTCTAAAATACGCCGCAACGTTGTACCGTCTGTCAAGTCGCCGTAGTGAAGAAACAACCGTACTCCCTCTTTATGGGGATCTTCGTAAATGTGATCGATACGGTCTGTGTTGAAGGTAGAAGTCCGGCGAATGATGCCATGAACTTCATAACCTTGTTCCAACAAAAACTCACTTAGATATGAACCATCTTGTCCCGTAATACCAGTAATCAACGCTCGCTTCTGTTGCGTCATACTCAATTATCCCTTATTGTCTTTGATTAAAAATTTACAGCCAATCTGATACAACCTAGCAACTAATTGCTGAATTGCCTAATGGGAAACCTACGAGTTCTTGTGGTTATGAGACTTTTTCCGTAAATAAATATACTTAACAAAAATTAATTTAGCACGTAAGTCCAACATTTAGTATAGATAGCTCAAGATTATTTAATTATGTATATTTTCTTTTACCGATAGCTCAAGATTATTTTTATGTATGTTGTTTTTTGTAAAAACTTCATATATCTCTAGTTTTGTGAAGACTTAATAAAATAGCCATTTTAAATTAGACTTCTGGTAAATGTGCCAAATATACGCACTCACAGAAGTCTGAATTAAGTAGAAAAGCACAAATTATAGAAACAAAAATGAGCAATACTTTAGCTTGAGGGGAGAATTGGTACTTAGGGGCATTGACTGCCCCACAGAATTCACCCTCAGTAGTTACTCAGTATGCGCCGTTATTTTTGGGTAGAATTACCACATCAACAGTTTTCAAGATGATCCATAAATCAAGCCAGAAATTCCTAAATTTGACATAATGCAGGTCTATTTGGACTCTCCGAGGATAGGGAATGTCATTACGCCCAGATACCTGCCACAAACCAGTAATTCCTGGACGGATTGTTAAAATCTCGTCAATGTGACAACCGTATTTTGGCAGTTCTTGTGCTACCAAAGGTCGGGGGCCGACTACACTCATATCCCCTTTTAGAACGTTCCAGAACTGGGGAAATTCGTCTAAGCTAGTAATTCGCAAAAATCGACCAATTTTGGTAATCCGGGGGTCTTGTTTCAGCTTAAAACTGCTCTCAAATTCTTGCCGCAATTCGGGTGATGTTTCCATCATTTGCATGAGGATTTCATCCGCATTGCTTACCATTGTTCGGAATTTAATACAATTAAACGCTTTGTAATTTTTCCCTACCCGTTCCTGGACATAAAAAATTGGCCCTTCTGAGCTAAAGGCAATCAGCAAGGTCAAAATTAAGTAGACGGGGAAGAACAAAATTAATACCGACAGCGAAAACACTATATCGAACAGTCGTTTGGCTAACTCTCCGTTTAAACCCTGAAAAGATAAACCTTTGGGCTTAACTTTTGGCGTCTTTGTTTTTTGACCGCGTTTTAAGAAACGCGTAGACGCTCTAGTGTCTTGCCTTACGCCTCGCTTGCCGGAGAGGAGTGAGCTCTGGGCAGTCATCATACTCCTTAATAATCCACACCACACATAGTCCCAATATTAAAGCCAAAATGATGTGCTTCTGGGGAAAATTGCCAAAAGCCTAAAAAAATAAGACGTTAATCAAGACCATCATTCCGAAAACGGTCTTTTTCGTTGCACTTGTTTACAAAATTTAGATAACGATCTGCAAAGATTTGCGGTGAAAACAGCGCGGCGTGCGATCGCATATACTCGGAATTGAACGAACCCTGATACATTTCAAACTTTTCTACTGCCTCCACCAAAGCCGCCTCTGTTTGCGTCTTGAAAAATATACCTGTCCCTGTATCCGCACCAGAGCGGATATCTCGCACTGTTTCTAAAGCACCCCCTGCACCGTAAGCAATTACTGGCGTGCCGCAGGCTTGTGCTTCCACTAGGGCAATACCAAAATCTTCACAAGCTGCATATACAAACGCCTTAGCCCTAGACATATATTTTTTTACCACATTATCGGGTTGCCAACCGAGTATTTGGATATTTGAGTTTGCCATCTCGCGAATCTTGTTCATTTCATCTCCTGTACCAATGACTACTAATGGTCGTTTTAGTTGATTAAAAGCCTTGACAATCAACGATATTTGCTTATAACTCACTAACCGGGAAACTGTCAGGTAAAAGTCCTCTTTCTCAGACAGAAACGGAAACTCCGCAATATTCACTGGTGGGTAAATGACTGTTGCTTCTCGCCGATAGCAACGCCAAATCCGCCGAGCTGTATGCTGCGAGTTGGCAATGAAATAATCAACGCGATTGGCACTCAAGACATCCCACTGGCGCAAACGATGTAATAAATATCGCGTCACCCATCCAGGTAAACCACTACCCAGTTTGCTGTGGCGCAGATAATCAAAGGTCAAGTCCCAGGCATAGCGCATAGGGCTGTGACAGTAGCAAATATGCATCTGTTCGGGAGTGGTAAGGATTCCTTTGGCAACAGCATGGGATGAAGACAGAATG
Source organism: Nostoc sp. JL23 (assembly GCF_017115065.1). NCBI lineage: Bacteria > Bacillati > Cyanobacteriota > Cyanophyceae > Nostocales > Nostocaceae > Nostoc > Nostoc sp. JL23. The sequence goes on from NZ_JABXKN010000119.1 coordinate 30,886, forward strand.
ACATCATAATGCCGCAAGTCCAGTTGTTCAATTGCCAAGGGCCACAAGGGCAAGTATTTTTGTATACCGTTGCGGGCATAGGGAAAGTTCTGAAGAAACGTCTTGCCAATTTGACGCTTGTATAAATAACTTTCTCTATTACTGGATTCAAAATCTATGAGAGCATACAAATCAGCATCAATGTGATTCAAAATTTCTCGTACAACGAGTTCTGAACCACCGGTGGCTTTGGGTGTTAGCCACTCATGAACCAGAGCATATTTCAAGGGCACAGCTAACTTGAATAAGTGGAAAATACAAAGGCTAACTTGATGACGTTAACTGAAAAGTTTCCCCTTGTGATTAATTAATGGGAAGCGCCCCAGATTAGCACATAAGACGGAATCTTTCCCTCAGAGGTTCCAGATGGATGCGGCAACCTGATAATCTCAGATTGGGGAATGGGGCATTGGGCATTGGGCATTGGGCATTGGGCATTGGGCATGGGTTATTCTCCTTGTTTCCCTAGTCCCTAGTCCCCAGTCCCTACTCTCTTGATGAAAACTGATATATAAAGGGTGAATTTATGCGAATTCTGATTATGGGTGGTACTCGGTTCATTGGTGTCTATTTGACTCAACTACTAGTGGAAAAAGGACACGAGGTAGTGCTGTTCAATCGTGGAAATCGGCCAGCACCTTCTTTAGAGGGAGTAGGACAAATTATAGGCGATCGCACTGATGCTACTCAATTAAAGGCAAAGTTATCACAAGAAAACTTTGATGTTATTTTTGACAATAACGGGCGCGAACTTACTGATACTCAACCACTAGCAGAAATTTTTCAAGGACGAGTGCAACATTTTGTGTATATGAGTTCTGCGGGGGTGTATCTCAAATCCGATCAATTGCCCCACATAGAAGGCGATGCTGTAGATCCCAAAAGTCGTCACAAGGGTAAACATGAAACAGAAGCTTATCTGACTCAATTGGGATTACCATTCACTTCTATTCGTCCTACTTATATTTACGGGCCTCGTAATTATAATGAGTTGGAAGGCTGGTTTTTTGACAGAATTGTGCGCGATCGCCCCATTCCCATCCCCGGAAATGGCTTGCATATCACGCAGCTAGGTCATGTAAAAGACTTGGCACTAGCAATGACTCAGGTTTTGGGCAATAAACAAGCCATAGGGCAGATTTATAATATCTCAGGCGATCGCTTTGTCACTTTTGATGGTTTAGCCCGTGCTAGTGCTGTAGCGGCTGGTAAATCACCCGATGCTGTCAAAATCGTCCATTACGACCCTAAAAAGTTTGATTTCGGCAAACGCAAAGCTTTTCCGATGCGGGTGCAGCATTTCTTTGCTTCGGTGAATAAAGCGCAAACAGAATTAAACTGGCAACCTGAATATGATTTGATTTCTGGGTTACAAGACTCTCTGGAAAATGACTATTTAGCTAATGCAAAAGATAAAGCTGATGTTGATTTTTCTGTAGATGAGGAGATTTTACAAGCGTTGTGAGTAGCTAGGGCGAATAGAATTCGCACGCCAGTTGCTCATGGGGGAAACCCCCAAGACCGCACTGGCTTGGCTATACAGGCAAAGTCCGCCTCCGCGGACTAAGGTCAAATTAAGGGTTTGAAACCCACAAAGGTGGGTTTTGTTTCGTGTAGACGCGCTTTCTAACCGCCTGTTTTGCTGATGCGAGCGCAGCATCACAACTCATCAGGGTTAACACCTAACTCTCGCAGTTGTGCTGCTAATCTGTTAGCACGTTGACTTTCTTGTTCTAGTTTTTCTAGCGGTGTGGGAAGCCAATTCCCGGATGCATCATACCAACGTAGCCACAATCGCTCAATTCCTTGGTAAGAACCTTGCCAAAGTCCTAAACCTAATTCCAAACCCGGCATCCACACTCGTGGGGTACTCAAGTCCAATTCGCTGTAACTATCTGCAACTAATTGGAATACTTGGAGTTTGTCAGTGTAGCGGTCAAACACAATGTAGTAAGGAACTCGCAAAATCCGCTCATAAACTTCCCATTTGGTCGGCGGTTGGTTAATTTCCCGTAGAGTTTGTCCTAAGTCTTCTTTTTCAGTGCCAGGAGAAAGCAATTCTACCATTACAAAAGGAGCAACCCCTTCTTGCCAGATTACATAACTGAGACGCAAGTTTTGTTGTTCGTAGAGACGCGAAACTCCCACAGCAGCAAACCAGTCTGGGCGTTTGTACCACAGTGTATGCCGCAGGTCATAGTAAAGGTTTAAGTCACTGGCAACAAATACTTCCTCTGCTGGATAGTTAGGTGGACAGAAGGTTTCGCGCAAAAGTTGGGGCTGAAAAAGGTGAAATTCGTCAGGCAAACCAGAGTCCTCCGGGTATTCACTGGGAAGATCGTACATGGTGGGTAGGGTTTCTTTTGGAGGTCGCGGCGGGTCTGTTTGGTACATAACGGGAATCCTGACCGACTAATTTTAAGTTAACGGATCGCAGTAAAGGTTGAATCAAAATCAAAAATATTTTCTTCTACCTGGGAAAGACGCGATAAATTGCATTTTTAGTATTTACTGAGACAGGAATGAAAATTTTCTTTATTAGTCAGAGAAACCTTTTTTAAAATTGCCTGAAGACTACTGAAACTAGTTTCTGTAAATACTATTGTTGGTTGATAATATGAGCCAGGTTGTGCAATATCCACTCCACAATGTACTAGAGTGCCGTGCCCGCTTGGGTGAAGGTCCCATGTGGGACTCTACCCAAAACCTAATTTACTGGGTTGATATCTACAACCATCGGGTACATCAGTTAAATCCGGCGACAGGGAAAGCCTTGTTTTTTGATGTGGGAGATGTCGTAGGCGCGATCGCAACAGCAGGGAAAGATAGATTAATTATGGCACTGCGTCATCACTTGGCATTTCTCAATACCCAAACAGGTGAAGTTACACCCATTTTGGAGATTGAAGGAAATCTGCCAGACAACCGTTTTAATGATGGCAAATGTGACCCCCAAGGCCGCTTTTGGATTGGCTCAATGTGTTCTTTAGAAAAACCCCAGGCTAACCTCTATCGCTATGATCGTGATGGTTCATTGCATTTGATGGAAATGGGATTGACTATCTCTAATGGTCTGGGGTGGAGTCCCGATCAAAAAACGTTTTATTTGAGTGATTCTCCTCAACAAAAAATATATGCTTTCGACTTTAATTCAGTAACAGGTAACATTACTAATCGTCGGATTTTTGTTGATTTAACTCATGAATCTTTCTACCCAGATGGCTTGACAATAGATAGTCAAGGAAATATTTGGTCAGCTATGTGGGATGGATGGTGTGTGATTCGTTTCAACCCCAAGGGTGAAGAGATATTGCGGATAAAACTACCTGTTCCACTCGTAACGAGTTGCACCTTTGGCGGCAAAGATTTGCAAACACTCTATATTACCACTGCTTCAGTTGGACTCAGCCAAGGGGAGATTGAAAAAAGTTTCTACTCAGGTGATTTATTTGCTCTGCAAACTGATGTTACTGGCTTACCTAGCTATGATTTTGAGAAATAAAGTAGTAGCAGTGTCAATGTGAGGCGCTAAATTGCCTCTCATATTTGTTCAACTCGACTCTTTATTTGTTTGCGAATTCTAAAAATTCCGAGTTTTAAACTTTTGATCTTCAAGTTCCGAGTTCAAAGGTGCAACTTCCAAGTTCAAAGGTGCAACTTCCGAGTTCAAAGGTGCAACTTCCGAGTTCAAAGGTGCAACTTCCGAGTTCAGAGGTTCAACTTCCGAGTTCAGAGGTTCAACTTCCGAGTTCAGAGGCTCAACTTCCGAGTTTAAAGAGACTTCCAAATAAAAAAACATTAGTCCCGTGGAGCTTTTTTGGTTTCACTTTGTACTTAAAGGTATATTTTCCCTAGTTGGAATTTGTAGTATGAGGTAAATTGCTCCAGATATTAACGTCAAGGCAACAGAGTGCTAATAATTAGGGTAAGGATTGGATAAACTGAAAGGAAATGTTTGCAGTCAAAGGCTCTGGTAGTGGTTTTCCTTGTGCTTGGTAATCTTCAATCAAAAGTTCTAGCACTTCTTCACCATTATTGAGAGCATCAGCGTAGGTATCTCCGTGAGTGTGTGTGTATGGGCCAAACTTAGGTAGGCTGACAATGTACTTTTTATCTTCCACCGACCACTGAATTACAATACTATATTGCAGTTTCATTCGTGTTCAGTGCTAGCTTTTTGCGGCAAAAGATAAATACCCCCAGAGATTAAAGTCAGGGCGACGGAAACCCAAAAGGCAATTAGAGAGGGAGTTTGCCACACTTCACCCAGAGGCGCAATCAGAAGTGCGATCGCAACTATTTGACTAACAGTTTTGAGTTTACCCCAAATATTCGCTCCGGTAATTGTCGTTTGATTCACCCGCCAACCAGCGATCGCTAATTCCCGCGCTAAAATCAAAAACACTCCCCAAGCTGGCACTTTTCCTAATTCAATAAAAACCAGCAATGGCGCAAGTACCAGAAGTTTATCCACTAAGGGATCGAGAAATTTGCCCAACTCACTAATTTGGTTGAGTTTCCGCGCCAAATAGCCGTCTAACCAATCAGTCAATGCAGCAACGAGAAAGATCGCTAAACATATCCACTGAGCTTGAGGTGTGGGATTATATAAACCGTAAAGCAGAAATGGTATCCCCAATAGGCGAGAGAAGGTAATCCAGTTGGGTATGGTCATAAGGAATTCAAAAATAAAACTTCAAAATTAACAACTCTAAAGCAACAAGCAGCCAAGCAAATATGCAAAATATATGCAGATTAGTGTATCTGAGTGTGGCTGCGTGGGAAAATTTGTTTTCTGTAGCTCTCCTAAAACAATACTATGACTGAACACACAGATTCCCAATTCCGCATCGAACGCGATTCGATGGGCGATCGCCAAATTGCTAGTAGCGTTTATTACGGTATCCAAACGCTACGGGCGATTGAAAACTTCCCCATTAGCGGCATTAAGCCTCTAGCTACTTACGTAAATGCTGGGTTAATCATTAAAAAAGCTACAGCAATTGTCAATGGAGAACTAAATTGCATTCCCCAAGATATTAGTCAGGCGATTGTGCAAGCAACTGATGAAATCTTAGCTGGTAAGTTCCGTGATCAATTTGTCGTGGATGTTTATCAGGCGGGTGCTGGAACATCCCACCACATGAATGTCAACGAAGTTTTGGCAAATCGCGCCTTAGAAATTCTTGGTGAAGAAAAGGGCAATTACAAACGTGTTAGTCCTAATGACCACGTTAATTATGGACAGTCTACCAATGATGTGATTCCTACTGCAATTCGGATTGGTGGATTATTGGCATTATCCAAGACATTACACCCAGCAATAGATGGTGCGATCGCATCTTTAGAAAACAAAGCTGTAGAATTTCAAGATATCGTCAAATCTGGCAGAACCCACTTACAAGACGCTGTACCCGTGCGTTTGGGTGAAAATTTTCGCGCTTGGGCGCAAATTCTTACAGAACATCAAAATCGGATTTATACCGCCTCTGGAGATTTGATGGTACTGGGTTTGGGAGGTAGTGCAGCGGGAACGGGGTTAAATACTCATCCTCTATATCGCGCCCGTGTGGTAGAAGTTCTCTCAGAATTGATTGATACTCCTTTAGAACCTGCGCCCCATCTCATGGCAGCCATGCAAAGTATGGCTCCATTTGTAAATGTTTCCGGTGCTTTACGCAACTTAGCCCAGGATTTAGTCAAAATCTCTCATGATTTACGGCTGATGGATTCGGGACCAAAAACTGGTTTGAAAGAAATTCAACTCCCACCAGTGCAACCTGGTTCATCGATTATGCCAGGGAAATATAACCCAGTCATGGCAGAGATGACATCAATGGTGTGTTTTCAGGTGATGGGTTACGACAGTGCGATCGCTTTAGCCGCACAAGCCGGACAATTAGAACTAAATGTGATGATGCCGCTAATTGCCTATAACCTAATTCACAGTATCGAAATTCTCGGCAATACCATTGCGGTACTCACCGAACGCTGCATTGAGGGAATTACTGCTAATCAGGAACGTTGTTTAGCTTATGCCGAAGGCAGTTTAGCTTTAGTAACTGCACTCAATACCCACATTGGTTATTTAAATGCCGCAGCTGTCGCCAAAGAATCTTTAGAAACTGGTAAATCCCTGCGCCAAATTGTTTTAGAACGAGGATTGATGAGTGAAACAGATTTAGCCACAGTGTTAAATCTAGAACAAATGAGTGGTATCTTACCACTCAAAACAGAATAATAGGTTATGGGTTATGGGTTACAGGTTATAGGTTACTATCCTCTATTGCCTGTTCCCTGTCCCCTATTCCCTATCCCCTACCTATACCATGCAGACTCAAAAACCATCTGTTAGTCTCATTCGGGCTACATCTTACGAACGAGAGGCTTTACGAGAATCCTTAGTGATTCTCCTGGAACCTTTTGGAGGAATGGCAGCGTTTGTAAAAAAAGGCGATCGCGTTTTACTCAAACCAAATCTACTTACAGGATCGCGTCCTGGTAAAGAGTGTATTACCCGTGCCGAACTAGTTTATGAAGTTGCCCAAATGGTAATTGAGGTTGGCGGTAAGCCATTTTTGGGCGATAGTCCTGCTTTTGGTAGTGCCAAGGGCGTAGCAATAGCAAATGGCTATCTGCCTATTTTAGAAGAACTCAATCTTCCCATCATCGATTTTCATGGTCAGCGTTACCAAACCATCAGTGACAATTTTAACCATCTGCGACTGTCTAAAGAAGCAATGGAAGCAGACGTAGTGATTAACCTACCGAAAGTGAAATCACATGCCCAGTTAACATTAACACTGGGCGTAAAAAACCTGTTTGGTTGCGTCCCCGGCAAAATGAAAGCTTGGTGGCACATGGAAGCGGGAAGTGCGATTCGTTGCTTAGTGAATCACGGTAATCAGCCCGTACATAACTAAGCCAG
>NZ_JABXKN010000070.1:0-3711 GCF_017115065.1 Nostoc sp. JL23
TATCTAGCATCTATAGATTCCATAGGTGATATTTTTTGTCAATGCGTAAGTCCTAGAATATATAGTCTCGTCTTGTTTACGCCACGCTGGATCAACTATGCATAAAAATACTAGTGATTCTGCCCCAGAATTGCGAATAAATTGTCTAGCATTCGGTGGAATATAGATAGCATCTCCTGCTTCTACTATCTCTAGTTCATCATCTATGTGCATTTCTCCCTGACCACTAAGGATGTAGTAAACTTCCGAAGTTGTTAAAGAATGAGGTGTAGAAGTTTGTCCAATTGACACTACTGCATGAGCTAGACTATATCGTAATTTCAAAGGTTGCTTATCAGGATGTAATAATTCTCGCATTCGAGTGCCATCACCTGTAATGAATTCTGCACACGCATTCAGTTTTTGTACTAGCACTGTCTAAAAACCCTTTAAAACAATAAGTATAAATGATTGTGGCTGGCGAGCGATTGCCAAGGCAGCAACGCAAGTTTTCTACATTTTCCACTTTCTACAAGTTCTATGTGTTTTCGTTTTATTTCTAGCCAGTTGTAGAGTGGGAACTGAACGGGAGCAACGCGAAAAAGTGAGATCATCGTGAAAAGAGCAATCTTTAGCAAGGGAACAGGGGAAGTGAAGAGAAATGAACATCGACATAAAACCCCTATGGGTATCCAGGTACTATGGCGAGGTTGGTTAAAATTACACGACAAGAGTGAAGGTTGGCAGCTTGCAAAAGAGACTTAACAGGAAAATTCAGGTTGAACAATCACTTCTTCAAACTGAATTCTAGAGTTTAAGCGATCGCTTTAGTTAATAATTCTTTTTTCGTGGGCGCTCAGATTGCTCCTCCTTTCAAGAACAGCTTATCTGGACTGATAACTTTCTTAAGCGAACCGTATTGAGAGTTATCCTGTTTTGCCACTCTCGGAAAACAATAATCAAGAGCCAAGTTCTGAAACTTTGATTTAGTCAAGGTTTGAGGCTTTATTCTCGCTCCAGAAACTGAAATTGGAGATAAAAAGTGGAAACTCAAGCTCCGTAACCCTTTCACCTATTGCGTTCTCCCAGAATGACAAAACAGGGTTATTTAGCGATACCCATAACGCCACTGATGCGTGCTGCGATCATAGTAGCGGTAACGTTGGCGATGATTCTGATCGTGGTTCCTTTGGTAGCTACCACGGTCACGATTATAGTTGCGATCAGAATCACGATTATAGTTACGATCGCGATTATAGTTGCGATCAGAATCACGATTATAGTTACGATCGCGATTATAGCCATCACAACGATGATCCCTACAGTACTGTTCACGAGATTCAGCATTAGCATTTGGTGAAAGAGCCAAAATAGAGCTAGCACTGATCAGAACAGCTAAAGTAGCGAGAGTAAAACGTTTCATGCTTTTATCCTGTAAAAAGTTGTGTCGAGATTTTCCACTTCGATAGTAAAGCTCCCATTTTAAAAACCTAAATAGAAGGAAGAAATAGCAGTAACAGCGATCGTTGTTGCTACCTGATTTTAGTATGGGCAACTTACTGAGCCGCTTATGTACGCTCAATACCTATCTTCATTATTAGCAATATCACCTTCAAAAGGTTGAACTCCTGTTGCTGGGTAATCATCATCTCTAGGTCCAAAAATTCTACTGACTGCACCTAAAATATAGGAGATTACTTGCATGGCCCCATTTATAATTGATTTCAGTATTTTTGAGAGAGACATAAATTATTCTCCTGATTTATTTTTGCTGTTAAAAACTTATTTTTTGATTGATTTACTATTATTTAAGCTCAATTTATAACTGTAAACATCCCTCTAATTGGGTAGTAACTATATTTAATAAAAAATTATCAAACGAATTCTCATTATTTTGATTTCATATAGCAATCCTTAAAAATAGTTTACTTATTTGATCTGAGATCAAATCATCAAAAAATATTTAAATCTTTACAAAAATTTTTTGATGATTGTATTCTTAAAGTCTGACTACACCCTCAAGTCTGAGGAGGTTTGTTGACAATGAATGCAGATTTTTTCCTACCTTCAAATATTAGTCATATAAGCCTTTGTGCTTTTATGATACAAATTATTTAAAAGCTAAATTCTTTTATAATTAAGAATGTACTCGATTTTGGATAGGTCATATAGAGTTTGGTGCAGCTTTCTCCCCGCCTACCGCAGCAAATACGGCCAAATGCTCTCCCGTGAATATCTTCTGCACTCGCAAGTCACAGCGCACCAGAGTCGGGATGTCGAATTTTTTCAGATCCTCAGTCCTATCAGTCTCGGAAAAGGGCTTGATGCAGAAATACGCGGCGCGCCAGTGGAATGACCAACTAGCATGAGTCACCCGCAACAGGTTGCAAAACAATGAGAACTTACCTTCAACATTCGATGTCTCACACGGTAGGAATGGTTCCGCCGTCGATCACATATTCAGCGCCGTTAATATAAGAAGCGCGATCAGAGACCAGGAAAGCAACAAGCTCGGCAACTTCTTCGGGGCGACCAGGACGACCCATTGGAATTCCCCCAAGGGAATCCATCAACCCAAGTCTTGCAGTATCAAAGTCTGTTCCTGCATTTTCAGCTAATCTCTTTATCAGTTCCGTAGCCGCTGTTGTCTCGATAAAACCGGGAGCAACTGTATTCACCCGCACACCTCTCGGTGCAACTTCGTTTGAGAGTCGAATGGCACTAAGAAAAGCCGAAACACTTGCAGGTTAAGCAGTTTGCAATTGGTTTCGTAATTCGTGCCGAGGTTTCGTCATTAAAGGGTAAGCTTTCGGGCGACGTTTACGAACTCGTGGTTCACTTCTTGCGGGGCGATCGCTGACAGGCTTGTGGGCAATAACTTTTAGTAAAGTACGATAAATTCGCTGACGTTTTGTTGAAGTTGCGGCTAACAGTTCGGGAATAAAGTTAATTAAATGGTGGCGAGTACCTTGCAACGATAGACGTAATGGAGGAGTGGTGTAAGTAGTTCCGGCATCCCACATCAAACTACGAAGTAGATTGTAAGCCAGTAAATAAACATAAATTTCTTTGCGTACCATTGAGGGACTTTTACACCGCAAAACATCCATTCCCAGAGTAGTTTTAAGATGCCTCAAATCCAATTCAACATCCCAACGTTTACCGTAAAGTCCAACAATTTCGAGAGTAGAATAAGTTGCTTTATCTAAAAGAGTAGTAATTAAGCTAACTTGTTGGGTGCGAAAACCAGGAATAAGAATGTAGTAGTAAATCTCTCGGACAGTTATGGAAGGAGGTAAAGCATTAAATTCCTCTTTATTTAAACATGAAGGACAAGTTTTAGGTTTATACCAAGTAACTAACTTGTCGCAATCTCCAACAATTTTACCTTTTCGCATAGTTTTTGTACGAGATTGGTGTTTACGGAATACAGCATCACAATTAAGTTTTTTGATAGTAAACATATCGGCATAAGCGCAAAAAGCTCTATCTCATAAAAGCACATCATTGGGTTTGAGAAAACTGTACAACCTCCTAGCTAATTTAATATCATGAGTGTTCAAAACGTCTATAAACAAAGCAATGGTGGCTCCTGTCACCAAACTGAATACCACACCAATTTTAGCAATTGGGAAGCCACATCCAGCTTTTTGAGTACTTGGCTGAGGATATTCTATTTGGTTCTCTATAGTGTCCGGCATGGAGACAGTCGAGCCATCTATTACTTTCACA
>NZ_JABXKN010000034.1:0-173293 GCF_017115065.1 Nostoc sp. JL23
TTGAGAAAACATATTTCTTGTTTTTCTTGGAATAATTTATTCTTTGGAAGTCCCTAAATCAGTCGTGGAAATTGGCTGTGGCACAGGTAAAAATACGCTTTTGCTTTCACAAATTGCTATGAAAGTTTGTGCGATCGATTTTTCAGCACAGATGATCGAAAAGGCGAAAGAGAAAGTGAGGTCTGCGAATGTGGTATTTCTTACAGAAGACATTACCAAGCAATGGACTTGTGGCAATGAGTCTGCCGATTTAGTCACTTGTAATCTTGTTCTAGAACACATCGAAGACCTCAGCTTGATATTTTCAGAAGCATCTCGTGTATTAGTCAAAGGAGGATACTTTTTTATCTGTGAGCTTCATCCATTCAAGCAATATCAAGGAACAAAAGCTAATTTTCAAAGACAGCAAGAGTCTATTGAAATTCCTGCATTTGTGCATCATTTATCAGAATTTTTTAACACAGCGAAACTTCATGGCTTCCTACTTGAAGACTTCAAGGAGTGGTGGCATGAACAGGATAAAAATAAACCACCAAGACTAGTATCAATCTTGTTGAGAATGTGAAAAAATTTTTGGGGTATTGAAATTTAGAGCAGTTGCAGAGATACTTGCAAGAGTGATGGAAGATGGGCGACTAATTATGGAATGTCCAAAACAGGTAGAGAATATTTCTGTCAGCGCTGACAATACTTTAACATCAGAATTCTCGAAAAAGATTCATCACTCATTAACACAGCGAGATGCTCAGTTTATTGAATCATTGATGCCTGTATGGGAATGGTTTTACCGTTATTACTTTCAAGTAAAAACTGATGGATGGCACCATATACCAACAACAGGAAAAGTACTACTGGTTGGCTCTCATAATGGGGGAATGGCTTCTCCAGATTTAATAATGATGATGTACGATTGGTTTTCTAGATTTGGAACCGAGCGTTTGGTGTATGGTTTAATGCACCCTTCCGCTTGGAAAGTGAGTCCAGAAATAGCAGGATTAGCCCAGAAATTCGGAGCAATTGTTGCACATCCCAAAATGGCTAGCGCAGCTTTTGATCGGGGTGCTAGCGTTCTGGTATATCCTGGAGGACAATATGATATGTTTCGTCCTCATAGCCAACGTTATAAAATTCATTTTGCCGGTCATCAGGGCTTTATCAAGCTGGCTTTAAAGCAAGAAGTTCCGATTATTCCTGTAATCTCGGTAGGCGCTCATGATAGCTTGATAGTTTTATGTGATTGCTATGATTTCGTCAAACAATTGCATCAGTGGGGATTGCCGTGGTTATATCAAATTGACCCTGGAGTTTTCCCAATTTACTTAGGTTTGCCTTGGGGCTTGTCTATTGGCCCTCTGCCAAATATTCCTCTACCTGTGCAGATTCACACTCGTGTCTGTCATCCAATTACTTTTGAAAGATATGGTCAAGATGCAGCTAGAGATCGTAACTATGTGAATACTTGTTATGAAATAGTCCAAAGTCAAATGCAGGAAGAGTTAAATAATTTGGTTAGAAATACTCAGAAATCTAACTAAAACACGAATATTAGTGACGAAGTGACGAATCTCCCAGTATTTCCAAAAGCGATCGCTCCATAACTTCACTGATAAATTTATTACCTTGTAAGTTGAGGTGGATGTGGTCGTGAAACAAACCTTGGGGGTTGGTAGTTGAATTGAAATTCGGTAAAAAGTCAATATAGTTAATTTGCTGTGCTTTGGTAAAATCGCTCAAGCGCTGACGTGCTTTAATTTCGTAATCGCGGGGGCCTGGTTCACCAATTTCTCGTAGTAAGGGAGTCATCACCAGCAGAAATTTGCTGTTAGATTGGCGAGTCAAGGCTTGAATTTTAGCGATCGCCTCCAGATTAATCCCCACGCGATCGCCTGATTCATTTTGCACGGCTTGCAGTTCTGGTATTGGCTTTTGCTTGACGATGTAACGCTGCCACACTTCCACTAATGCCAGGGGAGGTTTACGATCGGGATAATTGCGATCGCGTCCTACTGGTAATGAAGTAGGAGGAGTAGCAAACAAATCATCGGTATTAAGTAATACCACCACTACTTGCGCGTTAAAATTGCCAAACTTCTCTAAATAAGCTAATTCATTCCTTGGTCCCCAAGAGTTAGCTGAAGCATTTAGTACTTCTACTTCCTGATAATTACTATTAGGGGATGATGCTAGAGAACGCATCATCAAACTAGATATTGTATTAGTCTGATCAGTCCACCAGCCACCATTAGCAATAGAATCACCTAAGAGGAGAATTCGCAGCCCAGTAGGTGCTGGTAGCTTTTTGATCGGACTACCTCGCATAGAATATTCATTAATTTCAATGCGATTCCCAAAACGACGGGTACGTTGGTTAGGAGCCAACAAATAACCAATTTGCTCATCGCCAATATAAATCAGGGGATTACCAAAACCAAACAGCGATCGCAATCCGATCTCGATTACTAAAAACAATCCCACAACGACCGCCAAAATTACGCTCAGTGCTATTTTCACCTACTCACACCCTCTTATACTGAGTTGCTTTTCAATGATAGTAGGGGATTGGGCATTGAAGAAGGGAATAGGGTACAGGTTAGAGGGTACAAGTTATTCCCTGTCACCTATCACCTATCACCTGTCACCTGTCCCCTTATCCCCAGCCCCCAGTCCTAAATTTTTAAAGTGAATTTAACATCATCCGCAAATAGAAGGACTACAATCAAAACGGACAAATATTTCATGCTCCAACAACAGAGGATTACAAAGCTGTGTCCGACTTAAATCGCGGAATTATGAAATTTAAGGGAGCAGATTCCCCAAAAGTAGTCACTATCTCTACCGTGTTGCTTCTGGGATCGATCGCTGCTCTCGTCATCTGGGCGCTACAAGCTGCCTATGCGCTAAACTAAAACCATTAGTAGTCTAGAAGGACACTTGTCTTAAACGGTTTCCGTCTTAGCCAAGTGTCCATTTAGCAACTAGTAATTGAAGAAGAATCCAGAATCCAGAATCCAGAATCCAGAATTCAGAATGCTTTTCCTTGCGGGATTCAAACCACTAGCTGATTGTAGACCTCTAAAATCTATAATTTGGATTATTTTTAAACCCCTGTGTTCATGTCCTAGCCATACTCCCATCCATTCTGAATTCTGACTCCTGACTCCTGAATTCTCTTTGAAAAAGCCCCCTTAATAACCATCAAAAATTTCAGAAAAACTTTAGATTTTAGATTTGAGGTTTTAGATGGAAAATTTAAATCTAAAATCCAAAATCCAGAATGTTTGAACCTTGGGGTATTTTCGTTATTTTAATTATCTGCCCCCTTTTGGGCGGATTACCCCTGATAGCATGGATAACTTACGCCCTAAAGCGGAAGCAGTTATCACAAGTTGGTACAGGAAACATTAGTGTATCAGCTGCCTTTTATCATGGCGGTAAAATTGTCGGAATTCTGGCAGTCTTGTCAGAAGCTTTTAAAGGAGTTGCGGCAGTCTTACTCACCCGCATTTTCTTCCCAGATGGATCGTTTTGGGAATTGCTTGCCCTAATCGCTCTGGTAATCGGTAGGTACTGGATAGGCAGAGGAGCAGGTACGACAAATGTTGTCTGGGGATTTGTCGTACACGATCCACTAGTCGCGATATTTGTATCTTTCTTTGCAGGTATTACTTTTACAATTCTGCAATCAAGAAAGTTAGTCAAATTTGGGGTTTTGCTGCTTTTTCCTTTGTTTGTGGCACTTCTGCACTTTAGCGATATTCCCAGAATACTTGCGGCTGTGGCCTTAGCTGGTTTAATGGGCTGGATTTACACCAAAATTCCTGATGATATGAAACTGCCAGCCCAAGAGGCACAAACAGAATCGCAAGGGATGTTGGAATTTTTACGCGGCGCTCGCACAATGGTTTCTCTAGATGAAGAGTTGAATGCTGCCATAGTCGGAGAAAAGGCGGCAACATTATCTCAAATTAAGCGCTGGGGCTATCCAGTGCCGAAGGGATGGGTACTAGCACCTATCGACAATCCAGAAGGGTTAACAGAATTTCTCCAACCATCAGAATTATCTCCCTTGGTGGTGCGTTCCTCGGCTATTGGAGAAGACTCAGAACACGCTTCTGCTGCTGGACAGTATGAAACAGTTGTAAATGTTACTAGTTCAGAGGCATTACAGTCAGCGATCGCTCAAGTTCAAGCTTCCTACAATCATCCATCTGCTATCCAATATCGGCGCGATCGCGGCTTAAATGATACAGCAATGGCTGTGTTGATTCAGCAACAAGTCCAGAGTGTATATTCTGGAGTCGCTTTCAGCCGCGATCCCATTACCCAGCAAGGCGATGCGATCATTATTGAAGCCCTTCCAGGCAGCGCAACGCAAGTCGTTTCGGGAAAAGTCACACCAGAACAATATCGCGCTTTTGTCGTTGAAACAGAAAATTCCTACTCTGTACAATTAGAGGGTCAAGGACGAGTCCCGCAATCATTAATCAAACAAGTTGCATACTTAGCTTACCGACTCGAAAAACGTTATCATGGCACTCCTCAAGATGTCGAGTGGAGTTATGATGGGCAAACGCTTTGGGTGTTGCAATCTCGACCGATCACTACTCTGTTGCCTATCTGGACACGTAAAATCGCTGCTGAAGTGATTCCTGGAGTAATTCACCCCTTAACATGGTCAATTAATCGTCCCTTAACTTGTGGAGTTTGGGGAGAATTTTTTACTTTAGTTTTAGGCGATCGCGCCTTGGGGTTAGATTTCACGAAAACAGCAACTCTGCACTATTCCAGAGCTTACTTTAATGCTTCCCTCTTAGGAGACATTTTTCTCCGCATGGGATTGCCGCCGGAAAGTCTGGAATTTTTAACCAGAGGAGCTAAATTAAGTAAGCCGTCCTTGCAGTCAACTTGGGAAAATTTGCCAGGACTAGGGAAGTTGTTGAAGCGGGAATTAAGTTTAGAAAAGGACTTCAAGGAAGATTATCACAAACGCTTCATTCCTGGGTTGTCGCAGTTGGCGCAGGAAGATATAGATAACTTGGAACCACCGAAACTGTTGGCAAGAATTGATTTTATTCTGGAGTTGCTGCGTCATGGAACGTATTACAGCATTTTAGCTCCTTTAAGTGCTGCCCTGAGACAGGCAATTTTTCGGGTAAAAGATGGGCAAATCGATCATAGCGTCACCCCAGAGGTAGCGGCATTGCGATCGCTCAGTGCCATAGCTACAGATGCCAAGCAGGTATTGATTGAGTTTGAGCCACAGCAAGTATTTGAGCAATTAAAGCAAACCCCCGAAGGACAGAAGATCCTTCAAGCATTTAACGAATTGCTGCAAGATTACGGCTACTTAAGCGAAGTAGGAACCGATATCTCCGTTCCCACTTGGCAGGAAAATCCCCAGATGATTCAGCAAATGTTTGTGCAGTTAATGCAGGGGAACGAACCGCAAGCAGGTGCTAAAGACGCGATTAATAGTATCTTTGCCAGTAAGCGCAAACGCTCTTTCGTGCAACGGCGTGTAGATATCAAAGGACGAGTCACCGAAGTTTATTCCCGACTTTTAGCTGAATTGCGTTGGAGTTTTGTGGCTTTAGAGAAGATTTGGTTAGAGTCTGGTTTACTTAGGCAAACAGGCGATATCTTTTTTCTCAACTTTGATGAAGTGCGGCGTCTAATTGGGGATGAAGATTCTAGCTTAATAGAGCAGTTAGATAAGTTATTAGAATTTAGGCGATCGCAATTTGTACAAGATAGCGAGATTATTCAAATACCTCTTTTAGTCTACGGCCATACACCTCCTCACCCCTTAGCTCCCTCTGAACTTTACTCTGACCAAATTTTACAAGGTATTGGAGCCAGTCATGGGCAAGCCGAAGGTAGGGTGAAAGTGTTGCGAAATTTACAAGACATTCCAGACATCGATCGAGATACGATTCTGGTGGTGCCTTATACAGATTCCGGCTGGGCCCCATTGTTATTAAGGGCTGGAGGATTAATTGCCGAAGCTGGGGGAAGGCTTTCTCACGGTGCGATCGTTGCTCGTGAGTATGGAATTCCCGCAGTGATGGATGTTCGTGGTGCTACATGGATCTTGCAAGATGGTCAACGAGTCAGGATTGATGGGTCTAGGGGTATTGTGGAATTATCTAATGATTTAAGACCCGAATGATTACCACTTGCCTGAAAGACTTGCCTGAAGAGTCGGTTTCTCACAATGCCGAAATCAAGAAAAAGGTGATGTTACGCTTCGGCGATTTACCTCACCTAACTAACTTTTCTCAAGCACGTTTTGCTCCTGGACAAACCGCACCAGCACACACGCATCAAGATATGTGCGAGGTATTCTTTGTAGAAGCTGGTTCAGGAGTAATTCACATTGATGGTACAGAATACCCCTTGCTTCCGGGAAACTGCGTAGCCATCGAACCGGGAGAAGTACACGAAGTTGTCAATAATGGCTCAACTGAACTTGTTTTGACATACTTTGGTTTGCGAGTCGAAAAATCGAGCTAATCATCAATTAGGATCGTTAACTAGCAATTTAGGTTAGTTTGATTTTGAATAAAACACGTAGTGGGGGCATAACAATGTTATGTCCTTAGAAAAGTTTGTGGATGTTGTTAGGACCAGCCCTTTCAAGGTGACTCGTAAAATCTCTGTTTTTCTCTCTGCGCTCTCTGTGCCTCTGCGGTTTAAAAGTAATTTATTTAACCACAGAGACGCAGAGAACACAGAGTTAAGAGATTAAAGAGGAATTTTTTGAGCAAAATTTTTACTCACCTTGAAAGGGCTAGTCCTAGTTGTTTATAAATTAATACAGTTCAGATCAACCCAAAACCCTGATGTAGAGACGCGATTTATCGCGTCTTCAAAGATCAATGATTTACTAATATACTAAGGGTGTCGCCCCGCGCATCTGACGCAAAGAATTTATACAAGCAGGACAATCACAGCCAAATAAGTCGATTGCCACATTGCTTTCTTCATCATTGAACTCCAGCATCGGAGCATCTTCTCGAGAAAACTCTATTTCACGCTGATAGTTTGGGATTTGAGCCAATACGGAAGCTCTGGCACATACTAAACCCACTTTATGTTTATTGCGTATACAAGATAGACGATCTGTGGTTTTGGCTCCTGGTTCTGGCTCCATAGCTTGTGCGTGATTCAGCATTACTCCCATAGAGAGAAGAGAGCTAATCAGCACAGGAGAAGAAAGCAAACTCAGTATGAATTTGTTCATTGGTTTTCCTGAAAAACAGTCTCGATTGCTCAGATTATCCGATTAAATCTTACAGTGCAAGTAAGTGTCTATCAGGAATAGCCCAAAATCCAGATGTAGAGATGCAATTTATCGCGTCTTTGCGATCTAAAATTTTCATCAAAAAACCTTAACCGAACCGTATTGTTATATAACGCCAGTCTGTTTCTGATAACGTCAAAGCAGAAGTTGCTACAGGCTGCGCGAAACACCGAAACGTGAAGGCAGAAGCTCTTACAGGCTGCGCAAAACACCGAAATGTGAAGGCAGAAGCTCTTACAGGGAAGACGGAAGCTCTTACAGGCTGCGCGAAACACCGAAATGTGAAGGCAGAAGCTCTTACAGGGAAGACGGAAGCTCTTACAGGCTGCGCGAAACACCGAAATGTGAAGGCAGAAGCTCTTACAGGGAAGACGGAAGCTCTTACAGGCTGCGCGAAACACCGAAACGTGAAAGCAGAAGCTCTTACAAGGAAGACAAAACAGAGAAATTTATGGGTATACAAAGAGTTTTATTTCCCATTGTCATTTGGAAACCTACTCAGTAATAATAGAATTTTCAACAGAGTCTATAAAAAATTGAAGAGGTTTATAGTCAAAACAAGTGTTTTTTGAGCGCTATTGATTGCCATGTTTATCTTCAACAAAAAATATTTTTACCTCACACTTCTATTATTTTTAATAGAGATATGTATTGCTGTTTTTGTCAATGATAGTTTCATTCGTCCTTTTATCGGTGACGTTTTAGTAGTTATACTAATTTATTGCTTTGTCAAAGCTTTTTGGAATATACATTCATCCATCGTTGCTTTATCAGTTTTGGCATTTTCTTGTACTATTGAGATTCTTCAATATTTTAATTTCGTAAATAACTTAGGATTGCAAAAATATAAGATTCTGGCTGTTGCCTTGGGAAGTGTATTTGATTGGAAGGATATCATTGCTTATGCAATAGGTATCATAACAATTCTATGGTTGGAAAATAGCAGGACTTACGCAAAATAATGGAAAAACGAACCGCATACTCCTACGGAGAAGCAAGCTACGCGCAGCGTCTCGTTAGAGCTGACTTTTCACGGGATCTCGAAAACCTCTCTCCAAACCTCTCTCCTCGCAGGAGAGAGGCTTTGAATTCTCCCCCTTCCCTTGTAGGGAAGGGGGCTGGGGGGTTAGGTTCCGCGTTAGCTTTTCCACATGACGTGAAAAGTCAGCTCGTTAGAGAAGGCGCAAAGGACACAAAGGAATGAGAGTTTCAGAGAGTTATTGCGTAAGTCCTAAATAGAACATGATTACTTAAAAGTTGTTAATAATACAATGTCTAATACCAATTTTCTATGAAGCTGCATATAATTCGATCCCCCCTAGCCCCCCTTGGCAAGGGGGGAACCGGAAAAACATCTATCAAAGTCCCTCTTTTTAAGGGGGATTTAGGGGGATCAAGATATGTGCAACTTCACATTAAATTGGTATAAGCTAGTAATGAAAAGTTTGTAGTAAGCACTAAAGTGCTTAGAAAATTAAGGACTAAAGTTCTTACTACGAACTTGATTACCCATCAATTTTTAAACTTTACAGACTACTAGAAACTATTTACAAGTAAATCTTAAGTAGGGTGTGTTATGGTTTTAGCCTCTTCGCTGACAGCGCCGATCGCGCCTATTTATTGTTGAGTATAGCGACGCGGCGTATAAACCCAGATATTACCATCGCGGCGTTTGATGGTTCGGGTTTTTGTGGAACCAACAAGAATAATTGTCCGCATATCAGCGCTTGCTGGTGTTAACTGCTCAAGTGCGATCGCTCTTACCGTTTGTCCTGGCCGACCGAGATTCCGTGCCAATACTACTGGTGTATCTGGTGTTCGATGTCGTAGTAAAATATTTCTTGCTTCTGCCAGTTGCCAGGTACGCTCTTTGGAAACAGGATTGTAGAAAGCAATGACGAAATCAGCCTCAGCAGCCGCCGCAATTCGTTGGGCGATCGCAGACCAAGGTTTCAAGATATCAGAGAGGGAAATAGCACAGAAGTCATGTCCAAGGGGCGCACCAATGGCTGCTGCTGCTGCCTGCATTGCAGAGATGCCTGGGGCCACATGAATGTCAATACTGTCCCATTCTGGTTTAGCATAGCGATCGCACACCTCAAAAACCGCTGTTGCCATTGCATAGATACCGGGGTCGCCAGATGAAACTACAGCTACATATCGCCCAGATGCAGCCAAATCTAGGGCCATCTTTGCGCGTGCTTCTTCTTCGCGGTTGTCAGATTCATGCCGTTGCTTGCCATCAGCCAGAGAACCAACTAAATCTAAATAAGTTTTATAACCCACCAGATCAGTTGCCGACTTGAGAATCTCCTTCACTTCTGGAGACATCCACAGCGAACCACCAGGACCCGTGCCAATAATCGCTAACCGTCCCCGTGGCTGACCGATGGTATTGGGGTCAATTACTTGAGGGGCAATAGCGATCGCAATGTTAGGAGAAGGAGAAGATAAAGGGGATGTACCTGTGGCGGCGATCGCTGCGGCTTCGGCGGGGCTATAACCTTGTGAAAGTAGACTTTCTAGCTGATTTTGGGTAAAAAAGCGGGTGGGTACTCCCAAGGCGCTAGATACGGCGTGGATTGTGGGATCGGCTGCGGCGGTGATGGGTGCAAATATCCCGGCGACTGATGTTTTTTCTAGTTTGGCATCAGCTAGTAGCTGTTGTACTAAAGCTACTGCATCATCAATGATGCCACTAATTGCGATCGCGATCGTTGCTGGGTGGTAGACAAGACAGTTAGCTCTAGGAGTTACCAAACGTTCTGTAACTTGGATGGTCAAATCTCCCTTGGCATCTATCGGCAATTTACTATCACTCAACCAAGGTGCTATTCCTTCGAGCTTAACTTGCGCCCCAGCTAGCACATCTGAGATAAATTTCTTCGCATCGTCTGGGTTTGCCAAATGGTATCCAGGGGGAGGAGATAACAGCGTTGTGCCCAAACGTAAATCGCCTGTGGTCGTAATTGCAGCTTTGACATCAAGGGCTTCGGCAATGCGACGAGCCAAATCGTTGACTCCACCAAGTCCGCCCAAGAGAGGGACAACAGCACTACCATCTTCAGCCACAGCTAGTACTGGTGGTTCCTGTCGTTTATCCGAGATTAAGGGAGCTAACGTCCTAATTAAAATGCCAGCAGCACAAATGCCAATCAAGGGCTTTCCCTGCATAAATAACTCGCGTAGCGTCTCACCAAAATTTGTAAAGCTGACATCAACTTCTGATGTGCGACCCTCTAAACCGTATAGTGTTGCCCCTGGTAAGACGCTGATTATTTTGCGTGCTACTGTCACGCTATTTTGACCCAGTATTACAATGGCAGGTGCAACATTCATCATCATAAATAGATATCTTGCAAAATTTGATATCCTTCAAATGAAACCACAGATTTAGACATGTAGCGACTTCACATTTACAAGCTTGAGGAATTCCTTCAGTTTATAGCGATCGCATTTCTGAGAGAATTAGGAGTGCGATGTCTACGACGGGCAACTCTTGGAGACGCTACGCGTAGCTTGCTTCCACGTTCGCGTAGCGTCCCGTAGGGAAGTGGTACGCCTACGTGCTAATTATTTTAGCTGGTTAAAATCTTCTTCTGTAATGCCCAACTGCTTGAGAATTTCATAAAACAACCAACTACCAATTTCAGCATTGCTATGAATGGGAATTGTGGTTGCTCGTCCATCTGGATGTTGCCAACGAGCATGATTGCCTTTCTGCCGCACTTTTTCAAAACCGAGTTTCCGTGCTACTCGTTCTAATTCACTGGCTTTAGCTGGCATTTACAATTACCAATTCAACGTCTTCGGGTAGAGAACGTCCTTGTTCTTTGTATTCCTCCTGAATCATTTCAAAAACATAGACAAGTTCAGCACGAGCTTCATCTGGCATTTGTCCCCAAGCATGACAACCGGAAATCGCTGGTATATATGCGACAAATGTACCATTGTTATCGGGACGGATAACAGTGGTGTAGTCTTGTAAAGAATTCATGGGTATAGCCGCAAGTTTGACTTATACCTTCAGTTTACAGCGATATCTGACAACAAGCAGGGGTGCGATGTCTAGACGATCAGTTAACAGCAAGGCAATGTAGAGGCGATCGCATTCTCTCAAAAAAGTGCGATCGCTTGTTAAATTAAGGATTACAAACTCCTAACATCTGACTGGAAATTAGAACTCCAACCAAAATCCAAAGAATTTCATCCCTAATCCCCAATCCCAACTCAATTAGCTTTACGCTCTTTCAGCACTTGATCTAGCAAGTCTCTAGCAGGTTGTGCTTTAGCCAACGCTACTTGATGGTCATTATAAGCACGAACAAGGCGAGAAAGACTGCTCACACCTGCCTTTAGTTGCTCAAGTTCTTCACCAGCAACTAGTTCTCCATCAAGCATCCGCCCAATCAACGGTTTGATATCGCCTACTTCCTGCCGGACTTTTTGGAGCTTTTCTAAAGAACTCAGTAAGGTTTTTAGTGAGTTCAATATGTCGTCAATATCTTGGGCATCCTCCACTGGTTCAGGCGGATTTTCAACTGTTATCGTATCTTTGTCTGAAACTGTAGGCAATTCCTCTACAGACGTTTCACTTATAACCCCGTTTGACCGTGCCATCAACGCTTCCTCAAGGAATTTTCCTCAGTGTATCGCTGATTTCAAGTTGCCAAAGATAGTATTGTTATAATTCGTTAAATAAATACTTGTACAAATTCAACTCTACGTTGCGATCGCGAAAGCAAAGAATTCCCTTAGCTACGGCCAACATCTAAACACAGCAATAATGATTGATTTTGAACCTTGGGACAGGTTGTTGCGTCAGTATGTCGATCAAGAGGGTCGTGTAAACTATATTGCTTGGAAAACTGAGCAACCTCAAGCGATCGCAGATTGGTTGTCGAGTCAAAAAAATCTGGCTTTTACATCTAATAGCAACACTTCTGAGCAATTGGCATTGTGGATCAACCTTTACAATGCGTTCACCATTTCGACAATTTTGGAGAGATACCCGCTTGAGTCAATTCGTCCGCGAATCTTAGGCATTCCCAACTGGTTGGCTTTTTTGTGGTTCTTCCAACGTCGTGCTTATTATATATTTGACGAACATTACAGTTTAGCCCAAATAGAGAACCAGATTCTGCGGAATAAATTACAGGAGCCACGAATTCATTTTGCAATTGTCTGCGCTTCCGTTGGTTGCCCGTTACTGCGTGCTGGAGCTTATTTTCCTCAACAAGTTACTCAGCAGTTAGATGAAGATACCCGTCGCTTCATTAACAATCCTGAAAAAGTTTGTTATGACTCAGATAGTAAAACACTCTACTGTAGCAAAATCTTTAAATGGTATCGTCAAGATTTTCTTAAGGTCAAATCCTCCATTCCAGAATATATCCACTCTTACCTAGAAACAGACCTGCCGATGAATGCCTCAACGCCAATTTCCTATCTCTACTATGACTGGGGACTGAATCAGCGAATATCTTGATAAAATTGTTTGAGATAATTTGCATCAACGCCAATTCCCCACAAAAAACCGATATAAAGGTAGATTGCGTTTGCTTTCCAGCTACCCCATTTTGCGACGCGGCGATCTGAAGAGTGAACAATGCGGTTCACCAGATAAATACGTCCTTTTTTAACCAATTTCAGGCATAAATCTCCATCTTCCATAATCGGCAATGCCTCATCAAATCCGTTGCAATCCCAAAAGTCAGTGCGACGACAAAACATTACCTGATCTCCAAACAACAGGCGCAATCCTCGAAAAAACAGGTGAGGCTTAAATAGCAGTGGTGCGTAGTAGGTTTTTAAATAATTATGTAGAGAGATGCCCCAACGAGTCGTTTGAGATCCACTCATCAGAGAAATGAACCCCCCACAGGCAATGGTTGGCTCTAATAAGGTTTGCTCTATTACAGTGATTAAGTCATCCGGCACCCAAGTATCTGCATGAAGAAAGCAAAGAATATCTCCAGTTGCAGCCGATGCTCCGTAATTCATCTGAATAGAACGCCCACGCTGTTCAGATGAGAGAACTTGTACGCATAGCGACTGATTGAATGACCCAAAGCATTGTTTTGCCACTGCCACTGTCTCATCATCACTGCCACCATCTACTACTATTACTTCAAAAGCAGGCGGATTAAGTAAAGTCAATTGGCGCAATGTCCGCTCTAAGCTAACTGCTTCGTTTAAAGTAGGAATTACAATCGAAACTTGAGACATGCAGCATAAGTAGTTTTATCGTTGCTTTTATTCTACTTGCTTAATGTTGACAAGCTCTTAGTGCAGCATTTCATTAATTCCTAGCGAATTAATGAAAGGCAATACCCTGCATTGTTAATGCGTTAGCCGCCTTGTTAATGCATCGGCTTGCATTGTTAATGCGGCGGCGGCCTTGTTAATGCGTCGGCTTGCATTAAAAACGCTACGTTTTTACGCATAACTGTACTTAGTCCAAAGGTCAACACTCCTGAGCATGGTAAGTAGCTTTTAGTAGTTTTCCCCAGATTGCATTGTAAGGATGTACAACCTTTGTCGGATGACCATTTTGAAAGATCGGTCTGCCTTCGTTTGCCCACTGAAAAATTCCACCAGTCAAGTTATAAATGCACTTAATCCCGGCTTCATCCAGTTTTTGGGCTAATTTTGCGCTCCGGTAGCCAACAGCACAGTACACAACAATTGGTCTATCTTTTGATACTGTTGCAACTGCTGCTAAGTCCTCTGTGAGAGGATCTATGCGTACTGCTGTTTCGATATGACTAACTGCATACTCAGCTTGACTTCGTGCATCTAGCACTAATGGATGGAGCTTTGCAGAATCTGATAGTAATTCAGCTAATTGGTTACAATTAATTTCCTCAACAGTAGGAAACTGAAATCTAATCAGAAGTTTAAGAAAGTTAAATGTGAGCGATCGCACTTGTGAAAAGACTCTCTGGTTAGCAAACAATACTTCTAATAGTAAAAAACTATCAAAGAATAGGCGATCGCATTGGCATCAACTCTCCAAAACAAACAGATAACTCATCGAGATTAGCTTATTTCCAAGTAAATATACTTATAATAATTACAGCATTTACTAATCACCTGCGATGATTTATGGCAATTCTTCAACTGATTGAACCCGAAGTTAAAAATCTGGGTGGTTTTTCTGCCCGCCGCAGTTTGCCATATCCTAATCGCCAAACGGTTGGTCCGTTTATCTTTTTCGATCATCTTGGCCCGTCCGTCATGCCCCCCAATCAAGGCATCGATGTCCGACCACATCCTCATATTAATCTGGCAACGGTAACTTATTTATTTGATGGTGCTTTGATCCATCGCGATAGTTTGGGTACTGTGCAGGAAATCCAACCAGGTGCAGTCAACTGGATGACAGCAGGAAAGGGGATTGTCCATTCAGAACGCTCACCTGACTTTGACCGTCAGCAAGAAACTACTATTCATGGCATTCAAACCTGGGTTGCCCTGCCTGTTGAACACGAAGAAACCGAGCCAACGTTCATTCACTATCCGGCTGAAATCCTTCCCACCTGGGAAGAGAATGGCGTTATCATCAAACTTATTGCTGGGCAAGCATTTGGCTATACCTCACCAGTGAAAGTTCTCTCACCTATCTTCTATTTAGATGCAGTGTTGTCTGCCAACATCCACTTCACTATCCCTACAGATTATTCACAAAGGGCAGTATACAGTGTCACAGAGGGATTAAGGATTAATGATGAACCGATGGAGCAATATCGTCTTGCTATTCTAGAGCCAGGCGATCGGGTTGAGGTTTCTGCTACAGATGCTGCTCGATGTATTGTTATTGGCGGTGAGCCGTTAGGTACACGCTACAAATGGTGGAATTTTGTCTCTAGCCGACCAGAGCGAATAGAGCAAGCTAAAGCTGATTGGCGCGACTATCGCTTTGCTAGCGTGCCAGATGAAACAGAGTTTATTCCACTGCCAGAAGTGATAACAGAAGCTAATCCTTTTTCATAAGTGTGTCACACTTCAACGCTCACTACCTCGCTTTAAGATGGGCAAGTTTAACCCAAGTTGCCAGTTACTCTTATGAGCGATCGCTTTGGGACAATTAAGCAATAAAATGCCCTTCAAGAAGAGAAAATTAGGAGGCAGTTATGCCACTTGATAGGTGTATGGAATTGCATCTGCATATTATATGGTGAAATATGGTAGCTGCTGTGAGGCAAAGCCAAATGACACTTATACAATTGTGGCGATTTATCACAATCATGCTAGCTTCCTTTAGTCTAAGCTTGTCTATGGCTCATTTGCTAGAACTACCGCGAAGAATGCAATTTGACCAACAACTCTGGGTAAAAGTAACCGTTTTTGAAAATGTTTATCGGTATTTTGGCTCAGTTGGTGCCGCATTTGAAATTGGCTCAGTTCTAGCAGCAATTGTGTTGGCGTTCCTCGTCCGTAAACGTGGCTCAACATTTTATTGGACGTTAGGAGGAGCGATTCTTTTAGTGCTGGCTCTTGTCAGTTGGGTAATATTTGTAGCCCCCATGAACGCGGAATTTGCAACGTGGCTGACTAATCCCGTTCCGTCAAACTGGATGCGATATCGTAACCAATGGGAGTATGCACATGCAGTTAATGCCTTGGTTAAAATAATTGGCTTCAGTTCACTTGTAATTTCTGTGCTGGTTGAAACAGCAAAACGAAAGGTTGCTCATTCTAATCACTTGTAATAAATTTCAAGTTGGTGATTATTTTAGATCGCACTTGCAAATTAACCTCGTCATTAGGTAAATGAGCGATGTTTATTTTAAAGGTACTAATCGCAATTGTTTGGAACATTGCTATCTTTGGTGGTTTACTATTCTTGCCAGCAGGAACGTTCGACTGGTGGCGTGCTTGGTTATTCCTCGGCGTTGTCGAAATTGCGACGATCGCAACCATGATTGGTGTTTTCCGAGATAATCAGGACTTGCTCGCTGAACGGTTCAAGCCTCCTATCCAAAAGGAACAACCACTTACCGACAAGATCGTTACCAGTTTGTTGGTGATTGCCTTCCTCGGTTTGGTTGTCTTCATTCCTTTAGATGTGTTTCGATTTCAGCTGCTGGTGAAGCCAGGAGCGATCGCTTCGGCTGTGGGATTGATCTTTTTTATTGCAGGTTGGTGGATTATCTCTGCTTCCTTCAAAGCTAATACATTCGCGATCCCTGTGGTGAAGCATCAGGTAGATAGGCAACAAACGGTCATTGATACGGGAGTCTATGGCATTGTACGGCATCCGATGTATGCAGGGGCAACTCTGGAGATGATTGGGATGTCTCTGTGGCTGGAGTCTTACGCTGCGGCATTGCTAGCGATCGTTCCCATTAGTCTACTAGTTGTGAGGATTGCCTTTGAAGAACAATTTTTGAAGCAAGAACTCAAGGACTACGACGCTTACACCGAAAAAGTTCGATACAGGCTGTTACCGTACCTCTGGTAACTCAGAATTTAAGGTGCATCGTGAGTGTAAAATTACTGGACAAGAGGGAGCAAATTGTTGAAAGTCAGCGTCAGGAGTAGATAATTCAACTAAAGTTATAGGTGTAACTAGATGCACAATGGTTTTAGGAGTAAGCTGCCACTACTGCTGACATTCTGCTTATTTACTAGCTTTTTGCCTGCCTCTGGTTCAGTTTTATGTCCAGCCGTTGCCTCTGATGAATACTATAAAGTAGCCAGAAATTATGGCAGAGATGGACGTGCAGGAACCGATGGGCGATCGGGTAGAGATGGTAGCAGCGGTGAAAACCAAAATATTTTTGTCAATGGTTCACCTGTAAATCTTGACTTGTCGGGTAAAGATGGTGAAGACGGGGAAGACGGTGAAGATGGTTATCAACCTGACTGTGCTTCCCAACGCAATCGCGTTAGTCATGACATAAACGCACCAGACGGCGGTAGTGGCGGTAATGGTGGCAAGGGAGGAGATGGGGGAAATGGTGGTTCCCTCACAGTCTATTACAGCAATTTGGCAGACTTACGGAATATTTCTATCCGGGCAACTGGTGGGGAAGGCGGGCGCGGTGGTAGAGGTGGCAACGGTACGGAGGGTTGTAACTGTCACAGACGGAGATGGGAAGTAAAAACCTGCAAGGGAACTCCTGGTAGCCCTGATTACAAGTGTACTGAAAAGGTTTATCGATGTAGCGATGGTAGGGATGGGCGAGATGGCAGCGATGGTAGCGATGGTAGCCAAGGGCGCTTAGGAACTTTGAGTATTGTCAATAGCAAGGAACCTTTGGCAGCTGATACTCCAACTGTGCAGCTAGCAATGTCGGAACTGATAAATAAACAGTTCAAACTCTCGAAGAATAAGTGGAATCAACGCATAGGCGCAGCTTCTCTACTTGCGCCTGGTTCTGCGATCGCCGATGATTATCGAGAGTTTGAACAGCGTTTAGAAGAGGCTTTTCAAATAGATTGGCAAGAAAGACAACCCATTACCAGCTTTGGCAATCAAGCCGTAACACTAAATTTAACTGATAACAAACAAGTAAAAATTACTTTTTCTGAGGAACTATGGGTTGAAGGTAACAGCAAAAGTGAGGCTAACTTAACAACATTTACCGTTAACCATGCCATTCCCAAAAAAGATGTCACCCGGTTAGCTGTGGCAGAGTTTGCCGATGCCGGACAAAATCTCAACTTAAAAATAGTTGATTTGGCAGCCAAGTCTGATGCTATTAATACTCAATTTCGCGTAAAATTTCGCGCCCAAGATAGCTCACACGGTTTTTCTGGCTACAAAACTGAATTTGAAGGGGATATTCCCACAGAACTTGTGACTCGTGACTACAATCGTTTTACTCTAGCTTTGAGCAAGCTCAAAATTCCTGACGAAGCTTTACGCCCTGGTGTCAACGTTGATATTGAAGTCGTAGCAACTCGTTCTTTAGGAATACGTTCTGCCAAGCAAACTATTAGCTGGCAGGGTACAATTCGCAAGCCTAGATAAAGTTTAAGAAGATTTTTTGCCATCTGAAACCATTTGCGAGAGAATATAGGCTGCAAAATCTAGTAACTGATCCAGCAAAAAACCAATGATACCGATGTATAAGATTTCCTGGATTATATAATCAGTATTGCCAGCTTTATACGCATCCCAGAGGGTAAAGCCAAGTCCTCTTGGCCCTGTTAACATTTCTGTGGCAATAACGATAAACCAAGCTACCCAAATGCTAACTTTCAAGGCATGAAATATATGAAAAATAGCTACTCGAAAGTTATTATTCTGTCTCTTGAAATGCTGCATCCCTATTGCGGTATTAATAATCATCGTCCAGAGAGTTCCCAGAAAAACTACTACAATAGCAGCCGAATCACTCTCTTGAAACGCTATTAGGGCAATAGGTAGCAAAGCTATAGGAGGGATACTATGTGGTATCTGAAATATCAGCCGAAATAGCTGATAAATCATGCTATTTATCCCGATGAAATATCCGATAAAACTACCCAATACAGCGGCTGGAATATAACCAACAAATAACCGTTGCAGGCTAGCTAAAATGTCTAAAAACATATTATTTTCTCTGCCTCAGTTCTCATGGAAAACATTCGGGAAATACTGTGGCAACAACACAAAACAGGGCTGAGAAAAATGTATTGGATTACACATTCTATTTTGTTGCTAAAAAATTTTTTATATCTTCTCCTCGTTAATTACTAATTAAAAAATTTAGGTATTATTACGATGTGATAGTAGTAGTACAAAGAAGAGGTAAAGCTTGAATTTACTAAACTTTATCAGAAAAGCAAATTTTAATTAGTAAATTAAATACAATTTATAGAATTTATCGAAGAAGGCAGTTCTTGCTAGAGCTTACGTGCGTAGTTTACCGCCGTAGGCATCGCTCCTTGATTATCTAAGCTGATGGAACGAGCCAAAAAAAGCCTTGAACAAGGCGTAGGGATCAATTGGATGGGTATTCAAACCCCAACCAATTGTAGAAAGTTGTAAATAATAACACAGTTTGCTAGTTATCTCTAATAAAAGACGCGATCGCCTTTTTTATCGGAGAACCGGAATCGTCTCTGGTATAGTACGTAAGACCTTGCTCAATGAATGCAGACGTAGTATCTATTAACTGCTGAAGAATCTCGGAATTAGTATCATCTATTTCTTCACTAACTTTTTCCCCTGTAAATTTATTTTTCCGCTCTTCTGGAGATAATACAATCCGAGGATCTTTATAAGTCTCTTTCGGCTTAGGTTTAAATGTCTCATTTAAGTCAAACTGAAGACGTAAGTAACGTTTAGACTCATATCCACCCATGATTTGTCGGCAAATCGTACTATCAATCTCAGATGTAGGTTCCATAAAAATGTTAGTCAGATTTTTGATCCAGTCTAAGCCTCTCCATTTGCTGATTTGCTTATATTGATATGGTTCACCAGTTTGACCTGTGCCAATAGAAAGAATAGAAATATCTTCCAATCGCAGATTATCTAGTTTATATTGTTGCTTGATTTCTGGAGATACTGAAGACTGGCTAATCCTCATCGCTAAACTCAAAGCTGCAAGAGCAGGATTATTAGCAGAAACTCCTCCATCAATGTGTGGGAATTCCCAATCACCAAATTTTTGTTTATCTACAGGTTCTAATTTATATGGTGGAAAAAAAGTGGGCGCTGAGGCAGAAGCGGTACATATTTCCCATAAATAGCAGTCATCGTACCATCTGTCTCCTAAATCGGGATGACAATTTGTAAAAAATGTTGTGTTGCGATATAGCGTATCGTAAGCAAGAATCAAAAGAATGGGTTTTTCGATATCCTTGATTCTTGTGGATTTATAGGCATCTTTGAGTACGCTAGTAATTCCATCATGAGAATATTTAGATGGAGAAAATACATCAATAATTGATTTGATGATGGATGGAAAGTTTTTGTAGCGCTCTTTTATCTCCAGAGGGAATATATCTTTACCTCTATTTTTATACATTTTAATGAGTTCATCACTCTCATTTCCGAGAGCAATTCCTCCTGCTAATATTGAACCAGTAGAAGTACCAGCAACCATGTCAAAATATTCGTGTAAAAACTCTCCTTTTCCCTGAGTTCTAATTTCTTGTTCTACTTGTTTAAGTATTCGTGCTGCAACAATTCCACGAATACCGCCACCGTCTAAAGCCAAAATTTTGAAGGACATAGCAATTCTCTTTGATTATTTTTCTATGGACAAGCATCATGAGATGAATCAGAATCCCATTCCATTAACTTGTTTACTCTTATCCGACTTGTCCGACTTATCCGACTGGAAGAATACCTAAGTTTTTTTTTAACGAAGTGCCTTCTCTACGAGACACTACCTATAGCTTGCTTCTCTGTAGAGGGGAGTACGCGGTAGTATTGGTGTCAACTTAAGGTAAAAGCCAGCCTAGAAGATATTTTCTCCTTCCCAGGCTCCGCATTCCGCAATACTCTTCGGTTAAGGCAAGAGACGCGATGAATCGCCGTCTCTACAATAGTCAATCTTTCGTAGAGACGTCGATTTATCGCGTCTTTGTGATGATTTAACTTGAAACACTTAGAAAATACAGCAAATTTCTACGTTGTGAGGTACAGAAATACCCCACCTGCACAATCTGGCATGAAGGTTGGGGAGGAATATATCTTATGTAGTTGCTGTAAATTCAGGGTTTTAGTAAGGTTAAATCAATATTTGCTACAAGAAAGTTAAAGCTTGACCCCGCACTTGCGTATTTACCTGGCCTTTGTCATAAACTATTTCACCGCCGACAATGGTGGTTTTAGCCCAACCGGTCAGGTTCCAGCCTTCAAAAGGACTCCAATGGCATTTGGTTAAAAGTTCCTCGCGCCGGACTGGGCAATATGTATTTAAATCTACAAGCACCAAATCGGCATCATAACCAGGGGCGATCGCTCCCTTATTCGGAATACCATAAGCCACAGCTACAGCTTTAGACATCCAGTTCACAACTTGAGCAACGGTACACTTGCCCTCCATTGCCGCAGTTAACATTAAAGCGAGAGAAGTTTCCACCCCAGGCATTCCTGAAGGGCTATTGGGATATTCTTGAGCTTTTTCTTCTAAGGTGTGTGGTGCGTGATCTGTCGCAATGAAATCAATCACGCCATCGCGCAAAGCTTGCCAGAGAACTTCGTTATCGTGGGGCGATCGCAAAGGTGGATTCATCTGTGCTAATGTGCCAATTGTTTCATAAGCACTAGTATTTAACAACAAATGTTGTGGCGTAACCTCCGCTGTCACCCAACTTGGTTTCTCCTGACGCAGCAAATCTGCTTCTTCGGCAGTTGACATGTGGAGAATATGCAGACGACGTTGATATTTTTGAGAAAGTTTTAATGCTAGTTGGGTTGCCAGCAACGCCGCTTGATTATCTTGAATTTGCGAGTGAACAGCTGGATCGTGAATGTTGGCAAATTCTTGGCGGCGTTGGTTGATTCTAGCTTGGTCTTCGGCATGAACGGCAATTAAGCGATCGCCTTTAGCAAAAATCGCCTCCAATGTTGTTTCACCATCAATCAACAACTGACCATGCATCGACCCCATGAAAATCTTAATTCCCGGTGTTGGCTTTGCTAAAAGCAAATCTGGTAAATTCTCTGCTGTTGCCCCAATAAAAAAGCCATAATTAACTAAGGATTTGTGTGAGGCCCGTTCTAGCTTGTCGTCTAAAGCCTGTTGTGTCGTAGTTAGGGGGCGCGTATTGGGCATTTCTAAAAAGGAAGTGACTCCCCCTTTAGCACAGGCGCAACTGGCGGTGAATAAATCTTCTTTGTGTTCTAGTCCAGGTTCCCGGAAATGCACTTGCGGATCGATAATTCCTGGCAACAAAGTTAAGCCTTCTGCGTCAATTTCAGTGACTAGTGCTGTTTGGGAGATTTCTGGCGCAACTTCGACTATTTGGCGATCGCGCGTCAACACATCCCCAACCATCAGTTCACCATCGGGTAAGATTATGCGAGCGCGGCGAATCAGTAACATTTTTGGAGATGACATAGGGATAACCAAGTTTAGACAGCGAGTTATGTATTACAGAAAACCATGCTTTTAGGTTAAACTTATTCGCGATCGGAGTAACCAATTTTTGCCGCGCCTTAAAAAAAAGTTTATTTTTAACAACAGAGGCAGCAGAAGTTTAAGTCCTCCACAAAATCTCCGATTTGGTGGACTGCAATTAGATAGGGTTGAACGCGAGAGCGTCTCATCTAGAAGCCTGATCTCTCCTGCCTCCTACCTCCTTCCCAATCCACAATCTAAAATTGGTAGTCAAGATGCAAACATAACTAGGAAATTAAAATTTTCCCGCTAAGATTAACAGATAAAGTCTCACTAGGCGAGTTAATTACCTACGTCTTTCATTAAGTTAAGTAATTTCATGCATAATCAAGTGTCTGATAACAATTCTAGTCAACAACCCGATAATTCTTGGATCGCAGAGCTAGGTAGAACAATTGTATTGAGTATTGTTCTAGCTCTAGGAATTCGTACCTTTGTTGCTGAAGCACGCTGGATTCCTTCTGGATCAATGGAACCGACTTTGCATGGTACGCCAAACCAGTGGGAGGCAGACAAAATTATTGTCGATAAGTTGAAGTATAAATTTGCTGACCCACAGCGGGGAGATATAGTAGTATTTTCACCGACAAAAGAACTACAAAAAGAACAATATCAAGATGCTTTTATTAAACGTATAATTGCCCTACCTGGAGAAAAAATACAACTTAAGGATGGCAAAGTCTATATCAATAACAAACCTCTCCCAGAAGCCAATTACCTCAGTTCTGGGCAAACCACAGTTATTGATGTTTGCCAATCAGGGCCACAGCCACCTTTTTTGGCCAAACCCCAGACTATACCAGCCGATTCATATTTAGTATTGGGTGATAATCGTAACAGTAGTTATGACAGCCGCTGTTGGGGTGTTGTCCCCCGCCAGAATATTATTGGACGTGCTGTAGTTCGCTTCTGGCCTTTAAATCATGTTGGCGGCATCGATAAATCGCCAGTATATCCATAATTAACAAACAATATTGCTCAAATAGTTAACAAAAGAATTTTAGATTTTAGATTGGGGACTACTAAATCACCAATCTAAAATCCAAAATCTGTCTTGAAAAGTTTAGTTCGCTCTTTGCGAGATGCTAGGACTTTTCGCCAAATCTCAAATCCAAATATTCCTATGACCGAAAACGAAAAGGATACAGAGCAACTAAATTTATCAGCCCTTTCAAGGTGACTCGTAAAATCTCTGTTTTTCTCTCTGCGCTCTCTGTGCCTCTGCGGTTTAAAAGTAATTTATTTAACCACAGAGACGCAGAGAACACAGAGTTAAGAGATTAAAGAGGAATTTTTTGAGCAAAATTTTTACTCACCTTGAAAGGGCTAGTCCTATTTATTTATGTGTGTCTAAAATGTTTGAATTTTGAATTTTGAATTTTGAATTTGGAGCGAAGCGACGTGACGCCTTACCTAGCTAAGATTTTACTGTATCCAGTTAAATCACTGGATGGTGTTGAAGTTGAGAACGCTAAAGTTCTTGCCAGTGGCGCACTACAGTATGACCGCGAGTTTGCCATTTTTGACAAACAAGGTAGATTTGTCAATGGCAAGCGTCATGCTAAAATCCATTTACTAAGGGCACAATTTGCACTCTTAAATAGAACTATCTCATTGCAAATCCCCGATGCCAACTCACAACAAATTTTTCATCTAGATAAGGAACGGCAAGCATTAGAAGCAATTTTGAATGATTATTTTGAGTTTACTGTCACATTGGGACAAAACTCTTTGATGGGTTTTCCTGACGATACACACTCACTTGGCCCAACGGTAATTAGTACAGCCACATTGACAGAGGTAGCTTCTTGGTTTCCTGGTTTAAGTGTAGATGAAATGCGCCGTCGGATGCGTGCCAACATCGAGATTGGTGGTGTACCAGCATTTTGGGAAGATCGGCTATTTAGCGAGCAAGGTGATTTAGTCTCTTTTCGAGTGGGAGATGTAGACTTTTTTGGGGTTAACCCATGTCAGCGTTGTATAGTCCCAACACGCAATTCTTACTTAGGGGAAGCTTACCCAAACTTTCAAAAAATCTTTACAACCCAGCGACAAGCAACTTTGCCAAATTGGGTTGCTTCATCGCCTTTTAATCACTTTTATAGATTGAGTATTAATACTCAACTGCCCCCATCATCAGCTGGAAAAATTTTACGAATCGGCGATCGAGTTGACATAAATATACAACAAAGTTAATATTCCGTCAAAATAAACAATCCAAAGTAAATTTTTTTGGATTTTTTTGTTTATGCTGTGTATTTGCATGACAATTCTAAAATTGTTGTAGTTAAATATAAGTTTTTGTACGAGTCCAGGGGTTTCCAGTCCAGAAAATCAACACATCAGCAATTAAAAATTAAATTTAGGATTGGGTGCCAATGGCGACCTAAATTTTAGAATGGCATACTGGAGCTTATTGGTTAAATTTCAGTTCATCTGAGAAAATTTGTGGAAATATTGCCAGATAAAACTGAGCAAATTCAGGTGCGATGGCGTACCCACGTAGATGATTTCTATAGGGGACTACTCCTGTGCAAAGTTTGAAAATTAGGCATTGGAGGAATTCAGCCAGTCAAACAAGTATAAGCATTTTGTCTTGTTTTATACTAGAAATATAAAATTTTCATAAAAAGCAATATATGTCGTTGTTGTACTTGTATAAAATATAGCTGGCATAGCAAAATGCACTTAGTAGATGCTGGGGAAGAATAAAACTACAATGTTATCCAAACTTCAGCCCGTCAAATCATTTAATCGCTTAGTTGGCAAAGTTTATGGCAAGATGCCCCTGAAATATGTTCTGATTGTGCCCTTTATCTTGCAAATTTGTGGTGCAGTGGGACTTGTGGGCTATCTTTCCTATCAAAACGGCCAAAAAGCGGTAAGGGAGCTTGCTACTCAATTAGAAAATGAAATCTGCGATCGCATTGAACAGCATCTTGATAGCTATTTAACAACCCCGAAGCAAATTAATCAAATCAACTTAGATGCGATTGAGCTAGGTTTGCTTAACCTTTCGGACTTTCAAACCACCGGTAATTACTTTTGGAAACAAATGCAGGTTTTCAATGTTGGCTATAACAGCTTTGCCAATCCCAAAGGTGAATTTATCGGTGTTGAACGTCTAGATAATGGCCGGCTCTTAATTAATGAAGTTAGCGCCAAGCATGGTATAGGCAAACTCTATGTTTATCCTACAGACAAGCAAGGAAATCGCCGCCATTTACAAGAAGTCAAAAATTACGATCCTCGCGTAGAAGCTTGGTATACAGATCCAGTCAAGATAGGCAAACGAGTTTGGAGTCAAATTTATCAATGGGAAGATAAACCAGAAATTTTATCCATATCTTCCAGCTATCCGGTTTACGATAAAAATCGCAAATTCGTTGGGGTAATTAGTGTTGATTTATTGTTGTCACAAATCGGCAATTTTTTAGCTAAGTTAAAGGTCAAAGAGTCGGGTAAAACTTTTATTTTAGAACGTTCTGGGTTAATAGTGGCTTCTTCTACTAGCGAGCCACCATATACGATCGTTAATGGTAAAGGAAAACGTCTATCAGCATTAGATAGTCAAAATCATTTAATTAAACTCACAACACAGTCTTTGATCGAACGCTTTGGCAGTCTTAAGTTTGTTGGGGGGAAGCAACAGCTAAGTTTTAGTGCCGATGGAATGCGTTATTTTGTACAGGTAAAAAGCTGGAAGGACGAACTGGGTTTAGATTGGCTAATTGTGGCGGTGATTCCCGAAGGCGAATTTATGGAGCAAATTAATGCCAACACCCGCATCACTATTTTGCTGTGCATAATTGCTTTTTTAGTGGCTACAAGAATTGGGATTTTGACTGCTCGTTGGGTAATTAAGCCGATTTTACAATTAAACAGATCGGCGAAGAAAATTGCTCAAGGTGAATGGGAGAAAACACCAGATATTCAGCGTTCCGATGAACTGGGGGAACTAGCCAAATCATTTGAAACTATGGCAAAGCAACTCCAAGCATCCTTTAGTGCTTTAGAAGCAAAGAATGCCCAGATGCAAGTTTTAAATGAGGCGCTATCTCATAATCAGAGTCAGCTAACTCAATTTTTAGAAGCCATGCCAGTAGGTGTACTTATCATCGATGGTGAAGGTAAACCTTATTATACAAATCAGATTGGGCAGCAAATTCTCGGTCAAGGAATAATCGCCCAAGTTAACACCGAAGAATTGTCAGAGGTATATCAAGCTTACCTTGCCGGGACAGATCAACTTTACCCCAGCGATCGCCTGCCGATTTTAAGGGCATTACAAGGGCAAAGCACCAGGGTTGATGATATGGAAATTCGCCGTTGTGGCAAGATTACTCCCATTGAGATTTTAGGAAAGCCAATTTATGATGAATCAGGGAATCTTGCTTTTGCGATCGCCACATTTTTTGATATCACCCAACGCAAACAAACAGAAAAGTTATTAGCAGAATACAATCGCACCTTAGAGGCTCAAGTAAAAAAACGTACTGAAGAGTTCCAGCAAGTTATCGAGCAACTGCAAACCACCCAAGAAGAACTGATTCAATCGCAAAAAATTGCTGCACAGGAACAACAAGCAGCTGTTCGGGAAGCAGCGCGAAGTGCTGCCGCCAACCTCGCCAAAAGCGAATTCCTTGCTAACATGAGCCACGAACTGCGTACCCCACTCAATGCCATTCTTGGTTTCACCCAAGTCATGAGTCGAGATTATTCGCTATCTAGCGAACATCAAGAAAACTTGGCAATAATTAATCGTGCTGGCGAACATCTACTCAAATTAATTAACGACATTCTCGAAATGTCTAAAATCGAAGCTGGCAAAATCACATTAAATTGCAGCAGCTTTGACTTAATTCATTTGTTGAAAAACTTAGAAGAGATGTTGCACTTGCGTGCTGCATCTAAAAATTTAGAATTACTGTTTGAATATGCGTCAGATATTCCTAAATACATAGAAACGGACGAAAATAAACTGTGTCAAGTATTGCTCAACCTGTTGGGAAATGCTATCAAATTTACCGATCGAGGGAGGGTGACACTACGGGTGAGAGTGGGGACAGGAGAGCAAGGGAATAGGGGAGTAGGGGAGCAGGGGGAGCAAAATCTTTCTTATCCCTCTTTTCTTTTCTTTGAGATACAAGATACTGGCTGTGGTATTGCCCCACAAGAACTTGACTTGCTGTTTGAGGCTTTTGAACAAACCGAAATCGGTAGAAAATTCCAACAAGGGACAGGATTGGGTTTAGCGATTAGCCGTAAATACGTGCAACTGATGGGAGGAGATATTACTGTCACCACTACGCCTGGTGTCGGTAGTACATTTGCCTTTGATGTTCAGATTGCTCTAACTTGCCCTAGAGAAATCCCGATAAACCAAATTAAATCACAAATTAGAGCTTTAGCACCTAGTGAAAAAGTATACCGCATTTTAGTAGTTGACGATTCCAAAGAAAGCCGTATATTGCTAGTTAAAATTCTCACATCTCTCGGCTTTGAAGTTAATGAAGCTACAGATGGTAGTGAAGCGATCGCTAATTGGGAATCTTGGCAACCACACTTGATTTTTATGGATATGCGAATGCCAGTCATGGACGGTTACGAAGCCACAAGAATTATTAAAGCTAGAGAAATCGGACATGGGACAACCAATACGTCGAGGAGGTTCCCAAAATTGAAACAACTGGTGTCATCGGCGAGCCAATACCTTGCAGAAGAGTTAACAGGT
Organism: Nostoc sp. JL23; assembly: GCF_017115065.1. Lineage (NCBI taxonomy): Bacteria > Bacillati > Cyanobacteriota > Cyanophyceae > Nostocales > Nostocaceae > Nostoc > Nostoc sp. JL23. The sequence continues at coordinate 28,109 of NZ_JABXKN010000034.1, forward strand.
TCAGGCGAGGGTGAGGCTCTCAAAGTTGTACGCCAAGAGTCTTCTACACCAGAAACAACTGGTGTCATAGAAAATGATCCTTCTGGTACGTCCACATTGCGATCGCGGATGCCAACAACTTTGCCTCCCCCTTATAACTTCTCTAGAACAATGCCAGATAGCTCCAATACAAATACAATCATTATTGCCCTAACTGCTAGCGCCTTTGAGGAAGAACGCCAGAAAATTTTGTCCATTGGCTGTGATGATTTTATTCGCAAGCCATTCAAACAGGAAGTATTATTGGAAAAACTGAGCAAGCATCTGGGTTTAAAATATACCAATCAAGTAGAAACCACAAACACAGTAGTTGTCAATCAAGCTAAACAGATTTTTGTAAGTGTTGCCGAACTCCTGGGCCATTTATCACAAATGTCACCTGAGTGGCTCCAACAGCTTCACTATGCCGCAGCCAGCTGTAGCGATGAACTGATTTTAGAGTTACTCAAGCAAATTCCATCAGATAATGCTCAAGTTTTTCAAGTTCTCAGGGATTTAGCAAATAACTACCAGTTTGAGAAAATCATGGAATTGACTACAACAAACTTAGAATGAATTACGAGCATTTAGACCCTAATAAAAAAGATATTTTGATCATTGATGATATGGCGGATAACCTGCGGGTTTTATCCTCCATATTGACAAGGGAAGGGTATAACGTTCGTAAAGCTTTGAACTGGCAAATGGCACTGACGGCAACTCAAACATTATTACCTGATTTGATTCTACTCGATATCATGATGCCAGAAGTAGATGGGTATGAAATTTGCCAGACCTTTAAAGCTTGGGAGCTAACAGCCGATATTCCAGTAATTTTTATTAGCGCTTTAGATGATGTTTTTGACAAAGTTAAAGCCTTTAAAGTCGGTGGTGTAGACTACATTACCAAACCTTTTGAGTTTCAAGAAGTTTTAGTGCGTGTGCAAAATCAACTGGCATTGAGATCGGCACGATTAGAAATATTGAAACTAAATGTTGAACTAGAACATCGGGTAAAACAGCGGACTGGAGAGCTAGAAAAAACTCTCCAAAAACTCCAGCAAGAAATCCATTCTCGCCAGAAATTGCAAAGTCAACTGCTAGATATAGCACTGCATGACTCCCTGACTGGATTATCAAACCGAGTTTTGTTTATTAGGCGACTAGAAAATGCTCTAAATCGGGCGAAACAAGAATCTAGTTATCAGTTTGCAGTACTTTTTTTGGACTGCGATCGCTTCAAAGTTGTCAATGATTCCCTTGGTCATCCGGTGGGAGATGAATTGCTGATAGCCATTGCTCAACGCTTACAAGCATGTATCATACCTGTTGATACTTTAGCACGATTGGGCGGTGACGAATTTGGAATTCTCTTAGAAAATATCACAGATATCAATATAGCAATCCAAGTTGCCGAAAGGATTTTGCAACAGTTATCACTAGCTTTTAAACTTTCCAGATATGAAGTATTTATGAATGCCAGTATTGGCATTAGTTGGGGCAATAAAGATTACGATCGCCCAGAGTATTTGCTGCGAGATGCTGATACGGCAATGTATCGGGCTAAGGCTCAAGGAAGGGCCAACTATCACGTTTTTAATCCAGCAATGCATCAGGAAGCTATTCAGCTTTTAGAGTTAGAAAATGACCTGCGGAGGGCTGTTGAAAGGCGAGAATTCCTCGTTTACTATCAGCCAATTATTTCCCTAGTTACAGGCAGAATTTCTGGATTTGAAGCCTTGGTGCGCTGGCAACATCCGATTCGTGGTTTGATTTCTCCCATAGACTTTATTCCTGTGGCCGAAGAAACGGGTTTAATTAATGCCATCAATACTTGGGTATTACAGTCAGCTTGTCATCAATTAAGCATCTGGCAACATTATCCAGTGACACCAGAACCTCTAACGATGAGTGTTAATTTGAGTGCAAGGTTATTTTTACAGCCGAATTTGGTAGAACAAATTGACCGAATAATTTATGAAAATAAAATCAATCCGGCATATTTAGAATTAGAAATTACCGAAAGTGTAATTATGGAAAATACCGATGCGATAAAAATAATTCTTGAACAACTAAAACAGCGAAAAATTAAGTTAATTATGGATGATTTTGGTACAGGATATTCCTCTTTAAGTTACCTGCACAGCTTTCCTTTAAATGCACTTAAAATTGATAAATCCTTCGTCAAACGAATGCAGGATAACAAAGAGAATATGGGGTTAGTACCAGCAATGATTGGCATTGCCAACTCAATGGGGATGAGTGCGATCGCTGAAGGTGTTGAAACAGAAGAACAGTTAGCACAATTGAGAAGTTTAAACTGTAATTTTGCTCAAGGATATTTATTTTCTCAACCCATAGAACAACAACTGGCTCTGAAGTTGCTCAACTCAGCACCTCAATGGTAGCTATCAAGTAACATCTTGGAAAAATTTCATTGTTGATCCTTGGCTAAATAGGACGGAGTGCTAGCTACTATAATCCTTACAGCAGTTGATCGGGTTGCTAAAGTTGATAACTGGCCAATAGCTTCGATAATCTGCAAAACTCTCCAGCCACGTGAGAGTTAAACTATAAATATAAGTATTTCGGTGAAATCGGTCAACAAATTTTAGGGTGATTTCAAACAAGGATTTACTATCCTCAATAATTATACGCATAACTTTTGATCAATAATGCATTTTAATCAAACTAACCATCAGAAAAGAAATATTTTGGTGGTCGATGATACTCCAGATAATTTGCGGCTTTTATCGGCGATGTTGACTGCACAAGGTTTTGAAGTTCGCAAAGCCTTAAACGGTAAAATGGCACTGACTGCATGTCAAATGGTTTTGCCCGATGTGATTTTGCTAGATATCAATATGCCTGGTATGGATGGCTACCAAGTTTGTCAACAACTGAAAGCTGACGATAAAACTTGTGAAGTCCCAGTAATTTTTATTAGCGCCCTGGATGATGTTGTAGATAAGGTAAAGGCATTTGATGTTGGTGGTGTAGATTATATTGCAAAACCTTTTCATGGGGCAGAAGTAGTATTGCGAATTGAAAATCAAATTAATTTACGTTTGCTGCAAGTAAAACTGCAAGAAAAAAACTTTTTACTCCAACAGGCTATTGACGACTTAAAAGCCTCTCAAGTTCAACAAATTCAGAATGAAAAGATGGTGGCGCTAGGACAGTTAGTAGCTGGGCTGGCTCATGAGATTAATAACCCGATCAGTTTTATTTATGGAAATCTCCAATATGCTGGTCAATATGTGGAAGACCTGGTAAATATAATTGAAGTCTATCAGCAGGAATATCCCAAACCCACAGCAAAAGTTCAGCAAATAGCCAAAAATGTAGACTTGAATTTTATTATTAAGGATCTACAAAGTCTGATAGGTGCAATGTATAGAGGCTCCGATCGCATTCGGGAAATTGTACTGGCGCTACAACATTTTTCTCGGCATGATGAAGCAGAGATGAAACGGGTAAATATCCATGAAGACATCGAAAATACTTTAGTAATGTTACAACATCGGCTTAGGGAAGCAGCCGATCGCCCGGCAATTGTTGTAGTGAAAGATTATGGTAACTTGCCCCTAGTCACTTGTTATGCGAGTGAACTAAATCAAGTATTTATGCATTTGTTGAATAATGCTATTGATGCCATAGAAGAGGGAGTGGGAAGTGGGGAGTGGGGAATGGGGAATGTGGAACTCTCTGAGGATCGGGGGCAATGGGGAGTGGGGAATCAATCTTCAACTCCCTACTCCCTACTGCCTACTCCCCAAATTCGGATTCATACAGAAGTGACAGACTTGAATCTAGTCAAAATAGCGATCGCTGATAATGGTCTTGGTATTGAAGAGTCGTTGCGATCGCGTTTATTTGACCCATTTTTTACCACAAAACCTGTGGGTAAAGGTAGTGGGCTAGGATTATCTATTAGTTATCAGATTATCGTCCAAAAACACCGAGGAAATATAAGCTGTAACTCATCTGTGGGCAAAGGAGCAGAGTTTGTGATCGAAATTCCTATAGAGCAACCTAATATCTCATCGCAATTTTCAAAATCTTAAAAGAATTTCTTTCCCGATAAATCTAATTAATCAACAATTCTGGTGCTACCAATCCTTTTTGGATAGCTAAGACTGCGGCTTGAGTGCGATCGCGTACTTCTAATTTCTGTAAAATAGCATGGACATGAACCCGCACTGTACCAGGGGCAATGTAGAGAATTTCAGCAATTTCTTGATTACTTTTGCCAGCTGCTACCAGTGCCAAAATTTCTTGCTCCCGCTTCGTTAAAGGATTTTCTAAAGATTCCTCAGTTTTTGCAGACTGCACCGCCATCGAATTCCCCTCAAAAGCGGCTCTAATTTCAGTTGTTGCCGTTTGATCCCACCAAGAAGCGCCCGCAGCAACCGATCGCACTGCTAATATCAAAGACTCAGCCGGAATACCTTTAAGGCAGTAACCTTGCGCCCCGGCGGCAATTAACCGTGAAATCAGGGGTTTTTCAGAACGAGACGTTAAAACAAGAATTGGTAAATTTGGGTGCTTCTGCTTGATTTGGCGACAAGCCTCAATCCCGCCAATTCCCGGTAAACCTATATCCAGCAAGACCAAATCCAGAGGATAGCGATTGGCGAATTCTACAGCTTGTTCCCCATCTTCCGCTTCTGCAACAATCTCCAAACTGGTTTCTTGTTGCAACCGCATTCGCAAACCAAGCCGAAATAATTCATCATCTTCAACTAGTAAGATTTTTGTCATTTGTCATTGGTCATTGGTCATTGGTCATTTGTCATTTGTCATTTGTCAGGAATATTATTTTCTCCTGCTTCCTCTGCTTTCCCTGCTTCCCCTGCTCCCCCACTCCTCATCTCCCCGGTGGTGGACAAGCCGGGAGTCGGAAACCAAACACTGCCCCGCGTGGTGAGCGATTCTCTGCCCAAATTGTACCCCCATGAGCAGTAATAATTTGCCTGGTCAAATAAAGTCCTAGTCCAGAGCCGGAGACGTGGCGATCGCTATTTCCTTGATAAAATCTCTCAAATAAGTGAGGTAACTCTTTTTCGGTAATGCCGGAACCAGTATCGAGTATTTTTACCACTTGGTCGCTAGAATAGCCTTCAAATACTACTTCCACTTTACCGCCACGAGGGGTATGGTTAATGCCATTACTCAGGAGATTGCTGAAAACTCGCCCAAGTTGCAAAGAATCGCCGTTTACCCAAAGAAAGCTCCGAAAATCTGATTCACCATAGTGCAGAGAAATATAAACCTGTCGTGTTTTCGCTAGTTCAGTCAGTGTCGCAACGATCTCCTCCGCCACTGTCACCAAGTTAACTGGTGATATCTGTAGTTTCAGTCCTTCGGCATCATTGCGGTACACATCTAAAAGTGTTTGGACTAATTGCAATGTACTCTGATGACTACGAGCCATTGTTTGTAAGACTTTTGCTTGCATAGGCGTGATTTCACCAAATTGCTCATTTTGAAAATATTTCAGCGTTTCAATTGCTCCTAATAGGGGTGTTTTCAAATCATGCGTTAGGGTAGAAACAAAATCTTCACGCATGGTAGCTAGTTGTTCTTGGGAACGTAATTGTGCTTGCGTAAAAGCGATCGCTTCTTCATTGCGGTGGTTGCGGTAACTTAACCAACCCGTTACCATCAACGCCAATACTGCAATCAACCTATTTGCCAACGTTGGAGAATTAATCATTTCTCCTCCGGGAACAAACAAATTCAACAATGTTAATCCTGTAGCTGCAAGAGTGATCCCCAAAACTGCTCCCCGATTCAATCGAGATGCTAACAAAATCGTTCCTGTGTAGAGGTAGCCAAATACGTACTCAGGGGGTGTTAAATATTCTAGTATTATCACGATCGCAAAGACGATCGTTATTAACCCATACGTTCTTCCACGCTCATTTATAGCTTCTCTCATAGCCAATAATCGACTTAACATCGTCATTTATGATTTACTAAAAAATTGTGATTATCCAATCTGTATAACTATTTAATTTACCAATTACGATCTATCTGCAATCTATATCTGCAAATGCCAACTTAAGAATTAACCCGAAAATTACGATTCCACAAGACTGGAGAGTGCAAACTGGGTATTTGCTACAAGAAGCGGCGTCTCTACCACTATCTTCCTAAACCCTAATCCCATTAAAAAATACTTTATGATATTTATATTCTTTGAAACTAGCAAACTTGGAAAATGTATTGTATAAACAAATAATCCTAAGTAGTGAGATAGATGAATTAATAGTCAAAATTAAATATTCTTAACAAAAACTTTAATAAGTATCTGGAAAATAGTCACAACAGAAAATATTCAGGAGTTCTGTTAGCGGTAGCGGGACGTTTAGCCTCTACTGAACAAAAAGTAATGAGTAAGAATTAATACTTATGAATTTTCCTACTTTCAGCCGAGGCACTTATTACTCGGAATTAATTTGATGCTGAGTGCGATTATTGCGTTTTGTACTCAGTATTGTTTAAGGAAATCCCTTGAAATCAAATACTCCTACAGTTAATCTATTATTTCTAAGAATTGGCTTGCTACCACTGAAATTTAATTTAGCGCAAAATATATGGGACAAGGTTTTTTGCAAATTGGCTTAACGCTGTGTATTGTCATAGCAATCACTCCATTATTCGGAAAATACATAGCGCGTGTCTTTTTGGGAGAAAGAACACTGCTTGATTTTTTAATGAACCCCATAGAGCGAAGTATGTTCGTACTTGCGGGTGTTCGGAGAAAAGATGATATGACAGGTTGGCAGTATATTCGAGCCGTACTCTGTTGTAACTTGATTATGGCTATTTCAGTGTATTTTCTGATTTATTTTCAGAGACTATTACCCTGGAATCCAAACGGCTTCGGTGCTATCCGTTGGGATGTATTGCTGCACACAACGATTTCATTTGTAACGAATACCGACCAACAACACTATGTAGGTGAGACAACCTTAAGCTATTTTAGTCAGGTAGCGGCTTTAGGCTTTTTGATGTTCACCTCCGCAGCCACCGGTTTAGCCGTGGGAATTGCCTTTATTCGCGGCTTGACGGGTAGAAAACTGGGAAACTTTTACGTCGATCTCGTCCGTGGAATTACGCGAATCTTGCTGCCGATTTCGATTATTGGCGCGATCGCTTTGCTGGTAACAGGTGTACCACAAACCTTGGCTGGGACTATGGATATACAAACCTTAGAAGGCGGGACGCAATATCTGGCGAGAGGCCCGGTGGCATCCTTTGAAATGATCAAACTTTTGGGCGAGAACGGCGGTGGCTTTTTTGGCGTAAACTCAGCACATCCCTTTGAAAATCCCAATGGCGCTTCTAATTTGATAGAAATGCTCGCCATGATTTCTATACCCGCAGCCTTGATTTATACCTACGGTATATTTGCCAACAATATCAAACAAGCTTGGCTACTTTTTTGGATGGTGTTTGTGATTTTTGTCGTTCTGGTGGGAGTGACAGCCGTGGGAGAACTGCAAGGTAATCCCCTAGTTAATACCGCCTTTGGATTAGAACAGCCCAATTTAGAGGGCAAAGAAGTTCGATTTGGTTGGGCACAAACAGCATTTTGGGCAGTAATGACTACTGCTACTATGTCTGGTGCTGTGAATGGGATGCACGATTCTCTGATGCCGCAAGGAATATTTTCGACTCTCTTCAACTTATTTATCCAGGTTATCTGGGGTGGTCAGGGAACTGGAACAGCTTACTTATTTATTTACTTAATTCTCACAGTCTTTCTAACTGGACTAATGGTAGGACGTACCCCAGAGTTTTTAGGACGCAAAATTGAAAAGCGGGAAATCGTTCTCGCTAGCGTAGTGCTGTTGATTCACCCAATTCTAGTTTTGATCCCCAGTGCGATCGCTTTGGCTTATCCCATCTCCCTATCTGGAATTAGCAACGCTGGCTATCACGGTATTTCTCAAGTAGTTTATGAATATGCCTCAGCAGCAGCAAATAATGGTTCGGGTTTAGAGGGCTTGGGGGATAACACCTTGTGGTGGAACTTGAGTACTTTAGTTAGCCTAATCGGAGGACGCTACATTCCGATGATTGCCATCCTGCTGCTAGCTGACGGGATGTCTCGCAAACAACCAGTACAAGAAACCCCTGCAACCCTGAGAACTGATTCTCTGGTATTCACTGGGATCACGGCTGGAGTGACGCTGGTTTTAGGAGTATTAACTTTCTTTCCCGTTCTGGCTTTAGGCCCCATAGCTGAGGGTTTGAAACTAGCATCTGGCAGTTAGAAAAGTTATGAGTTATAAGTTTGAAATTAAGAAAGTATCAAAAAGTAATTCAGGAGGCAGGAGGCAGGAGTAACCCAGACTTAAAAGTGTGAGATTCAAGCAAGAAAGGTTTATATAGCTGTAGTTAGATATGTTAGGACAGTGTTGATTGCTCAACGCCCTGCTAACGGCACTCAGCTATATCTTGCACTACGCGTCTCGTACCAGTATCTTATTTTTAACTGGGTAATTACTCAGAACTAAAGTTTTAATTCTTACTTCTTTCCTCCTGGCTCCTGCCGTTATTTTATAAATTATCCGGTTTCGTAGGATGCGTTAGTAACGCATCCTACAGGTTGGATATTTTTTTATTAGAAGTTCCTATAACTCCTAACTCCTAACTTCTCGCTCCTAAACTTTATTTATGAATCCAGTGGCAACTAACTTCAAAGCTAGACGCCCAAGTTCTCGTTCTGGCGATCGCCGCCAAAAACGTAAAAAGACTAGGGCAAATAATAAGTGGCTGTACTTAAGAGCAATTAGAGATGCTTTTGTCAAGCTCAACCCTAAGTATGCAATCAAAAATCCAGTAATTTTTGTGGTTTGGGTAGGGACAATCATCATCCTATTGCTAACGATCGATCCCAACCTATTTGGCCCAACCCTTCAAAAGAACCCGCAAGTTTTCAATGTCTTGTTGTCGGGGATTTTATTTTTTACAGTTTGGTTTGCCAATTTTGCCGAAGCAGTGGCAGAAGGGCGAGGTAAAGCCCAAGCCGATGCCTTGCGATTAACAAAGTTAGAGGCGATCGCTAAAAAACTTGCTGCCGATGGCACACTTAGTGAAGTTTCATCCACCAGCCTCAAACAGGGCGATACCATCTACGTCGTTGCTGGGGATATCATCCCCGCCGATGGTGAAGTAATCATGGGTGTTGCCTCAATGGATGAATCGGCAATTACTGGGGAATCCGCACCAGTATTAAAAGAATCAGGCTCTGACGTTGCTAGTTCCGTCACTGGTGGAACGCGGATTATCTCAGATGAACTAATTATCTGTATTACTACTGACCCAGGCAAAGGCTTTATTGACCGCATGATTAAGTTGTTAGAAGGGGCAGAACGCAGCAAAACACCCAATGAAATTGCCATCACAGTATTGTTGGCAGTTCTCAGCTTAGTGTTTTTGTTAGTTGTAGTCACCTTGCCTGCACTTGCTTACTATGTCAACAGTCCAGTCAGCGTCCCAACTTTAATTGCCTTATTAGTAGCATTAATTCCTACCACCATTGGCGGGTTACTAAGTACCATCGGTATTGCTGGTATGGATCGAGTTGCCCAATTTAACCTCATTGCCACATCAGGACGAGCAGTCGAAGCCTGTGGTGATATCAACACTTTACTTCTCGACAAAACAGGTACAATTACCCTTGGCAACCGTCTAGCGGAAGAGTTTATTCCCCTCAACGGTCATTCAATGTCAGAAATTGCGAATGTTGCTTGGGCAGCTAGTGTCTTTGACAATACACCAGAAGGAAAATCCATTGTCCGACTGGCAGAAAAGTTGGGCGCACGGTTTGATTTTGACTCTAGTCAAGCAGAAGGAGTCAGTTTTTCGGCCAAAACCCGGATGAGTGGCACAAACTTACCTGGTGGGTATGAGGCTAGAAAGGGAGCAGTAGAAGCTATTAAAGGATTTGTCCGTTCTCGCAATGGACGCGATATACCAGAATTGGATGCTGTCTACGAACGAGTTTCTCGCTTGGGAGGCACACCCCTAGCAGTTAGCTTAGATAACGAAATCTATGGAATTATTTATCTCAAAGATATAGTTAAACCTGGTATCCGCGATCGCTTTGAGCAACTGCGAAGGATGGGAGTGCGTACCATCATGCTAACTGGAGACAACCGAATTACCGCTTCTGTCATTGCCAAAGAAGCTGGGGTTGATGACTTCATTGCCGAAGCCACACCAGAAGACAAAATCAGTATCATTCAGCAGGAACAAGCAGCAGGTAAACTGGTCGCCATGACGGGAGATGGAACTAACGATGCTCCCGCATTAGCTCAAGCTAACGTCGGCGTGGCGATGAATACAGGAACGCAAGCCGCAAAAGAAGCCGCTAACATGATCGATTTGGACTCCGATCCCACAAAGCTGCTCGATATCATTGGTATTGGTAAACAATTGTTGATTACTCGCGGGGCATTGACGACATTTTCCATCGCTAATGATATTGCTAAATACTTTGCAATTATCCCAGTGATATTTGTCGCTGCTAACCTGCAAAGCCTGAATATTATGAATTTGACTAGCCCTAAATCTGCTGTACTCTCAGCGTTGATTTATAATGCTTTGATTATTCCCGCTTTGATTCCCTTGGCATTAAAGGGTGTGAGGTTTAGACCGCTGACAGCTAATCAGTTACTCCAACGCAATATCTTAATTTACGGTCTAGGCGGGGTGATTGCGCCGTTTATTGCAATTAAGTTGATCGATGTACTAATTACACTTGTGGGCTTGGCTTAAGGATAGCAAAAGTAGAGACGCTAGGAAACGATCGCATCTTGACCAAAGTAAAATAATAAACATTTTTACTTTTACCTGTTGACAGGGGGGACAAGAAGAATATGAATAAATATCGTTTTCATTCAGCACTGCTTTGACGATATCCTTTGTTTAGTCGCAATGGCATAAACAACATCTACCACTCGCTATTTTTATCCTGCTGTGCTTGAATGTGGTAACTGCCCCAGTTGTTGTTTATGCTGTTGCTAACAGTATCTTATAAACTCCTGTTAGGGGGGCAAAAAAATTAAAAATTAAAAATTAAAAATGAAATTTTAGGCGCAATTGGAAAACTTTTTATGGCTATTATTCGAGAAACCATCAGAGCAATTTTTATAACTCTAATGCTTTGGTTGTTGACTGCAATCATCTATCCGCTGGGAATTCTTGTAGTGGGTCAAGTTTTTTTGCCCTATCAAGCTAATGGCAGCATCATGCGGAATCTAAGTAATGAACCAATTGGTTCAGCTTTGATTGGTCAGGTGTTCACATCTGAGCGATATTTCCATCCTCGTCCTAGTACTGTTAGATATAGCCAAGGCAAAAAAGCCAAGCCAACTGGCATATCTGGTGCTAGCAATCTCGCTGCAAGCAATCCAGAACTACTTAAGCGGATTTTAGAACAGGCAGATAAATTGCGAGAGGAAAATCTTCAACCCATAGCCGATATAATTTATACCTCTGGTTCTGGTTTAGATCCGCATATTTCCTTTAAAGCAGCACGGCAGCAATTGACGCGGGTTGCTGGTGCGCGAGGAGTAAAAGAAGATGAGATTTTACGTTTAATTAATAAGTATACTGATGACAGATTTTTATGGATTTTTGGCGAACCGGGAGTCAATGTTCTCCGATTGAATTATGCTCTTGACTTGCAAGATATTAATCGTCAGCAAAATCAGTAAATGGGCATGGGGCATTGGGCATTGGGCATTGGGCATTGGTAATGATGGTTTTGCCATGCAATAGGAGTGCTATAAATGTCAGATAAGACTAATACTGGTTCGGCTGGGAATGCGCCTTTAAATTCTGCAAGTTACTCGCTTTATCCGGCACGACGGCGGGGTAAGCATAAAATCTTTATTGGTATGGCTCCTGGAGTAGGCAAAACCTATCGGATGCTGGAAGAGGGACACGCATTCAAACAGGAAGGAATTGATGTGGTCGTTGGGCTTTTGGAAACCCACGGACGCAAGGAGACAGCTGAAAAGGCAGAGGGACTGGAGATTATACCCCGTAAGAAATATCCTCGCGGTGAGATGACGCTGACGGATATGGATACAGATGCTATTTTAAAGCGATCGCCCCAATTAGTCTTAATCGATGAACTTGCCCATACCAATGTCCCTGGTTCTCCACGCGAAAAGCGCTACGAAGATGTAGAAGTAGTTTTGGCCACCGGGATTGATGTCTACTCCACAATGAATGTGCAACATTTGGAAAGTCTCAACGATCTAGTAGCTAGAATTACAGGTGTGATAGTCCGTGAGCGGGTTCCTGACAGGATTATGGATGAAGCAGATGAAATAGTGGTAGTGGATGTCACACCAGAAACGCTGCAAGAACGGTTATTAGAAGGCAAGATTTACGCACAGCAAAAAATCCAACAATCCCTCGATAATTTTTTCCAACGCCGCAACCTGATTGCTTTACGGGAGTTGGCTTTGCGGGAAGTGGCAGACAACGTGGAAGGAAATGCGATCGCCTCTACTCCTAACGGACAATTTTGTAATATTCACGAGCGGGTTTTGGTATGTGTATCTACTTATCCCAACTCAGTGCAATTGTTACGTCGGGGTGCGAGGTTGGCTAACTATATGAACGCGCCGCTTTATACCTTGTTCGTTGCCGATCCAGAACGCTTTCTCACCAAAGAGGAAAGCTTACACATCCACACTTGTGAGAAACTTTGTAAAGAATTTGAAGGTACTTTTCTTCGTGTTACCAACAGTAACATCGCCAATGCGATCGCTGAAGTCGCCGAGAAACATCGGATCACCCAAATTGTAATTGGAGAAAGTCAGCGATCGCGCTGGCAAATGCTCCTCAAAGGATCTTTGACACAAAAATTGGTACGCTTGCTCAAAAACATCGATTTGCATATTATTGCCAGCGAAAAAATGGTTTCATCCAAATAGGGCAGGGGGGCAGAGGGGCAGAGCGAAAGAAGTGAAACTCTTTATGTGCAATGTTATGAGTCCTGCACTTTTTACTTCATTTACTTGAAAACTGCTGTATAACACTATTCTAGTATTTCCGACTTTGGTTCTCTCAATATCAACTCAGGCATCAAATCAGTGGAAAATGCTTGTTCCTCATTTTTGAATGTCTCAGTTTCCTCTTCAGCAGCAGGTAGCCATTTGATAAATGGTAGGGGTAACAGCGTGCTGAGGTTAGTAATTAACACCAAAATCCAAAGTGACTCAAAGTTTGTTGCGGTGATCCCCAGCCAATATGTGATTAATGCCCCGAATGCATGGGAAACCGTTCCGGCTGAATTATAGACTGACATTAACAAGGCAAATAATGTTGCTTCCACACCAGAAGGACAAAGCCTTGCTGCTAGAACCATCACTTGCATAAAGGCAATTTTCCCCATCACAGTCAGAATCAGGCTATCACCCAAACTAAACCAGTGGTCATCTATACCCAATAGCCTGTTTGTGTGAGTCACCAACAACAGCATCGTCATCCCCAAAATTGACGAAAGGACAGTACTCCAAGCAAAAATCACGCGAAAAGGGATGCTTTTGAGGAAACGTTGAAAAATCCAAACACCTGCCAAAGAAGCAAAACTTCCCACCAAGTTTACTCGCCCCAAAAATTCTGGTTCAAAGTGGAGTTCGTTGGTAGCGAAGTAGAAAAAGGCTGAGTCAGCATTTGGGGTAGCTTGCCAGATGAAGATAAATGCCGTTGGTAACCAAATTGCTTTTTGGCTAATGGCTTGGCGTAGCTGCTCCAGTTGATGTTTGATGGGTAAAGGGTTGGTCTGATTAGTATCTTGAGCATCTTTGCTAACGGGGGACTCAGCAATTAACCAAGCCACCCCTGAAACGATCAGCGGAAATAAAGCGGTAATCCCAAAGACTGTACGGGTAGTAAAGTATTGGAGTAGTAGACCGCTACAGTAGGCTGTTATTAAACCTCCGATCGCAGAAGCACCCCAGCACAGAGATTGTAGTGAACCGGCTTTTGCTTGGGATTCGTCTCTGGCTCGTTCTACAACCAGCGAGTCAACGATGACATCACTCATGGCGACACTAAGAGAACCTAGAGCGATCGCTAAGGTAGCTGCCCAGCTAGTATGAACTATTGTAGCCAGACTTATCCAAGAAGCAGTTCCCAGTATCCCGGATAAAATCAAGTAAGGACGGCGACGATAGCCAAATATAGGCAAGCCATCAGAGATAAAACCAAACACCGGCTTGATCATCCAAGGTAGGAAGACAATTCCCAATAGCGCCGATACCTGGACTGGACTCAGCAGCAGTTCATCTTTGAGAAAAAAGCTAACGGCTAGACGCGATAGCCCTAAAATTCCTTGGACAAAGTAAACGGTGAGAATTGCAATTAACTCTGCATTAGGTTCATTACCCAAGAAGATTTTTTGTGTTAATGAGTCTTTGACCTTGGACAAGCCAGATGATTGATCTACCATTCGATAAATATTTTTTAAATTTTATTTACTTGTCTATCATATCGATTCTTAAGAAGTGAGTTTTTTCTAACGTATGGTAATGGTATCACTGGTGTTTTTCTCAAATCCATTTATGCTTGTACTTGGGAAGGGTTTTTACTGAAGCCTGAAGCATTTATTTTTGCATTTACTCTCAAATCTGCATTTATCGAATGAGCAAAATATAATGCTTTAATTTCATTCAGTATCTGAGTTAGTTTAAGTGGCGGTTGCCGTCACGCGACCGCACACTTTGTCGTGAGCGATCGCACGACTCCACCGGAAGCTATTGGAGGTTAATAGGTATTTAATGAAATGGTATAACACCAAGAATATTGAGTGTTAAGGCACCTCAATGGGAATCAAAGCATTTTCTGGCAAGTAATTGGAAAAACGCCCTTCATCTGCAAGCACCAAAATCAGTCGCAGAGGATAATCTGGCGGAACTTGCAAGTCTGCCCACGGTACTGCTAACTCTAAACAATTATTTAAAGCTACTTGAGCGCGACTGAAACGGGGATGCCATTGATAATTGTCTCCAGCTTCCCGAAACTGAATCGATTGCGTCAGCAAGTTAACTTCTAAAAGATGGTGGAAATGGTAATTAAGTGGGGCTGCATCTGGTACATCTGCCAAGGGAATTGGGCTGTTAACCATTGTTTTTTCTGGATAGAACCACAGCAAATTCAACTCTGCTGGCAAATCTTGTCCTGGTGCGGCGCCACTTTTAAAGTCCAGCCGCAAATAGAAATTTAAGTGATCCACCCCGTACCAAAGCCGCTGGATGACGCTGCTATTGTGCATTGTCCCCCGCGCCCCGCCGATTTCTATGCGTCCAGCTTTGTCCCAATCTTGCTCATCACCCTTACCATCAATGACGGGGTGAATAAACCCTTGTGGAGCGTGGTTAGCCTGTGCTTCGTGGATTTCCACTGGTTGCTTGAGATAGGGCGGTACAGGTTCATTTAATGCCTTGTAAATGCCAAACAGATGTTCTCGAAACAACCGATCAAAGATCGCATCCTGATTTGAGGAGTGTCCTGCACCAAACCACCAAAACCAGTCGGAACCCTCTGCGGCATACAATGCTTCCCACGCTTCGGGGTTGTTTTCTTCCGTCGCTTCGGGATGACTTGCAAGCATTTCCCTTGCTGCTGTCAAATAATCCCAAGCACGATTTTTGGCGGGATCGCCGATCCAAGTGGTGAAACTGCCATCTACCCAAGAACCACTATGTAGCTGCCCTCCGGGGATGGTGGCTGTAGCTGGAAATTCTTCCAGAAACTCGGAGACAGTGACGAGTTTCAGGTGGGGTTCATCGCTCAAACTTTGATATAAAGCTTCTAAGAAAGGTTTACCATCTTGGGGATAAAATTCCCAGCAATTCTCCCCATCTAAGGCGATAGTAACTAGCCAAGGTTGTTCACTATGACTATCTCTTTGCATTTTAGCGATTGCTTGCAAATGTCCCACTAAATCTGCTGCTGCCTTTTTTGCTGGCATTGCACTATAAGTAAAACCAATCAAGTCTGATAATCTGTGGTCACGAAACACAATTGACAAGTCGCCCTCGGCGGTTTGCAGGCGATAGGGACGGTACAACAATTCTGGTTGCTCCACATTCCCCGCCCCATCCCGATGAAAAAGGTGTTTCAGCGTCCATCCTAAGACGGCTTCATCTGAGCATATCCACTTAAAACCTTGGTTAATAATATGCGGAAGTACCGCCGGACTTACCGACTGTTCCGAAGGCCACAAACCACGAGGTATCTGTCCAAAGCGGTCTTTATAAAAGTCCCAAGCTTTCCGCAAGTGGCGGGGAATATCTTCTTCCCACTGAAATCGCTGTTTGGGTAGTGTCATATTGGGCACAGCTACCCGACCGGAGTTAGTATCAGCTAGCAAGGGTAAAATTGGGTGGGTGTAAGGCGTGGTCGTAACTTCTAGCTGCCCCGCCTCCTGCATTTTCCGATGTTGGGGGATAATCTGGCTGAGGATTTCCCGCTGTTTGGAATAAATGCGCTGGCGATCGCTTAAAGTAAAATTCCGTCCCTGTTTTAACCAAGCAGCAATTTCTGGGTCATCCCAAAACAGCGGATCGATCCAAGCCAAATTGTGCCAAGCTAGCAAATCACTATAATCTGGCAATTCCCAATTTGCTAAACACCAAGCTTGCCCTTTTTCCTGCCTTTGCTGGTACAACTCGGCATAGCGGGGATGTGGATCGATCAAGGTATGGTGATTGGCATCGAAAAAGTGTTGGATAATAAATTCCCGCTGTTGCTGGGTAAGTTGCTCATCCGGTGTCAAGCTGGCTGTGAGGTAAGGGTCAAAAGCAGTACCAGCAATATAATCTTCGAGTTGCAATATCAGCGATGGAACTAAATTCACCGTTTGGTGTAACTTAGGATACCGCTCTAAGAGCAATACCAAATCCAAATAATCTTTAGTACCATGCAAACGTACCCAAGGGAGACGGTACTGCTGACTCGGAGATAGCGAAACGCCGCTGCCAGGAGATTTGTACAGCGGCTGATGTTGATGCCAGATAAAAGCAATGTAGAGAGGATGAGACATAGAAATAGTTAGGAGTTAAGAATAAGGAGTTAGGAGTTAATTGAAAACTCATAACTCCTAACTCCTAACTCCTAACTTTTACACCACTTGCTCAATTTCTGCAATTTCGGGAATCATTTCCTTAAGGCGGCGCTCAATACCCATTCTCAAGGTCATTGCCGAACTGGGACAAGAACCACAAGCACCTTGCAGCCGCAGTTTTACAACGGGCCCATCAAGTTCTACGAGTTCCACGTTGCCGCCATCAGACATAAGATAAGGGCGCATTTCATCTAAAACTGTTTCAACGTTGTCAATTGTGAGTTCCATAGTTTAGACCTGCTAAGTTAGGGATGGGCATAGGAAATGGGGGAGGCAGTGCGGTGAGGCAGCCCCCGTCTTGGCGGTTTCCGTCGATGGGGGACTGCCGAACCCGAAGGGTCTTGGGGTTTCCCCAAGTGGAGCAACTGCCGTTATGGGGCATTGAATAATAACGATCCCTGTAACCAACGCACCCTTACTCATTAACCATTATCCAAAGTTTTATTTTCCAGCTTTGTTAAATCGATCCTAAATCTAATTGCCGCTAGATTGTCAGGTGTCAGTTTTTTATGACTTTTGACTTAACCACTGCTGGTTTTAGCAACTTGATAGATATTAGATTAGCTGAACAATTTCTTGTGCAAGCCCTCCTACTCTACTTTAGCCTTTAAAGTACTGAAGAGAACGTAAAGAGGTGAGGACAAGGAAGGTTTTTCCCAATACTCCTCAAGAGTGCTGAGTAAGGAATATTACTCAGCACTCGGAACTCGGAACTGTTTTGCCCCATGCCCGATATGATTATTAATAGGACCAGCCCTTTCAAGGTGACTCGTAAAATCTCTGTTTTTCTCTCTGCGCTCTCTGTGCCTCTGCGGTTTAAAAGTAATTTATTTAACCACAGAGACGCAGAGAACACAGAGTTAAGAGATTAAAGAGGAATTTTTTGAGCAAAATTTTTACTCACCTTGAAAGGGCTAGTCCTAATTAAATAATAATTACTAAAAAACTTTAAAGTTTAAAACTCAAAACCCAGTATTCCCAAGTATCCAAACTCAGCACTCAGCACTACTTGTTGAGTCGCTATCATTAGACGAAACCATGACTGGTTGTTGATATAGTGGCACGGTGAATGTGACTGTTGAGCCAAGTCCTTCGCCCAAACTATAAAAATGTACCTCGCCCCCCATTGCCTCCACTAGCTTTTGGGATATTGCCAGTCCCAAACCTGTGCCGCCGTACTGGCGAGTCCGGGAGCCATCCACCTGAGAGAATAATTGAAACAGTTTATCTTGTTTGTCTAAGGAAACACCAATACCAGTGTCTGCCACACGTACTCTCACCATGCCAGGAAATTGCTGATCTTGAAAGTTCGCCTTTTTGAGTACTAAATCGGCGCTGACGGTAACGCCACCCTCATGGGTAAATTTGATGGCATTACCTACCAAATTGAGCATCACTTGTAGCAATCGTTGGTAGTTACTTTGGACAATTATTTCATCTGAGGTAGCAGGCATTTGCATCCGAAAGCTGAGGTTTCTCATTTCGGCTTGGGGACGCATAAAACCTTCTACATGACTGAACAGCTCATCTAGCTTGACTGGAGCATAAGCTAGCTCCATTTTCCCAGCTTCGATTTTGGCAATGTCCAAAATATCGTTGATGATATTCAGCAGATGTATTGATAATTGGTGAGCTTCTGTCAAAAACTGATTTTGTTCTTCTGGATCGTCTGCCATCCCTTCCAAAATCAGCTTCAAAAAGCCAATCATACCGTTGAGGGGGGTACGAATTTCATGGGATACATTAGCTAGAAACTCACTTTTGAGGCGGGAAGCTTCTTCGGCTTTTTGACGGGCTATTTCTAATTCTTCATATAAAGTAGCATGAGCGATCGCAGTTCCCAATTGATCTGCTGCTTCTTTTGCCAGTTCTAATTCCGATTCTGTTAATGTATAGCATTCATCCTGCCAATTCAAGGCAACCAATCCATTAGCTTGGTCTTGATAGCAAGTCGCAACTACTAAAGTTTTCTGCCGCCCAGACTCTTTGTATCCAGCCACTTCCATCATAACTGGTTCTAGGGTTGCCAAGGCTTGAGCAAAGGCAGGCTCAGAAGCTATATCTATGTCTGAGCCAAGCATTGATTTGAGTTCTGGCTGGCGATACTCAGCCTTCACCTGCACTTTTGGGCTTGAGGGCTGATAAGGACAAATAATGCAGCGTTCTAGCCGCAGTGCTTTCCCCAAACTATCAACTGTTTGCTGCCAAATAATATCTAAATCCAATGTCCGGCGAATATTTCTGGTAATGCGATTTACCAATTTTTGGTGTTGCTGTGAACGCAAAGCCAACTCTATTTGTGTGGGCGTTTTTGATGCCACGCGCGCTTGTTTTTTGTTGAGTGTCGCTTGTACTAACCGTCCCATCACTAAAACGGTAGTAGCAGTGGTTCCCAAACTCGGCATAATCGGACTAATCACTAAGTCCAACTCAAATAATTCCTTCTGATAGCTAAACCAACATTGAAACCTTTCTGGCACCAAATTTGTCAAAATTCGGTGCAATCGTTCCAAATAAGTAACCTTATCCACCGGGACAAAAGTTTGAGTCTGGTTCAGATCGTCAACTATTTTTTCAGTACTTAACCCCAGGAGTTCGCTGTACTGCCAACAAAAGGTCAGATAGCGCCCTGCCCCATCTTGCGTATAAACCAACTCGGCTCCTAGAGTTGGTAATAAGCCATCAGTCTTACTGGTAATAGATTCCAGATTTTGGGAAAATACATTCGACAATTGGGAATTGGCAGTAATAGTCATTAATTGAGTTGGATAGACAAAGGGTATCCGACCGTAATTTTACTAAAGCCGCTGAAATTTATACATAAATTTTTACAGCTTTTTTGGGTTTGATGGGGTATTTTTTGGTGTTCTGAAAACCAGATCGGCAAACTTTACTTTTTTTAACTTGCATTGACAGTTAAATAATGGCGTCAATCGTTCCATTCACCGCGAGGAGGAACAGGAGTACGCACAGGCGTGCGCGTTAGTTCGTCATCTCTGAGGATTTCACCCCGTAACCACTGGCGAATTGCCACCTCAATTACTTTACTTGGGTCATTGGTGAGATGCTGAATTTGCTCTAGTAACTCGGAGTCTAGGCGGACAGCAATTTCTACCTTATCGGCTGGTGTATTTTCCGCTTTGGTAGTTTTCTCTCTCATATTCATAGGTTTATATACTCTGAATTCTTTGAATTGGTTTTGTCTAAAGCTTTGTAAAGTAGTTATATTCATTATTTGGGCTAATTCGCTGAAAAATTTTCAAGGGCACAGTTAAATACTTCCCTGAAATAGCACCAAAGTAACAGTTTTAAGTTTTAAATCGCATTTTTCATATAACTGACTAGACAATGGCTCTAGAAATTTTGCCGATAAATCAGCGATTATGGGCAATTAGCAGTCGCAATTGCCCGCGATCCCTACACGATCCCTACATGTACTTATTTACATTTATTGTACGCTCCTAGCTGTTGAATACTAGCAGCGACAAATAGACTTTCATAATATTCTTAAATGTCCACCTATTTAGATCGAAAGTTAAAGATGGGGTGAAGAGGGGCAGAGGGGCAGAGGGGCAGGGGAAGAATAATAACTCCTAACTCCTAACTCAGCACTCAGAACTCAGCACTAAAACCGGAGCGTCTTGGCTAAGAAAGCATTAAAATACATTAAGTAAATTGCCCTTTTAACTTTGGTTGCTGCTAAGGCAAAGATAGTATATGACTGACGTTCCCGCAGTTCGCATTCGCAATTTTTGTATTATTGCTCACATCGACCACGGGAAATCAACCCTCGCCGATCGCTTGCTACAAGCTACTGGCACTGTTGAAGACCGACAGATGAAGGAACAGTTTCTCGACAATATGGATTTGGAACGGGAGCGCGGCATTACGATTAAGCTGCAAGCTGCCCGGATGAACTACACAGCCAAAGATGGTCAGCAGTATGTGCTGAATTTGATTGACACTCCGGGACACGTGGATTTCTCTTATGAAGTCTCCCGCTCTCTTGTTGCTTGCGAAGGAGCGCTATTGGTAGTAGATGCGTCCCAAGGTGTGGAGGCGCAAACTTTGGCGAATGTATATTTAGCGTTAGAGAGTAACCTGGAAATTATTCCGGTTTTGAATAAAATCGATTTGCCGGGGGCTGAACCAGAACGGGTAATTAGCGAAATTGAAGAAATTATCGGTCTAGATTGCAGTGGGGCGATTCTGGCTTCTGCTAAAGAAGGAATTGGGATTAATGAGATTTTAGAAGCAGTTGTTGAACGGATACCGCCACCGCCGAATACGATAAATGAACGCTTACGAGCGTTAATATTTGATAGCTATTACGACAGTTACCGGGGAGTAATTGTCTATTTCCGAGTGATGGATGGCACGTTGAAAAAAGGCGATCGCATCCATTTAATGGCATCCGGTAAAGAGTTTGAAATTGATGAGTTAGGTGTCCTTTCTCCGACTCAAAAGCAAGTTGATGAACTGCACGCTGGGGAAGTAGGCTATTTGGGAGCGGCAATTAAAGCTGTAGCTGATGCACGGGTAGGAGACACAATTACCCTGAGTAAGGCAAAAGCGGAGTCACCCTTACCAGGTTACGCAGAAGCGAACCCGAT
Source organism: Nostoc sp. JL23 (assembly GCF_017115065.1). Taxonomy (NCBI): domain Bacteria; kingdom Bacillati; phylum Cyanobacteriota; class Cyanophyceae; order Nostocales; family Nostocaceae; genus Nostoc; species Nostoc sp. JL23. Next base: position 49,907 of record NZ_JABXKN010000034.1, read on the forward strand.
GGTTTTTTGTGGAATGTTCCCCATTGATGCCGATCAATTTGAAGATTTGCGGGAAGCCTTGGAAAAGCTGGAACTCAACGACGCAGCGCTGCATTACGAACCCGAAACTTCGAGCGCAATGGGGTTTGGCTTTCGTTGCGGTTTCTTAGGTTTGCTGCACATGGAAATTGTCCAAGAACGTCTAGAGCGAGAGTATAACCTAGATTTAATCATTACAGCCCCCTCGGTGGTTTATAAGGTGATTACCTTAAAAGGTGAGGAACTGTACATCGATAATCCTAGCCGTTTACCTTCTCCCAACGATCGCGAAAGAATTGAAGAACCCTACGTCCAAGTAGAGATGATTACACCGGAAACTTATGTTGGCAGCTTGATGGAGTTGTCACAAAATCGCCGGGGCATCTTCAAAGATATGAAATATCTCGCCCAAGGACGAACCACCCTCACTTACGAGCTACCCTTGGCGGAAGTTGTGACTGACTTTTTCGATCAAATGAAGTCGCGATCGCGCGGTTACGCTAGTATGGAATATCACATCATCGGCTACCGTGAAAATCCTCTGGTGAAGCTGGATATCATGATTAACGGCGATCCCGTTGATTCCTTGGCGATGATTGTGCATCGAGATAAAGCTTACAACGTCGGGCGGGCAATGGCAGAAAAACTCAAGGAACTAATTCCCCGCCATCAATTCAAAGTGCCAATTCAGGCATCTATTGGCAGTAAAGTTATTGCCAGCGAACATATCCCCGCTTTGCGGAAAGATGTGCTAGCCAAATGTTACGGTGGTGACATCAGTCGGAAGAAAAAACTTTTGCAGAAGCAAGCAAAAGGTAAAAAGCGGATGAAATCTGTAGGTACTGTAGATGTACCCCAGGAAGCCTTTATGGCAGTGCTGCGCTTGGATCAAAACTAATAGAATTCAGGAGTCAGAAGTCAGAAGTCAGAAAGAATTGGAGTCAGAGTAGCGGATAGCGCAACGGTAGCAAGTCCGCATCTGAGAAAGAGGCAAGGGAGCAGGGGAACAGGGGAGAATTTGCAGTAAGTCTTTCTCCTCTGTCCCTCTGCCTTTTAGGCCCCCACCACAGTTTTCTTGTTCTGAATTATGTATTCTGTATTCTTTTTCAATATCCGTTAATTTTAATTACAAAGGCTGGAAACAGCAGCCTTAAGTGTACGAGTTTCAGTATGCTGCTGGCAGGTTTAGCTTTCAAAAAGCCACACTGACTCGCTGTTGGCTCAACCATCCTTAAGTGTGTCTCTAATGCGGGATTTCTAACAGAAAAAATGATAATTTATTGTAGAAATTCAAAACATCATGAGTCGCAAGCAGACAGAAGAACAACTTTCTGAAGTAGAACAAAAGTATCGCACTCTGGTAGAACAAATTCCGGGCGTTGTTTATGTCTCACCGATTAATAACACTACAAAAGTTGCTTATATTAGTCCACAACTGCAACAATTATTAGGCATTGCTCCCGAAGATTGGAACTTTGGTTTCTTTAATAGTTGGTTAGATTACACTCATCCAAGCGATCGCGATCGCCTTTGGCAAGCTGTAAACACTACAATTGCTACCGGAGAGCCTTTGAGAATTGAGTATCGGATGATTAGGCGCGATGGCAGAATAATTTGGGTACGAAACCAAGCCAACCTCGTTTTCTGTGCCGATGGACAAACTCAGTTACTTCAGGGTTTAGTATTTGATATTAGCGATGTCTATGACGAGCTTTGCTTACGAAAACAGGTGCAAGAGAGCGAAGCACGTTATCGTACAATCCTCGAAGACCAAACAGAATTGATTGCTAGAGGCTTACCCGATGGTACTGTTACTTTTGTTAATGAAGCTTTCTGCCGATTTTTTGGACTGAAGCGAGAAGAAATTATCGCCCAGCACTACCAACCTGTTGTGTTTGAAGAAGATCGGGAACGTGTGTTTAGTCTGGTAAATTCTATCAGCTTAGAAAATCCCGTTATTACCATTGAAAATCGAGCCATAGCTTGCGAAGGGGTGCGGTGGACGCAGTGGATTGTTCAAGGGATATTTGATGAGCAGGGGATGCTTGTAGAACTTCAATCTGTTGGACGAGATATAACTGAACGCAAACTGGTAGAACAAGCTTTAAGTGAAAATGAGCAAAAATTCCGGGCGATTTTCAATCAAACCATTCAGTTTATGGGATTGCTTCAGCCGAATGGAATTGTATTAGAAATCAACCAAACAGCACTGGACTTTGCTGGGATTAATCGCGAAGAAGTAGTTGGCAAGCCTTTTTGGGAAGCAAAGTGGTGGACAATTTCTCTAAATACTCAAGAGCAATTAAAAACTGCGATCGCATCTGCTGCTAATGGTGAATCTATTCGCTATGAAGTTGAGATTTTAGGTCGAGATGCTCAAGCGATCGCGATTGATTTCTCACTGCGTCCTATACTTGATGAAAGCGGGCGTATTACCCTACTCATCTCAGAAGGACGAAATATTACTGAATATCAAGCCGCGCTTCAGGAACGCCGCAAAGCTGAAGAGGCATTGCGCTCCAGTCAAGACTTTCTACAAAAGGTTGCTAATACCGTACCGCATATTTTGTATCTATTTGACCTTTTAAAAGGAACAAGTGTTTATCTTAATGAGAAAAGTGCGACAGTTTTAGGCTACTCTCCAGAGGAATTTTGTAACGCAGATCCACACTGGTTCATAAATTGCTTTCATCCAGACGACCGACACCTCTGCTATGACATAGCGAATCGCTTCGTCAACCTGAACGACAATCAAGTACTTTCCACTGAATACCGATTCCGACACAAAAATGGAGAATGGCGTTGGCTAAATACACGAGAAGTCGTATTTGCCAGAGATGCTAACGGCAGTCCAACGCAGATTCTTGGTTCGGTAGAAGACATTAATACCCGTAAAGAAGCTGAAGTGATGTTGCGACAACAGGCCGAGGGAGAACGGCTAATTAATGAAGAATTACAAAGATTAGCTACCCTAGATGGCTTGACTCAAATAGCCAATCGCCGTCGATTTGATGAGTATCTGGAATCTGAGTGGCAGCGACTCAAACGCGAGCAATTGTCACTGTCTTTAATTTTGTTAGATGTCGATTTTTTTAAACTCTACAATGATACTTATGGTCATTTAGGAGGGGATGATTGTTTGCGGCAATTAGCAAGTGCCCTCAAAAATATTGTTAAGCGTCCAGCCGATTTAGTCGCTCGTTACGGTGGGGAAGAGTTTACTATCATTCTGCCTAATACAGAGATTCAAGGAGCAATCTATGTAGCTCAAACTATCCGACAAGCAGTCTGCGACTTAGCCATTCCCCATACTCAGTCTCGCGTGTGCGATCGTGTTACCGTTAGTCTAGGCGTTGTTAGCATTGTGCCAAATTCTGAAATTTCGCCGCCAGACTTGATTAATGCAGCAGACAAAGCACTTTATGTAGCCAAACAGCAAGGACGCGATCAAGTTCATGCTGTTTCCGTCGTTATCCCTTCTTGACACCTAGTTGCGAAGGGGAGGCTCAATTACGAATTATTACTATACCTTGCTTTCTATCCTTAGCCTACAGTTGATAACCTTTAAGAAAATCACTGTTAAAAAATCTAAACATTTTAGTAAAAGTACTCACTGCGTTGGCCAGACTTGTATTTTTAGGTAAATGTGGTTTCTTAGATATTTATAAAGTGTTGGGGAGTCTAGTAGATGAAGATATTGGTACTGAGTTGGGAGTTTCCACCAAGGATTATTGGGGGAATTGCGCGGCATGTAGCGGAGTTGTACCCGGAGCTGGTAAAGCTAGGACATGAAATCCACCTGATTACAGCAGAGTTTGGTCAGGCATCGATGTATGAGGTTGTTGAAGGAGTGAAAGTACATCGAGTACCAGTGGCATATAGTAACGACTTTTTCCACTGGGTAGTGAATCTCAACTTGAGTATGGGAGATCACGGTGGTAAGTTGATTTTAGAAGAAGGACCCTTTGATTTAATTCATGCCCATGATTGGTTAGTCGGAGATGCTGCGATCGCTCTCAAGCATAATTTTAAAATACCACTAATTGCTACAATTCACGCTACAGAATACGGACGCTATAACGGTATTCACACAGATATCCAAGGCTATATCAATGGCAAAGAAACCTTGCTAGCTTACAATGCTTGGCGGATTATTGTTTGTAGCGACTATATGCGCCAAGAAGTAGAACGAGCGCTCTACAGTCCTTGGGACAAAATAGATGTCATTTATAACGGTATCCGAGCCGAAAAGAAACAGCATCACATCGATTTTCATGCTCTGGATTTTCGCCGCCAATTTGCCGCAGACGATGAGAAAATCGTTTACTACCTCGGTCGTATGACCTATGAAAAAGGTGTACCTATATTACTTAATGCCGCACCCAAAATCCTTTCAGAAATGGGAGGTAATGTTAAATTTGTGATCGTTGGTGGTGGCAATACTGACCATCTCAAACGCCAAGCCTGGGATTTAGGAATTTGGCATCATTGTTATTTTACCGGTTTTCTCTCCGATGAATACTTAGATAAATTTCAAACTGTCGCTGACTGTGCGGTTTTTCCGAGCCTTTACGAACCCTTTGGAATTGTAGCTTTAGAAAGCTTTGCTTCTCGTGTACCTGTAGTCGTTTCTGATACTGGTGGTTTTCCAGAAGTGGTGCAACATACCAAAACAGGTATTGTGACTTGGGTGAACAATCCCGATTCATTAGCTTGGGGAATTTTGGAGGTTTTGAAAAATCCAGGTTATTGCCAATGGCTGGTGGATAACGCTTATGAGGATTTAGAACAAAGATTTAGCTGGCCGAAATTAGCCAAGCAAACCGAGCAAGTATATCAGCAAGTTGTACAAGAGCGATCGCAAATTGCTTGGTAAGATAAATCCTTGACTTCTTGAAGAAGTCGGGGATCTAAAATTTTATTTGAACCTGCATAAATCCTTAATCAACCTTTGATAAGTTTATAGCTGGCACTGCTTCAATTTATAGAGTAGTGCAAATTTAATCTGGTTTTAGATATTACAGCATATTTCAAGTTAGTAAGGTACACAAGCTAAATCTGTTACCCAGGTATAAAGCGTTTTTTACTCCTGAATTATGCTGCATTTTTGGAAATGCGAAATCAGTAACACTATAAAAAGCTAATTCATCAAGGATGACTATAACTATATGAAACTGCTTCCTTTGGATAAACTAGGAGCTAGAGAAGCCAACGGTATTGTTGATTTTGGACTATTTCTGCCTTGGGTTTCTCAAAAGGATGGAAATCGGCTAATAATTAAAATTATCCACGAAAAAGATCAATTTATCCAAGATATTCAGCCTTTAGAATTTGAACTAAAGCATTCTATCGACTCAGAGTATGGTGATTATTGGTCAACTCAGGTAGATATCAAAACTCAATCAAAACCCAGTGCCAAATCTGCATGGGGAGAACCAGGTAGATATGTTTACCGTTATTGCTTACAAAATCCCAATCAGGGAGAAATAGATTGGATTCTTGACCCTTTTGCCAGAGAATTTGGTGTAGGTAAATTATCCGCCTTCACACTTGGCTATCAACAATATGAGTGGAGCCAGAAGGAAAAAACCTGGAAAACTCCAAATTTAAAATGCTATTTTCGCGCAAACATGGTAACAAGTTTAGCCTAGTGGCACTTAACTTTAGCGATCGCGATCAAAATGTACCCTTCTGGTTCCCAATTGCTGGCAATTATCAGGAAGAACTAAATGGTGAAAACAATTTAATCGGCGTTCCCAGTTATTCAGAATATTGGGTAACTATTCCCAGTAACTACGGAAGAATCTGGACACTGACAACCAACACCTAATCTATTTTAGGTTTCATCTGACCAGAATTAAACGCTACAAGCAATGTAGAATTTTTGCACAGTAACGCAGACAATTAATGATCGCTCTGCGTTATTTTGCGTTAACAAACAGTACAAGCCCTGTACGCTGGAAATTCTACCCTATCTAGTGCCACAGTTAAGCTAGTGCGCGTCTAAATTGCACATTTTTCGTTAAGACTGTCCTAAGTCAATTGGTTATTCACAACAACTGATAAATGACTAATGACAAAGGACGAATTTCACGAATAAATAAGCAATTAAAATGCGTCACAGCCTAGCAATAATTGCAGTTTGCTCTAGAAGTTTAGTATGACAAAGGCATTCCCAAGCATAGCAAGGCGCTTGAAAAGTACAGGAATCAAGTTGTTGAAGATGGGAACCTTCCTAATAACCCGTTTTATTGCAAGCTGGAAACGCTTCTTCCTGGGTGACACTGTTGATGTTCGCCCCTCCACCTCTCCCTCCTTTGATTTCCGTCCCTCCTTAGCGGGCCCAGTCCTGAGTTTGGGTGGGGGAGGCCCCGATGTCGATGATGCTATCCAGTGGATGATTAACCAAGTTAGGGGTGGTAGTAACTCCAGCACTAAAGTTAATGTTGTAGTTCTCCGCACTAACGGTAATCACGATTACAATCGGCTAATTTATGCCATGAAGGGTGTAAATTTTGTGGAAACTCTTCTGGTTAGGGATAGACAAGAGGCAAACAAAGCTGAGATTTATGAAAAAATCCGAAATGCTGATGTAGTTTTCTTTGCTGGCGGGGATCAATGTCAATATATCCGCAACTGGAAAGATACCAAGCTTGAGGCTGCCGTTAAGTCAGTTTACCTGAAGGGAGGTGGTATTGGTGGCACTAGTGCGGGTGCAATGATCCAAAGTGATTGTGTCTATGATGCTTGCGCTTCTTCCGAAAAAGGCATTGAAACTAGAGACGCACTCGAAGATCCCTACCGAGACATTACTTTTACTTACAACTTTTTCAATTGGAGTAATTTGAAGGGAACTATTGTAGATACACACTTCGACAGACGGGAAAGAATGGGTCGAATTATGACTTTCATTGCGCGTCAAATTAAGGATGGTGTATCTAGCAGTGTTTTAGGTATAGCGGTTAGTGAAAGTACATCGGTTCTTGTGGATAAAAACGGTTTGGTGAAAGTTATGGGTAGGGGTGCGGCATACTTTGTACTTGGTAATCATCTGCCAGAAGTATGCGAACCCCGAAAGCCTTTGACCTTTTCCAATTACAAAATTTGGAAAGTTCGCAGTGGCGATACCTTCAACTTAAGAAACAGACCAACTTCTGGGTACTATCTCAGGAGTGTCAAAAGGGGACGGATTGATTCAAATCCCTATTGAGTCGGGAATGATGGCTAGGGCTGTTTTATATCTTGTCCGCTTGATTACTTATTAAACCCGAATCACCCCACCCGGCAAAAGGTACGCTTTGTCTCCCCTCCCCGATGCTTTGGGGAAGGGGATTAATTTTTAGGAATTATTTGTGTGTACACCGTAGCCTATTAAGAAAGGGAAACCTGTAGCTTTAGCTATAAGCTCTTTGGGCAATACGGTTCAGTTAAGGCTAAAACTGTTGTCCAAGTCAATTTTTTAACGAACCGCCAAGGTGCAGAGGACGCAGAGAGAAGAAAGAGAAGGAAAAAATTGCTTAACTGAACTGTATTGCTCTTTGAGGTTATTTTATTATGGGCAATTTAACAGACACGATCCAATCCTAACTTACGTGAGTTCGATGAACCTCTCCCTCCCAACCTCCCTCTCCGAAACGGAAAGGGAGGAGCAACGAAAAATTCAGCTTTTTGCTCCCCTCTCCGTGTCGGAGAGGGGCTGGGGGAGAGGTCAAATAAGACTTGTCGAACTCACGTTAACTTCGTCAATTTGATAGGTTGCTTAGGGGTTGTTTGAAAAGTGGTTGGCTATGATTTTAGGCACTAGCTGATCCCCCCTAGCCCCCCGAAAAAAGGGGGGAATCGGAATCAAAGTCCCGCTTTTTAAGGGGGATTTAGGGGTATCTAGAATGTTTTTTTACCGAAAAGAAAACTTTTAAAACATCCTTTTAGGGTGTTGTCTGCGGTGGATTGGTGGAATTAGGAAATGGAAGAATTGGTACGATTACAGGCTGTGGTTTTGCGCCTTGCAGTTGAATTTGGGCTTGATTGCGGCCGTCTATTGCTTGTTGGTAATTAGGCTTGTATTTTATTGCTCGATCGTAAGAAGCGATCGCATCTTGATATCGTTTCAAATTTAATAGGGCATTGCCTCTGCTATACCAGCTTTCGGAATGGTCTGGTTTATAACGAACTGCCTTATTATAAGACGCGATCGCATCTTCATATTTCTGCAATATGTATTGCGAATTCCCTAAATTATACCAAAGTTGATAGTTATTTTGCTTCAGCGTTGCCGCTTTATTATAAGCTTTTATTGCTTCTTCATAGCGTTGGTTTTGATGCAGCGACCATCCCAAATTATACCATGCTTGATAGCTTCTGGGGTTGTATTTAATTACTTGATTAAAAGATTCAATCGCTTCTGGATAACGCTGCAAATTCAGCAGTATATTACCTCTAGATAACCAAGCTTGGTAATAATCTGGCTGATATTGCACCGATTTATCATAAGCTGCAAATGCATCTTGATAGCGTTTTAAATTTACTAGCGCATTCCCTAGATTATACCAGGCTTGCTCGTAGTCTGGTTTTAAATCAACGACTTTTTGATAAGCTGCGATCGCTTCTTCATATTGCCTAGAATTCTGCAAGGCTAATCCTTTTTTATACCACGCTTCATAATTATCTGGTTTGAGTTCAATCGCTTTTTCATAAGATTTAATTGCCTGGTCATATTGGTTTAAATTACTGAAAGCTTCACCCTTAGCATTCCAGACTTCTGAGTTGTCATTCTTTAATTCTAAGGCTTTGTCAAAAGAGGCGATCGCTTCTTGATATCGTTGTAAATTTCCCAATACAGTGCCACGTCCAATCCAAGCATCTAAATAATCTGGCTGAATTTGAATTGCTTTATCATAAGCCACTAATGCTTCTTTATATTTTCTTAATTTATTTAGCGTTTTGCCTTGACCATTCCAAGCTTTAGCATAATCTGGTCTAAGACTAATGGCTTTTTCATACACTTCTAGCGCGTCTTGATAACGTTGCAAATCAAAAAGTGTATTTCCTTGTTTAGATAATTCTATGGCATTATTTGAATTAATGTAACTCCAAATAAATATTGATGCTACTCCGCCAACAGTCAGGAAAAATATTGTTAGTAAAATTTTACCTAATATACCTTTTTTAGGTTCAGGTTTGTTGATATTTTTTGGTGGAGAAGGAGGAGTTAACGCTATTGTTTGCGTGGGTGGTTGTGTTAACTCTTTCAGCGCTTGTAATGCCACCGTTGCTGAAGGATAGCGTTGCCGAAAGTCGTAGCACACCATTCTATCTAAGAATTGAGCAAATTCTGGTGTTACCGTGGCTTTGTCATGCCAGATAATTTCGTTAGTATCAGCATCCTTTACTATTTCCTCTGGTGATAATCCAGTGAGAGCTTGAATAGCAATTATTCCCGCAGCATAGATATCACTGCTCAATTTTGGCGTACCATGAGCTTGTTCGCCAGGAATATATCCAGGTGTACCGATAGCTACTGTTGCTAGAGTTTGACCTTGGGGAGTTATAACTTGAGTAGCAATTTGTTTCACTGCACCAAAATCAATTAAAATTAATTTGCCATCTGGTTGGCGTCTGAGAATATTGTGGGGATTTACATCACGATGAATTACATTTTGTTGATGGACAAATTCTAAGATTGCCAAAAGTTCTTGTAAAAGTGAAATGACTTCCTCTTGACTGAGGGTTTTACCTGGTGTTAATTCTTTACTCAAGTCATGACCTTCGATCAATTCCTGTACAAGATAGAATTCGGCATTTTCCTCAAAGTAAGCTAGAAGTTGGGGAATGCGATCGTGAGTTCCTAATTTATACAGAACTTGCGCTTCCGTATCAAATAAACGCCTAGCTGTTTCCAAAGTTACTGGATCACTTGCCTGGGGTTTGAGTTTCTTAACAACACATAGAGGTGAACCAGGTAATTGGGTATCACAAGCCACAAAAGTTTCACCAAAACCCCCACCTCCCAAGTTACTAATAATTTGGTATCTTCCTACAAGTGTGTTTCCTAGCATCTTGTTTGCCTAGTTAAGTGCGATGCGATCTGATTTCAATCTTGCCACACGTTAAGGGGAAGTGAAGGAGTGAGGGAGGCAGGGGAGGTAGAGGAGGCAGGGGAAGAATAACTAATGACTAATGACAAATCTATATGATTCCTATTAGTGATAATATTCGTTGTCGAAGTAAGCCAATTATTAATTACTGGTTGATTGGCATTAACCTGGCTGTATTTTTATGGGAACTTAAACTAGAGTTTAGCGGTCAATTAGGCTATTTTGTCCATAGTTGGGGTGTGATACCAGCGCAGATTAGTGGAGCAGTTACAAATGCTCTCTTTTTCAACTCTGCGGCTTGGATAGTTGTAGTTTGGCGGGTATTTACCCTATTTTTTGGCATATTTCTACACGGCAGTTTTAGTCAAATATTAGGAAATTTACTATTTTTGTGGGTTTTTGGGAAAACTGTAGAAAATCTTCTAGGACACGGACGCTATCTAGGATTTTATCTGGCTGCTGGTGTGATGACAGGGGTAATACAAATTTTGGCTGAACCGAGTTTGACAGTTCCATTGATTGGGGCAAATGGTGCGATCGCAGCTATTTTAGGAGTATACGTTATGAAGTTTCCTAAAGCTAAAATTGACACTGTTTTGCCGCTAATAATCTTGTATATCCCTATCCAGCTACCAGCCTTTTTCTATATATTTTGGTGGTTTGTACAACAATTATTTTATGGTATCGGAAGTTTAAATATTCCTCCTGTTGGCGTAAATCAATCGGGTGTTGTCTTCTTAGGGCAGGTTGTGGCACTATTAATTAGTGCAGCTATCATCCGATTGAAGAAATAAAATTTATTTAGCTATCTAGCTATTTTTGTAGGGTGGGCACTATTAAGTGACTGATGTCACAAAGCTCGATTTTGATATTTTTGGCAGGCGGTGCTTACCCTACAATTATCGAAACTCATATATACCTTTTGGGTGAGATTCATAAACTGTTTTTGCTCCAAAAAGCATATATTCAATAATAAAAAAACGATCGCGGCGATAATTTTTTAATTTTTAATTTTTATGTACCTTTTCAGAGGTTACATTTGATAGCTGAAATATTTATTTATAGGTGAAACTAGGGGAAACCTACTCTTCAAGTCGATATTGTCGATATTATTAAATATTAACGGTGTACAATATGCAAGATGTTGATAAAATTAACTTTCAAGTTACTGATGAATTAGCAGTTTTACGGCAGCGTGTAGCTGAGTTAGAGCAATCAGAAATATTTTATCAACAAAGGCAAACAGCCCTTGAGGAAGAATTAATAGAACTAAAAAGACAGCTGCCAGTAAAAGCAGAAAATTCTCATCTTCAAGTTGTTGATTGGCAGATTGAGAAGGATGCATCTGGACATCAAAATTTACCAACAGATGTAGCAGTAATTTTACAGCAACTCCAACAAGAAATTGCAGAGCGACAGGAGAGTGAAGAACGACTTAGGCTAGCTCTAGATGTATCCCAGATGGGCTTGTGGGATTGGAATATTGTTACCAATCAAGTTATCTGGTCAGAAAATTATGAACTGCTTTTTGGTTTACTTCCAAGTAGTTCTGATAGCCCTTATGAGACGTTTAAAAGGTGCGTTCATCCTGAAGATAGCCCATCTGTCATGCAAGCGATCGCCCACGCTTTGGCACAAAAAACTGACTACAATGATGAATTTCGTATAGTTCGCCCAGACCAAAGTACACATTGGATTTCCGCCAAGGGAAAATTTATCTATGACGCTCAAGGGCAAGCGGTACGAATGATCGGCGTTTGTATGGAAACTACTGTGTGTCAGCAGGCAAAAGAAAGTACTCGCGAACTGACGACACAAGTCCAAGAACAGGCAAATATTTTAGATGCCATCCTTACCGCCTCAGTCGATCATATTTACATCTTTAATCGCCAAGGTTGTTATCAGTATGTTAGCCGTGATGGCGCAACTTTACTAGGTTTAAAGCCCCAAGATATTGTCGGGAAAAGTTTGCCAGAAATGGATTTACCCGCTGACCTAATAATGCAAGTAGATATTCAACGACTTGCTGTCATGAGAACTGGGCAGCCGATAAAAGATGAGTGTAAATATTTTACTGGCGATGGGTTGCATTATTATGAATACATTCTCACACCATTACGAAATTATAACCAAAGTATTGAAGGCGTAATTACTGTTTGTCGCGATATTACCGAACACAAACGGGCAGAAAAGACTTTACGTGAAAGTGAAGCGCGATTTCGGCGTTTGTTTGAATCTAACTTGATTGGGGTCGCTTTTTGGAATGTGCATGGCTTTGTTAATGATGCCAATGATGCCTTTCTTCAACTAGCTGGCTACACTCGTGAGGAATTTACCACTCTAGGTAGAATTAATTGGAGAGAACTTACTCCTATTGAGTATAAAGATTTAGACGATCGCGCCTTTTTGGAGGTGCAAACCACTGGAGTTTCCAGAATTTTCGAGAAAGAATACATCCACCGCAACGGTAAGCGAGTACCAATAGTTTTGGGGATAGCTTTGCTAAATGACTCCCAAGACAACGGTGTTGCTTTTGTACTGGACATAACCGAGCGCAAATTGGCTGAAGAAGAATGCGATCGCCTACTCTACCGCGAAAAGACAGCACGCCAACAAGCAGAAATCGCCAACAAAATTAAAGATGAATTTCTGGCGGTTCTCTCCCATGAACTGCGAACCCCACTCAACTCCATTCTGGGATGGTCGAAAATGCTGCGGACTCGCAAATTTGATGAAAAAACTACTCACCACGCCTTAGAAACCATTGAACGCAACGCCAAGTTACAAACCCAGCTAATTGAAGATTTGTTGGATGTGTCGCGCATTCTCCAAGGAAAATTAAACTTGAATATCTGTCCTGTCAGCTTGGTAATGGTAGTTGAAGCAGCACTAGAAACAGTACGACTAGCAGCACAAGCCAAGTCAATTCAAATTCAGACCGTATTTGATACCAATTTGGGACAAGTGATGGGCGACCCAAATCGGCTGCAACAAGTTGTGTGGAACTTGCTCTCCAATGCAGTAAAATTTACACCAACAGGAGGACGGGTAGAAGTTCGACTCATGGAAGCTGCAAATCAGGCTCAAATTCAGGTGAGCGATACAGGTAAGGGAATTAGCCTAGACTTTTTGCCTTATGTGTTCGATTACTTTCGTCAATCTGATGGTACAACTACAAGGACATTTGGTGGACTAGGTTTAGGACTAGCGATCGTGCGTAAGGTTGTAGAAATGCATGGGGGAAATGTTCAAGCCGAAAGTCTTGGAGAAGGACTGGGTGCAACCTTCAGTGTCGAGTTACCGCTTTTGGTTAGAAGCGAACAGGTTCGGGGTGAAGAGAATCAGTCTTCATATTCTGAGCCGGAATCCTCGCTGCCTGCGGACACTCAAGTTTTGGTAGTGGACGATGAACCAGATATCCGCGATTTAATTACCTTTATTTTGCAAGATTACGGTGTGCAAGTAACCGCCGTATCATCAGCACAAGAAGCACTACAAGCGCTATCTGAGTCGATACCAGATGTTTTAATTAGCGATATTGGAATGCCAAAAACAGACGGTTATATGTTGATGCGGGAAGTGCGATCGCGATCGCCCCAACAAGGAGGAAACGTACCAGCGATCGCGCTGACAGCTTATGCGGGGGAAATGAATCAGCAGCAAGCATTAGCCGCAGGATTTCAAATGCATATCTCCAAACCAGTAGATCCAGATGTATTGGTGAAAGCGATCGCTGATTTGATTGAATCAAGTTGATATAGGTAAGCGTCCGTCGGCTGTCCATCACTTTAGTGTTGTGCGATGTTGCAATGGCATTGTTAGCCGACACAATCGCATTGTCAGCCGATGCAATGGCATTGTTAGCCGATGCAATGGCATTGTCAGCCGATGCAATGGCATTGTTAGCCAATGCAATGGCATTGTTAGCCAATGCAATCGTATTGTCAGGCGAAACAATCGCATTGTTAGCCAAAACAATTGCATTGTCAGGCGAAATAATCGTATTGTTAGCCAAAACAATCGCATTGTCAGGCGAAACAATCGCATTGTCAGTCCCCAAAACGCGATCGCCCCGGAACACTACTAAAGGTACTAGTTATCCCTTTGAAAATCGCTATAAGATGACTAAAAGGGTCTTCTACGTTTGGATGAAAATGACTGAGCAACGTGATGCCGACTTACCGTCAACTGATTCTCAGCAATTGAGTGAACCGAGCGACAAAACGATTACCAAGTCGGTTGATAATTCCTGGACAAATCAGATTGGTGGTGTTTGGAACAAAGCAACAACACGTCTAACGCAACTTTTACCCGTAGAACAAGTGGCACAGACAGTTGTGGAATGGTTTAGTGTAAGCGAGACTCAGGTTGCAGAGATTTTAGAGAAAATCCGAGCCGAACTGCCAACAACAGAAGCCCTTTTAATTGGTAAACCCCAAGCCGGAAAAAGTTCTATTGTCAGAGGATTGACGGGAGTTGCTGCTGAAATTGTCGGCCAAGGATTTCGCCCACACACACAACACACCCAGCGCTATGCCTATCCTTCCAATGACCTGCCATTACTGATTTTTACTGATACAGTGGGGCTGGGTGATGTCAAACAAGATACTCAAACAATTATTCAAGAGTTAGTTGGCGATTTACAACAGGAAACTCGTTCCGCCAGAATCCTGCTTTTGACCGTCAAAATCAATGATTTTGCAACAGACACCCTACGACAAATTGCTCAACAACTACGCCAGAAGTATCCAGACATTCCCTGTCTCCTGGTAGTCACCTGCTTGCACGAGGTTTATCCTAGTGATATCGTCGATCATCCCACCTATCCGCCAGATTATCAGGAAGTCAACCGCGCATTTGCGGCAATGCAACAAGCCTTTGCAAAAATAACAGATCGCGCTGTACTCATTGACTTTACCTTAGAAGAAGATGGCTACACGCCGGTATTTTATGGCTTAGAAGCACTGCGAGATTCCTTGGCAGAACTACTCCCACAAGCAGAAGCCCAGGCGATTTATCAGCTATTAGATCGAGAGGAAGTTGGGAAGCAAATTGGCAATCTTTACCGAGATGCTGCACGTCGTTATATTTTGCCATTTGCGATTATGTCTGCAACTCTGGCTGCTGTACCTCTGCCATTTGCCACAATGCCCGTACTGACTGCCTTGCAAGTATCAATGGTGGGTTTGTTGGGTAAATTATATGGGCAGACAATTACTCCATCTCAGGCAGGAGGTGTTGTGAGTGCGATCGCAGGTGGTTTTTTAGCACAGGCCATTGCCCGAGAGTTAATTAAATTTATACCAGGTTTTGGTAGTGCGATCGCAGCCTCTTGGGCAGCTGCCTATACCTGGGCACTAGGCGAAGCAGCCTGTGTTTATTTTGGTGATTTAATGGGAGGTAAGAAACCCGATCCCCAAAAAATTCAATTGGTAATGCAAGAAGCATTTCAGGCGGCGCAAGAACGGTTTAAGGGAATCAAACGTTAATACTCAAGAATCCCTTTCACAAATGAGAAAGGATAAAGCACCTGTTGCTAATCAGTTAAAATACTCAAAATATTTTTAATGAAAATGATAATTGTATATGAGGAGAAGGCGAGTAACGCTTGCCTGCCTTTGATGTGAGATTATCTGTCTGTAGGGAAGCAATAAAATCATGCAAGACCGAACTTGGCAGCCACCAGGATTTATTCAACTCAACGGTCAATTTGTAACACTCAGACCCCTGATTCCAGAAAGGGATGTGGAAACCTTGTATGTAGCTTCACACGGCACTCCTGAAAAAGAAGCCGTATGGAATTATCTATTTTACGGCCCATTCGATCGCCCTTCTATAATGAAAGACTGGATGGAAAAAAACATAGTCAGTAAATCCGACCCTCTGACTTGGACAGTCTTTGAAAACTCAGCAAATACTCAAGTTGGCATTGTGGCATTACTTGCAATTGTTCCAAATCATGGTCGTGCTGAAATTGGTCATGTCTGGTTTACTCCCGCAGTCCATAAAAGTAAAATCAATACAGAATCGCAGTTTTTGCTACTTCAGCATCTTTTTGATTGTCATTCTTATCGTCGAGTTGAGTGGAAGTGTAATTCCCTCAACCATGCGAGTCGAACTACCGCTACCAGAATGGGATTTATTTATGAAGGTCGTTTTCGGCAACACATGTTTGTGCGTGGAAAAAACAGAGATACTGATTGGTTCGCAATGACAGATAAAGAATGGTCGCGTTGTAAAAGCAATTTTGAAAAATGGCTTTATTCCCACGAAAATGTTTCATTAATGGAACTAAACAACAGCTAATTTTGCATTCTTTAACACAGCAGTTACCAAAAAATTTCTTACACCTTCTCCTTTGGTGCTGGTACAATGCCAAACTTATTTAAACCTGCATCGATTTCTCTAAGTGTTTTAAAATCCTCCTCTGGTAAAGGATAGCTGCTACTGCTAAACAAACCTCCACTGAAAGCGGGCTGTTTTTCCAAAAAAGAGAAAGCTTGGCGAAACTGATGTGGTTTAGCTTTAATCGGTGAATCAAAGTGGCAGGGAATTATCCACTCGAAGTCCCAACTTGCAACTTTATCAGCCCAGTCAATGGTTTCTTGTGGTGCGCGGTTAAGAATCAACGTTTGTAAAATTGGTGCGACAAACAAACGCCCATCACCTCGCAGGGCATCAAACGATCGCTGCCAATCTGACTGCCATTTAAAGGGGTACAATCCAAAATAAGCTTTCCTTGAGCGTTGTGGAGCTTTTAAGGAATCTTGTAACACCTGACTCCATCGGCGTATATCTAATGCCTGTGGTTGAAAATACAAAGCAAACAGACAGATGCGCTGCCAACCCTTACGGCGATTTACTTGAATATCTGCAACAAGATCAGAAGCAGAATCCTTGGCATGAAATAATAAGGGATATGAATCTAATAAAACGATCGCAGGTGGATCTTCTGGAATAGAAAGTACAGAATCTGTGACTAAAAGAGTATGCGATCGCTTGTGGAAAAAAGCAACTTCCGCAAACCTTCCAGGGCCAAGTCCGATGGGGCCCAGCATTGCATAATCAAACTCGCCAGCAAACGGCGTTTTGCTACTATCTTCTGGAAGTACTTGAGTTCGTTTTGGGGGTAAACCAAGCCAGCTAAGGGGGAGATTTAGCGGGAAACTCCACTGATGCGGAGCCACAAAAACCTGTGCAGTCGGAAAGTATCTGGCGAAGGGACCAACGAAGACTTTGTGTTCTATACCAGAGATAGTTGGCAAAATGATGTACTTAATGTTGCCATATTTCGCCACCAACTCATTCACAAGTCTGATGCACTCTGGGGTTGGTGCAACAGGCGCATAGACGAGAAGACCCCCTGTTTCCAGCTTTACAACAGTCATGCGAATCGGGACGACAACGTAGAAAATGCCCTGAATCTGGTCAAAATTCCAGATTGTGTCCTTAAGCACTTCTTGACGAATTGTCTGCCGCCTACCGTAGGGGTAGAGTGGCACAACAGGCCATAATCCCCAGGAAAAATCCTTTGGATAAATCTGTTGTGTGTTGACTATGCGTTCATCAGCCACTCTGCAACCCCCTCCAAATTCGCAATACTCAAATTGTTTTTATTTGCTATCCACGAAGTTGGAGAGCAAATTGTTGAGATAATAATACCAATTTGTAATTCGTAATACTTGCCAAAGGTAAGAAGTAAGCTACGTAATTAGTAATTCGTAATTAAAAGGGGTTAGATTTACTCTGGATTTCCAGCTTTGCATCTGTAGGTTTTTTTGCAAATGGTATTACCAAAAAGAGATTTTACGGCACTGGGGTTCTTTTTATGCGTCTTCATAAAGAATTGGTATCAGTCCTAAAAACAATTAATCGGAGAACAACGTGAAAATAGCGATTATTGCTAAAACATTAATTACATCTATAAGTTTGTTAACTTTGTTTGCCCCAAGTCAAGCATCGGCTCAACTGATACCGCAACCTTGGGTTTCAGTCGGTGGAAAAGATGGTGATGTAACTTATGCTGTCGGAGCTAGGGCTTTGAATTTCGGGGTTGAAGTGGGAACTGGCGCTGATGGTGCTACGGGAGTAGATGTTTTAAAATTTATCAATTTGCCTGTAATTTCACCTTATGTAGGAATTAGACTTTATTCTGAGGATAAAGGCGTTGCAGTTTCAGGTGGCGTTCAGGTAGGTGCTACTAATAACGTTTTTGTTGGTGCTGGTTACAATACTATTCGCGGCTTTAACGGGCAATTGGGAATAAGATTTTAACTAATATCATGTCCGCTTAATTACTTATTAAACCTGAAGAACCCCACCCCCGCCAAAGCTATGCTTTGTCTCCCCTCCCCGCTCTTCGGGCTACGGTATACACAGAAGTTTCTTGTGACCTGCAATGGCATTGCATTGACTAACAATGGCATTGCATTGACGGACAATGGCATTGCATCGACTAACAATGGCATTGCATTGACTGACAATGGCATTGTATCGACTGACAATGGCATTGCATCGACTGACAATGGCATTGCATCGACTAACAATGGCATTGCATCGACTGACAATGGCATTGCATTGACTGACAATGGCATTGTATCGACTAACAATGGTATTGCATCGACTGATATCATGTCCGCTAGATTACTTATTAAACCTGAAGAACCCCACCCCGCCAAAGCTATGCTTTGTCTCCCCTCCCGAAGAGCGGGGAGGGGCTGGGGGTGGGGTGCAATGACTGTGGAAATAATAACTATAGCGGTTCTCACGTGGATGCAATACACTCTGACCTCTCTCCAAACCTCTCTCCTAAAAGGAGAGAGGCTTTGAATCTTGCTCCCCTTCCCTCGTAGGGAAGGGGCTGGGGGTTAGGTCCGTATTGGACTCAACCGAGAAGCGCTATAATTATACGGACATGATATGACAATGCTATTTCTCTTGTTCCCATGCTTTGTATAAGAATGAGTTAAGCCTCATCAAGCAAGGTTTTTAGGACTTGTATGTACACCGTAGGCTCTTCAGGAGAGACTGGGGGTGGGGTGTATTGACTGTGGTTAGCATAACTAATTATGCAGGGGGAGTAATTGAAGTTGAGATTAGTTTTCTAACATGCTCTGCGGAGTCTTGTTGCAATGCGGATGCCGCGATCGCTTCACTTTCAACTATACAAAACCTAGCGATCGCCTGTTTCACTCCAGGTATACTTTGGGGATTCACGCTCAACTCATCCAGCCCTAAACCTAATAAAATTGGTGTTGCTAAAGTATCTGCTGCCAATTCTCCACATAATCCTACCGAAATCCCTGCCGCATGGGCAGCTTGGACAGTTTGCTGCAACATTCGCAACACGGCTGGATGTAGCGCATCAACCAAATTTGCCACGCGTGGGTTAGTGCGATCGCTAGCCATGACGTACTGAGTCAGATCGTTAGTCCCTATACTAAAGAAGTCTACTTCAGCAGCTAACCGATCGGCGATCGCAACTGCTGAAGGAACCTCCACCATAATTCCTACTTTCATCGCGGCATCAAAGGAAATACCAGCTTGATTTAGTTCAGCTTGCACTTCACCCAAAATTACCTTAGCTGCACGTACTTCAGTTACAGTAGCAATCATCGGCAACATGATCTTAATTTGGTGTCCGACACTCGCTCTCAAAATTGCCCGTAACTGAGTTTTGAACAAATCTAAATGATCCAAACAGAAACGAATTCCCCGCCAACCTAAGAAAGGGTTAGCTTCTGGAAACCCTACTCTGAGATAGGGAAGTGGCTTATCACCACCGACATCGAGAGTACGAATAATTAGCGGACGATTATCTAAAACTTGGGCGATCGCTTGATATACTAATAATTGTTCTTCTTCAGTCGGGGCGCTGGTTCGGTCTAAATACAGAAACTCAGTGCGGAGTAGTCCCACACCTTCTGCACCGCTAGCCACAGCAACTTGCACATCATTTATACTACCAATATTGGCGAAAACGCTAACTTGCCGACCATCACGAGTAATCGCTGGCTGATGTGCCTTAGCTCGTGCTTCCTGTTGAGCCGTTTGCCAAGCTGACTGCTTTGCTGCCAGTAAATCCAGGATTTCTGATTCTGGTTCTACCCAAGCTCTGCCACTTTCACCATCAAGTGCCATCAGTGTACCATCAGCCAACTGCAACACCTGGGCATCTACTCCCAAAACTGCGGGAATACCCAACGTTCGGGCGATAATTGCACTATGGGAGGTGGCGCTACCAGAAGTAGTACAAATACCCAACACCTTTGTCGGATCTAGTCCCGCCGTATCTGAGGGGGTTAAATCAGTCGCCACCAAAATCGCTGGTGACTCAAGATGCAAGTTAGCCGCAGCATTCCCAGCGAGTAATCGCAGCACTCTTCGCCCGACATCTACAACATCGTCAACTCGCTCTTGCAGATAAGAATCCTCAAGTGCGCGGTAGGAAGTCGCTACTTCATCGACTACAGCTTGCCAAGCTGCTTCAGCATTTATATGGTTTTCTAAAATGCGCTGATGAGCCACTTCCAAGAGTACTGGATCTTCTAAAAATAGTAATTGGGCATCAAAAATGGCGGCTTCAGCATCACCAATTTGCAGAGATGCTTGTGAAAAAACCGCTTGAATTTCTTGTCGGGCAATATTAATAGCTGCCTGTAATCGTTGCCACTCTGCATCAGGATCGTCTACGTGGTATTCCTTAATCGCAATGTGAGTAGGTTGATAATGAACAACAGGTGCGATCGCTACTCCTGGAGAAGCTGCAATCCCCGAAAGTTCGCCGTGAGTTGCTGGAGCAACTTCATGGTGAAATGCTGGTGGAGAATTCAAGGCAACATTATCTTCACCAAAGTTATTTGCAAATAATGCCTGCAATGCTGACAGCGCCTGATCTGCATCAGAACCTGTGGCAGTAATTAGCAGTTCGTGTCCTTGACGCACCCCTAAAGTTGTAACTTGGTTAATACTGTTACCCCTGACTAGCTCAGTATTTCTCGTTAAATTCTGCACCAGAATTTGCGATTGAAACCGGGCTGCGGTTGCCACAAACTGGGCTGCGGGGCGGGCGTGTAATCCTAAGCGATTGCTCACAATCAGCCGGATTTCTGGCGTTGGCGATTCTATATTGGTTGTTATTGGGGTAACAACTGACAACGGCCTACTAACTACACCCAATTGAGTTGCTTTGGCGAGGAGTGCGCCGCGTGCTTCCGCCATAACTTGGTGAATATCTCTACCAGCCGCCGCCGCCACTACAGCAGCGATCGCGCCTTCTACTAGAGATGCTTCGCACAAATACACTTTCTCCTGCTGTGCTTCTGGCAGAAACTCGATTGCCATTTCTGCACTCAGCAAAGCACTACCCAAATCCATCAACACCAAAACACCATCATCAGAAAAAACAGAAGCGATCGCCTCATAAACCTGAATCGGATCTGTACCCAATGGATTTTCAGGATCTTCAATACCTGCTGCAACAGCAATGGGGACTTGGCCTTGAACCATCTGCGCGGCGAGTTCCCGCACACCCAAAGCTAGTTGTTTACTGTGAGAAACAATAACAATTCCGATCAATGCCACACCGTCAACCTTGTTGAGAGGTTTGCGTTTAGCTAGTTATCCATTTCATTTTCCCATTCTGCTACAATTGCAACTGCCCGAAAATATTCCGGTCTTTCCAGCTAGAAATACGAATAAAATAGCCTTCTGTTACGGAAATACGTGGTGTCCACTCATAAACTCCATCGCTAGCAGTACGGGAAGAAATGTTTTGGATAAGTTTGTTCCCATCGTACAACTTAATCGAGACATCACCGCCAAAATTATCCCGCCACAATATTAAAAAAGGTTGATCCTTCTTTGGAAGTACCTTACCAACTGGTTGAGCGATCGAGATTTTTGGTGCAACCTGATTTGTGCTTTTCTTACGGAATCCCAGATAATGAGGTAAATGTCGAAAAGTAGGATTTTCTTGCAGATTAGACAGTTGGGGAACAATAATGTTTCCCTTTTGGGAATTGAACAAATAAGTTGATCTGCCACCGTCAACGGTAATGATATCGCCTTTGACTCCTAATTTACGTAATAAATCGGCTGCCTCATCAAGAGTTGCTTGGTTCACCGTCATAATCAACAAAAGCTCGTCACCTTTAACACCATCCTTGTTTAGAGTACCGATGACTTGATACTTATTCGCTTGGTTTTGGGCTAATACTTTCGCCGGATGATCGCTATATCGGTAAGTGACGATCGCATTCTTCACTGCTTTTTGGTTAAGAGGCGCACCGCTAGCTTGGTTGTAATCGGTAATGTACGCCTGTTTATCATCCCAGACTAAAGTCTTGAGGCGAAGTAGTCGAAGTAGTCGAGATGCTCGGCACAAGTCAAGGCAAGTCACTCAGTGACCGAGGAGCAGGGGGAAAAGGCTTTTCCGATTTTTGCACAGATGCGATAGTCATAAGTGATTAACCGGACTTGAGATCGCTAGACATCTCTGAAAAAGAAGTAATTGCATTGAGCAGTCGAATGCAAGGTGCTTACAAAAGCACCTCGCAACCTGTGTCGTTTAACGAGCAGAGAATGTTAATTACGATTAAACTAATACAAAGTTCTTTTCAGTTAGTGTTACACCACCAGATAGTTGTGCAAATTTTACCTGAGTAAATGTACTTGCACTGCCATCAAGGTCAAAATATAGCGCACCTGTAATATCGTCATAGATAAATCGTTGATTCCTTGTTGTTGCAGATGTTCCGATGGTAAACTGACTTGTTTGAAGTGAAGGCGTTGACAACCCGCCACCAAAATCATAAGTCGATACCTGAATCAGTTCATTAGTAGCATTGAAGTCATAAATAGTATCAACACCTTGGTTGTAACTATTGAAAGCAAAGGTATCAGTACCAGCTCCTCCAATTAGACTATCATTACCATTGCCACCTATGAGAAAGTCATTGCCATTGCCACCTGTGAGGATATTTTTACCAGAGGCGTCATAGGCTATAAGAGTATCATTACCATCGTCCCCAGATAGCAGGTTATCGCCTGTTGAACTGCTAGCATCCAAGCGATCATTTCCTGCACCTCCGTTGAGGGTGTTATTACCAGACGAGCGAGAGTCGTTGAAATCACTGGAGTTGTAGCTGTAGTAGTTACCAGAAAGATCAAGCTGATCATTGCCATCACCTCCCGAGAGCAGGTTATCACCTGTTAAACCACCAGCTCTCAAGCGATCGTCACCTCCACCTCCGTCTAGGGTGTTATTGCCCTCCGATCGTGAGTCGTTAGAGTCGCCGTAGCTGTAGCTGTAAGAGCCAATAAGGTAAAGAGTATCATTGCCGTTGCCACCAGAGAGCAGGTTATCGCCTTTTGAACCACCAGCACTCAAGGTATCGTCACCTGCACCTCCTTCTAGGGTGTTATTCCCCAAGGAGCGAGAGCCGTAGGAGTTGCTGGGGAAAACTGAGCCAGAAACCCTAAAAAAGCCAGAGATGTCAAGAGAATCATTGCCATCACTTCCAGAGAGCAAGTTATCGGCTGTTGAACCGCTAGCATTCAAGGTATCGTCACCAGCACCACCGTCAAGGGTATCATTGCCTGTAGTGGTAATGAGAGTATCATTTCCCACACCGCCAATGAGAATATCATTTCCTACACCACCTCTAAGCAGGTCATTACCACTTTTGCCGTCGATGATGTCGTCACCCCCTTGACCATTGATAACATCATTGGAGTTGTCAAAACCCGTTATATTGTTGTCGAGGTCATTGAGGAAGGTAACTGTGTTCCTGTTGAAAAGGCTAGTTTGAGTGGAATTGGCATCAAACACATCAAAACTGTCAATGATGCTAGTTTGTCCATCAAACAGGATATTTCCAATAGCTGGTTGTGAAGAAGTTACTGGCAGATTATCCAGATTTTCTAATTTGAAGTTTTGGAGAATGACTTTGCTATTAGGAACATTTTCAAAGGTGATTTCTAAGTTGTTACCATTTTGAGTTAATTGCAGATTTTGAGCATTGAAGACACTACCTATAGCGAATACACCACCCGTAAATTGCAAGGTGTCTGAGGAGGCAATCACTGCCGCAGACGGATTTGAGCCTTTACCTACGCCACCGAAATCGGTGATAATATCAGTGTTAGTGTCGTTAGAGTAGTAGCTGTCGTTGAAGTTGTAAACAAATTTATCATTGCCCGCGCCACCAGTTAGGGTGTCGTCACCACTCCCACCTGTCAGGATATCATTACCGACACCGCCAATAATCGTATCATTTCCACCATAGCCCCCAAAGAGCGTATCATTACCACTGTTACCAACAATGTTGTCATTGTGATATGTACCTGAGATATTTAATCGCTCGATATTTTTGTAGCTAACCCGATTCGTGCCTGCCGTAATTGCTCCAATGTTAGTAGAGGTATTGAATGTCGTTGTAATCCCCCCAGAAACACTGTTGTAATTGCTGTAATCGACAGACAACACATCGTCACCCTGACCTCCATCGATCGTATCTTTACCACCATAGCCCGCAGAGAGTGTATCGTTCCCACTGTTCCCCACAATATTGTCATCGTAGGCTGTACCTGAAATATTTAATTGTTCGATATTCTTGTAGTTAACCCGATTTGTGCCTGCTGTAACTTCTCCAATGTTAGTAGTGGCATTGAATGTCGTTCTGATTCCACCTGGAGAATTGCTGTAATAGACGGACAACACATCCTCACCCTGACCTCCATCGATTGTATCTTTGCCACCATAGCCCGTAGAGAGCGTATCGTTGCCATTGCTCCCCACAATATTGTCGTCGTAGGCTGTACTGGAGATATTTAATCCTTCGATATCCTTGTAGCTAACCCGATAAGTACCCGCTGTAACTTCTCCAATATTAGTAGTAGCATTGAATGTCGTTGTGATCCCTTCTGTAGCTAAGGTGTAATCTACAGACAACAAATCATCACCCTCACCTCCATCTACTGTTTGAGTCACTAAATCAGAGGGGGCAGTCTCTGGGGATGTCGTCTTTAAATAGAAAAAATCATTGCCATCGCCCCCAGAGAAGAAGTTATTGCTTGTTGAATACTCAGCACGCAATGTATCGTCACCAGCGCCACCATTGAGGGTGTTATTGCCTGAGGAGGTTAAAAAATTATCGAAGGGTGTGACATAGCCAGAGATGTCAAGAGAATCATTGCCATCTCCCCCAGAGAGCAAGTTATTGCCTGTTGAATTGCCAGCATTCAAGGTATCGTCACCAGCACCACCATTGAGGGTGTTATTGCCTGATGAGCTAAAATTAGGCTCCCCTCTATAAGTATAAATGCCAGAAGTGGAGAGAGAATCATTGCCATCTCCCCCAGAGAGTAAGTTATTGCCTGATGGAGACTCAGCATTCAAGGTGTCATCACCAACGCCACCATCGAGGGTGTTATTACTTGAGGAGGGGTAATAGATGTATCCACTGACGCTACTATAAACGTTAGAGGTAGAGAGATAATCATTGCCATCGCCCCCAGAGAGTAAGTTATTGCCAGATGTTGCCCCAGCATTCAAAACATCGTCACCAACCCCACCGTTGAGGGTGTTATCGCCTGTTGAAAATTCGACATTCAAGATATCATTGCCCGCACCACCAACGAGAGTATCATTGCCTGTGAGGGAGTCATTCCCGACACCACCAACGAGAGTATCATTCCCCACACCACCAATGAGGAAGTCATTACCCGCACCACCTCTGAGTATGTCGTTGCCACTTAAGCCGTCAATGAGGTCATCCCCGCCCTGACCATTGATGACATCATTTGAGTTATCAAAGCCGCTAACATTATTGTTGAGGTCGTTAAGAAAAGTAACTGTATTCAAGTTGAAGATAGTGCTTTGAGTAGAGTTAGCATTGAAGACATCAAAGCTATCTATAGTGCTAGTTTCTCCATCAAATAGGATATTGCCCAAATCTACAGTGGCATCTGTAGATTTGCTGAGGTTTTCCAGGTTTTCCAGAGCAAAGTTTTGCAGGATAACTGGCACATCAAAAAACCTCGTTATATAAGCATCCCCTGCAAAGCTGATTTCCAGATTGTTGCCTTTTTTGGTCAACAACAAATTTTGGGCTATGGCACCAGTGCCCTGGAATTCTAGGGTATCCACTTCGGCAATGACTGCTGCTGTTGGGTTTGTCCCTTTACCTACACCACCAAAATCGGTGATTATCATAGTATTGTTGTTGTTGTTGTTGGTGTAGTTGTAGTAGTAGTAGACGAATTTATCGTTGCCGCCTCCACCACTTAAGGTGTCTTTGCCACCGTTAGGATATATGGTATCGTTGCCTGCAAGACCCTTAATTGTATCCGCGTCATTATAAGTACCCTGTAGGGTATCATTACCGTTGGTTCCAATGATATTTGCCATAACTTTTACCTACCTAAATCGATTTTTTTAGTAACATCAGTTGTCAATTTGCAGATTGTGCTGTTTAAAAGCGCAAAAATTCACCGAAATCTACATACTTTATACGTCACCCTTGAGGAACAGTAAATTTCTCGAATATTCATCTTATTCCAAGGTTTTTACGTATACTTTTTTAAGAGTCTCAAACTATCTAAGTCTTAAGCAACTGTACAAATTAATTAGCGTGTGAATTTCCGATAACTGGTGATTTCAGGCTTTTTTTATCATTCTTTTTGAGTAAAAATCACTCTTCCAAGTATCGGAAAGTTCAGCTTCAATGAAATTCATCCTTCATATTTGATATTTGTTTTTTTGCCAGTGCCTAAGTCCTTATAGAAGAGAAAATAATCAACAGTTGACTCTTAATCGGGAAAAAGATTTTGATGTCTTCTTTGTGGGCTGTTATCCGTGGGTGTCTAGCTTGAAAATAGAGAACATCTTAAGAGCCTCAAAATAACTACATAGTCAATAAGCTGTTAAGCATATAAGAAAGCACATTGAGATCGCAGGAGGGCAGGGGGCAGGGAGCAAGGGAGAGGGTTTGCAGCTTTTATCACCATAAAAATGATGCAATTTAAATGACGATTAGCTTATCATACTTAGATGTCTATACTTAAATACTCATCTTTGCATACTCTTCACATTACTTGCTGAAAAATGTATACACAAGTACTGAGCTTTGTATATTCTTTATATTCTACTGAGGTCTAGGCAATAAGAAAGTAGAACCTAGTAGGCAAATGTTTTAAAGAGTAATAAAAAATACATTTTTTCTTTTTTAAAGGCTGTGATACCTTCTCTGCCAGACGCTACGCGTAGCTTGCTTCCCCGGAGGGGTACGGTAAGCTTTCCTGCGGAAGGCTGCGCGATCGCTAACGCCTGCGGTTTTTGCTAGCCTACGCCTTGGTTAACTTATACTACGATGAGAGCGATCGCCTGCCAATATATAACCGTGCAAAAATCGCTATAGGTTATCAAAATTATTAACGCAGACATAAATCGACTTAACCAAGAATACTGCAAATCATCCGCACCCATGCCAAAAGTTTAGCAACAAAACCCAACACATAACTTTCTGTTAACACTAATTGTATTAATGAATCGAATTGAGATGCCCAAAAGGGCATTTCACAACCTGTACTTAGAGTGATAGCAAAGCGGTAAGCACGATTAGACAACCACAAAGTTGTTTTTGGTTAGTGTTACACTACCCAAAAGTTGTGCAAATTTTACCTGAGTAAATTCGCCTGTACTGCCATCGGCATCAAAGTACAATGCGCCCGTAATATTGTCATAGATAAATCGTTGATTACTTGTTGTTGCTGATGTTCCGATTGTAAATTGATTAGCGAAGAGTGAACCTATTGATAACCTTGCAGATGTTACGATTGTAAACTGACCAGCTAATGATAACTCCTTATCAAAACCAGCAGATGATACCTGAATTAGGTCATTGCTGGCGTTGAAGTCATAAATAGTATCAACACTTCCATAGTAACTATCGAAAACAAAAGTATCAGTGCCAGTTCCTCCATACAGACTATCATTACCCGGGCCACCTGTGAGGATATCATTGCCATCATCTCCAGAGAGTAGATTATTGCCTGAATAGGCACTACCAGCACTCAAGCTATCATTACCTGCACCGCCAATAATCGTATCATTGCCACCATTGCCAGAGAGCGTATCGTTGCCACCGTTACCTACAATGTTGTCATCGTACTGTGAACCTGATATGGTTAATCGTTCGATATTCTTGTAGCTAACGCTATACGTGCCCACCGTAATTGATCCAATGCTAGTAGTAGCATTGAATGCCATTGCGATCCCCCCTGTAGCATAAAAATAGACGGACAATAAATCGTCACCCTTACCCCCATCTATCGTATCATTGCCACCAGTGCCAGTGGAGAGCCTATCGTTGCCATCGCTCCCCACAATGAAATCATCGTAATCTGAACCTGAGATATTTAATCGTTCAATATTCTTATAGCTAACGTTATTCGTGCCCGCCGTAATTGAGCCAATGTTATTACTGGCACTGAATGTCGAAGTAATTGCCCCAGCAGCAAACCCAGAATTGACGGACAACAGATCGTCACCCTTACCCCCATCTATCGTATCTTTGCCACCATTGCCCGTGGAGAGCCTATCGTTGCCATCGTTCCCCACAATATTATCATCGTAATCTGTACCTGAAATATCTAATTGTTCGATATTCTTGTAGCTAATGCTATACGTACCCGCCGTAATTGAGCCAATGTTATTACTGGCATTGAATGTCGTTGCGATCCCCCCTGTAGCATAATAGCTGTAATTGACGGACAACAAATCGTCACCCTCACTCCCATCTATCGTATCTTTGCCACCATTGCTTCCAAAGAGTGTATCGTTGCCATTGCTCCCCACAATGTTGTCATCGTACTGTGAACCTGAAATATTTAATCGTTCTAAATTCTTGTAGCTAATGCTATACGTACCCGCCGTAATTGAGCCAATGTTAGTAGTGGCATTGAATGTTGTCATGATTCCTCCGGTAGGATTGCCAAAAAAGACAGACAACACATCGTCACCCTTACCCCCATCTACCGTTTGTGTTACTAAATCAGAATTAGAGGGGTCATAATAGGATAAGAAGCTTACATAGAAGGCATCATTACCATCGCCGCCAGAGAGTAGGTTATCGCCTGTCGAACCGCTAGCATCCAAAGTATCATCACCAGCGCCACCGTTAAGGGTGTTATTGCCGGATGAGCGATAGTCGTAGTAGAAGTCGCTAGCTTGATTCTGATCGTCGCCAGAGATGTTAAGAAAATCATTGCCATCGCCGCCAGAGAGCAGGTTATCACCTCTTGAACCGCTAGCACCCAAGGTATCGTCACCAGCGCCACCGTTGAGGGTGTTATTGCCAGACGAGATAGAGTTGTTGGAGTCTGAGTAGTTCCCGCTGCTACCTCTATACTCATAGCCAGAGATGTCAAGAGAATCATTGCCATCGCCTCCAGAGAGCAGGTTATCGCCTTTTGAACCCCTAGCACTCAAGGTATCGTTACCTGCACCACCGTTGAGGGTATTATTACCTAACAAGAAAAGGTCGTCTTCTTGTGGACCATAGACGGAGCCGAAGTCGTACTGGTAGCCAGAGGCAAAGAGAAAATCATTGCCATCGCCCCCAGAGAGCAGATTATCGCCTAATAAAGAGTCAACATTCAAGGTATCGTTACCTGCACCACCGTTGAGAGTATTATTGCCCGCACCACCTCTCAAAAGGTCGTTACCACTCAAGCCGTCAATGATGTCATCACCCCCCTGACCATTGATGACATCATCTGAGTTGTCAAAGCCGTTAACATTATTGGAGAGGTCATTAAGAAAGGTAACAGTGTTCTTGTTGAAGATAGTGCTTTGAGTGGAGTTGGCATTGAAGACATCAAAGCTGTCTGTGATGGTAGTTTGCCCATCAAACAAAATATTGCCCAAGTCTACAGTGGCTCCTGTAGATTTGCTGAAGTTATCCAGGTTTTCCAGGACAAAGTTTTCCAAGATGAGTTTGCGACCACCAAACACCCCAGAAAAGCTGATTTCCAGATTGTTGCCATTTTGGGTCAACAGCAGGTTTTTGGGAGTTAAGCCTGCACCTTGAAATGTTAGGGTGTCCATTTCGGCAATGACTGCTGCTGTCGGGTTTGTTCCTTTACCTACGCCACCGAAATCAGCGATATTGTTATTGTTGTAGCGGAAGGAGGTGTAAACAAATTTATCCTTGCCACCGCCACCTGTAAAGATATCCTTGCCACCGCCATCTGTGAGGATGTCATCGCCATTACCACCGTTGAGGGTATTATTACCAAAAGCGCCAGAGGCGGAAAGAGAATCATTGCCATCACCCCCAGAGAGCAGGTTATCAGCTGGTGAATTGCTAGCATTCAAGGTATCGTCACCAGTACCACCGTTGAGGGTGTTTTTGTCAGGCGAGTCTTGTTCCTGGAAGGAGTACTGCGGATCGGGAGAGGAGTTAGAGACGGAGAGAAAATCATTGCCATCGCCCCCATTCAGTAACTTATCGCCTGATGAATCGCTAGCACTCAAGGTATCGTCACCAGCATCACCAATGAGAGTATCATTTCCTGCACCACTTCTCAAAAGGTCGTTGCCTATTTTACCATTAATCGTGTCCGCGCTGTCGCTGCCCATTAGAGTATCATTACCGTTGGTTCCAATAATATTTGCCATAATTTTTACCTACCTAAATAGATTTTTTCAGTAAATTAACTTCAGTAAATTAACTTCAGTTTTCAAGTTGATATTTGTGCGGTTTTCAGGCACAAAGGAATTGCCGAAATTTGACATTTTCGGCATCCTTTATACGTCATTCTTGATCAAAAGGAATATTTCTTGAAGACTCACACTATTCCAAGACTTCTAAGCATCACTTCTTTGAATTTCTCAAACTATCTAAGTCGAATGGCACTGTACAAATTAATTAGAGTATGAATTCATGACCATTGGTTATTTCAGGCTTTTTTAATCATCCTTATTCAGTAAAAATTACTCTTCACAGTATAGAAAATTTCGGATTAAATGCCTAAAATGCGTCCTTCCTATTTGTTTTTTGCCAGCGCCTAAATCCTACTAAAAGAGAAAATAGCCAACAGTTGACTTTTGATTGGGAAAAAGATTTTGATGCCTCCTTGTGGGCTGTTATCTGTGGGTGTCTAGCTTGAAAATAGAGAATATCTCAAGAGCCTCAAAATTACTACATAGTCAATGCCAATATTTTACTTAAATGTCTATACTTAGATACTCATCTTTACATAGTCTTCACATTACTGGCTGATAAATGTATGTACAAGCACTGAGCTTTGTATATTCTTTATATTCTTATAATTTCTAGGTCATAAGAAACCATAACTTATTAGGTAAATATTTTGATGAGTTATACAAAATACATATTTTCTTTTTTTAATGCTGCGATACCTTCTCTGCGTTCGCGCAGCGTGTCGTAGACAGATGCTACGCGTAGCTTGCTTCCCCGGAGGGGTACGGCAAGCTTTCCTGCGGAACGCTGCGCAAACGCCTGCGGTTTTTGCTAGCATACGCATTAAGCAAGAATTGTTAGAAGTTGCTAAAATTACAAACGCAGACATGATTGAACTTAGCCAAGAACACTTGCAAACCATCCGCACCCATGCCGAAAGCACCTATCCAGATGAGTGCTGTGGTATAATTTTGGGCTATCTGGCTAATGAGGGCAAAACTGTGGTAGAAGTCATGCCAACAGAAAATGCTTGGAATACAGAAGCGGCTGCTGAGTTTCCAGGAGAACGCACAACAGAAAGTAAAAGACGGCAATATACGATCGCACCCGAAGTTATGTTAAAAACACAAAGGGAAGCACGCGATCGCTCATTGAACATTATCGGCATTTTTCACTCCCATCCAGATCATCCTGCTATACCCTCAGAATGCGATCGCCTATACGCTTGGCAGGGATACTCGTATATAATAGTTTCCGTCCAAAACGGCAAAGCTGGAGAACTCAAAAGTTGGAGCCTTGATGATACTCATCAGTTTCAAGCAGAGGAAATTGAAAATATAAAATAACTGACTTAGTTTAAAGACAGTCACTCATAGCTGTTTTCGCCGCCATCACAAATGAAAATTCGTCTTTCCCACTCTTAATAAGATCCAGTTTTTCGATAGGATTAATATTCCGCTTTCCCACATCATAACTGCTATGCTCAATCCCAATCTGGACGAAATCCAGTTGACCAAAGACGATTACGAACGCTACTCCCGACACCTGATTTTACCGGAAGTAGGACTAGAAGGACAGAAGCGCCTGAAAGCCGCTAGTGTAATGTGTATCGGTACAGGTGGACTCGGTTCACCACTACTTTTATATTTGGCGGCGGCGGGTGTTGGACGCATCGGAATTGTGGATTTTGATGTTGTCGATACTTCTAATCTGCAACGCCAAGTAATTCACGGGACATCCTGGGTGGGTAAACCCAAGATTGAATCGGCAAAAAACCGTATCCACGAGATTAACCCCTATTGTCAAATTGATTTATACGAAACTCGTCTAACTTCCGAAAACGCCCTGGATCTGATTCAACCTTACGATATCGTAGTGGATGGTACTGATAACTTCCCCACCAGATATCTAGTTAACGACGCCTGCGTATTGCTGAATAAGCCCAACGTCTACGGTTCAATTTTACGCTTTGAAGGGCAAGCTACTGTATTTAATTACGAAGGTGGCCCGAATTATCGTGACCTTTTCCCAGAACCACCACCACCAGGGATGGTTCCTTCTTGTGCAGAAGGTGGCGTATTGGGAATTTTGCCAGGAATTATTGGTTTAATCCAAGCAACCGAAACTGTTAAAATCATTCTGGGACAAGGCAACACTCTCAGCGGGCGATTGCTGCTATACAACGCTTTGGATATGAAATTTCGGGAATTAAAGCTCCGTCCGAACCCGATTCGCCCAGTGATTGAAAAGCTGATAGATTACGAAGAATTCTGCGGGATTCCACAAGCTAAGGCAGAGGAGGCAAAACAGCAGTTGGAAAGTCGAGAAATGACCGTCAAGGATTTGAAGGAATTGTTGGATAGCGGTGCGAAGGATTTTGTACTGCTAGATGTCCGCAACCCTCATGAGTACGACATTGCTAAGATTCCGGGTTCAGTGTTGGTGCCCTTACCAGACATTGAAAATGGGAATGGCGTTGCTAAGGTGAAGGAAATATTAAACGGCCACCGCTTAATTGCTCATTGTAAGATGGGTGGGCGATCGGCAAAAGCCCTAGCTATTCTCAAGGAAGCCGGGATTGTCGGGACGAATGTTAAAGGCGGAATTACCGCTTGGAGTCGAGAAATCGATCCTTCAGTTCCAGAGTATTAACAAGAGAGGCAGAAGGCAGGAGGCAGGAGGCAGGAGGAATACTAGCCTCTGTTTTCTGCCTTCAGCAGAGCGAGTTTGCGGTTTAAGTCCTCACTTCCCATCTCCTGATGACCTTTTTGGAATTAAAAGTTAAAAGTTAAAAATTAAAAATTGTTCTATTTTTAATTAATTAATTTTGCTACAGAGCTAACAATGATAGATAGCGTAGTGTTAGCGAGGCCACGTACTCCTGCAAAGAAGCAAGCTAGGCGCAGCGTCTCGTAGAGAACGTCTTGAAATTTTAAATTAATAATTTTTAATTTTTAATTGGAGCGAAGCGACTTGACTACCTCGAAATCTCATCTGAATATTTTATGGGTACAAGTTTGGGTGTTGGCAGCGGTGCAGGGAGCAATTACCCTCTCGTGGTTAATTTATAATATATATTTGCCGCAACTTTTGACTCAGTTTGGTTTTCCTGCTTCATTGGCAGTTGGTTTGGTGCTAGTCGAAAATGGTTTGGGTGCGGTGTTGGAACCATTGATGGGCGGACTTTCAGACCAAGCTAGGCGCTGGGTAGGAACTCGGTTTCCTTTTATCTCAGTAGGTATGATTCTCGCATCGGCTTTGTTCATTGCGATACCATGTGTTGTAAGTTTGATCCCACCTACTACCGTGATGCGATCGCTCTTACCTATAGTATTGGTAGCCTGGGCATTGGCAATGACAATATTTCGCTCTCCAGTTATGTGCCTATTGGGGATGTATTCAAAACCAGCCCAGTTACCTTTAACAGTAAGTTTTGTCACTTTAACAGGCGGTGTGATTGGAGCTTTTAAACCAATAAGCTACAAGTTTATTCTGAGTTTAGGCCCAGTTTATACCTTTGCGATCGGTTCTTTTGTGATGCTGGGGGCGGCAGCCGTGTTTCGCTTAGTCAATCCCCCAGAAGTACCAGTGGATAGACACCAAGCAGAAACAGTAAAGTTGCCCTTAGAGAAATTGGGGTTGATTTTAGGAACTGGTTTCGGTGTTGCGTGGGGTATCCGATTTCTCATGGATGTCTTGGGTAAAGTACTCAAAACCCAACTGAATACTGATAATATTGATATGCAACTGGTGTGGATTGGAATAGCGATCACAATTGCCAGCATACCAGCGGGTATCTTCGCTGTCAAAATTGGTAATCGTCAAGCAATGCTTTGTGGGATCTGTGCAATCATTCCCTCGTTATTAATAATGATATCTCTGGGCGCACAAATTCCGATCGTTGTGGTAATCGTTGCGAGCTTTAGTTTAATTGTCAACGGGGCAATTCCTTTTGCTTTGGGACTAGTACCCCAGCGGTGGGCGGGATTAGGAATTGGGATGTATTTTGGTGGGTTTGCTTTAGCGATGAGTTTGTTTGGCATTATATTTCCCCAACTGCAAGTAATAACACCTTTTATTGGTGCTGTTGGGGGTGGATTGGCATTTTTGTTTGCTGGTGTTTGCATTGCGGTGAGTGGCATTTCTGAAACGCAGAGGAACCCAGAGGTTTAACGCAAAGGTACGCAAAGTTTTTCTCTGCGTACCTCTGTGGATGAAATCTGACTTTCTTAATTACGAATTACGAATGAGTTACAGGTTTAACTTGACTCAACAAACTGTGCAGTTTTTCGCCTTCAATGACCTCTGTTTCTAAGAGTTGAGTAGCGATCTCTTCTAGCAAGTCTCGATTCTGTCTGAGAATCTCTAGGGCTTGCTCGTGGGCTGTTTCCACGATTTCCTTGACTTCGCTATCAATGGCTTTGGATGTGTCTTCACTTACCGCCCGTCGAGGATTAGCCCCACCATTACCCAGGAATGCTGCTTGTTGCCCTTGTTGATAAGCTAATGGCCCTAAGACTTTACTCATCCCATAGGCTGTTACCATCCGTTCTGCCAAGTCAGTTGCTCGTTGCAAATCGTTGGAAGCACCTGTGGTAATACTGTTAAACACAATCTCTTCGGCGGAACGTCCACCTAACAAAGTTGCAATCTGACCCCGCAATTCTGCTTCATTCATCAAAAAGCGGTCTTCAGTTGGTAATTGCAGAGTGTAGCCCAAAGCTGCCATCCCACGAGGAATAATCGAAATCTTTTCTACACGACCGTTTCCGGTTGTGAGCGCCCCGACCATTGCGTGACCAACTTCATGGTATGCAACAATCTTTTTCTCAGTCTCGTTCATCACGCGACTCTTCTTCTCTAAACCGGCGACAACCCGCTCAATTGCTTCGGCAAAGTCTTCTTGAGCAACCTTTTCACGCAGATTGCGCGCTGCCAATAATGCGGCTTCATTCACTAAGTTTGCCAAATCTGCGCCAGCAAAACCGGGGGTACGAGTAGCGATCGCTTTTAAATTTACATCATCTCCTAATTTTACCTTTTGAGCGTGAATCTTGAGAATTGCTTCACGATCAGATAAATCGGGACGGTCTACCAACACTTGGCGGTCAAAACGACCTGGACGCAGCAATGCAGGATCTAGTACTTCGGGGCGGTTGGTAGCTGCTAGCACAATCACTGTTGCATCCCCAGCCGCAAATCCATCCATCTCTGTTAGTAATTGGTTGAGAGTTTGTTCTCGCTCATCGTTACCACCGTAGAAGCCGTTACTGCTACGAGACTTACCAATCGCATCCAATTCATCAATAAATACAATACAAGGAGCTTGTTTTTTAGCCTGTTCAAACAAATCCCGGACTCTGGAAGAACCTACACCGACAAATAATTCTACAAACTCGGAACCAGAGATGCTGAAAAATGGAACTCCTGCTTCTCCTGCTACGGCTTTCGCTAAAAGTGTCTTACCAGTACCAGGAGGGCCAACCAACAGCACACCTTTGGGAATCCTAGCGCCAATTTGCGTAAACCGTGCCGGAGTCTTGAGGAAATCTACAATTTCTACTAACTCAGTTTTTGCTTCTTCTACCCCAGCCACATCTGCAAAGGTGATTTTAGCAGATTCGCCTTCAACGTAAACCTTAGCTTTGCTCTTACCAATGGAAAGCGCACCTTGGGGGCCACCGCCACCACCACCACGAGCGAGAAAGAACTGCCAAATACCAATAAAAATCAGTGGTGGAATCACCCAACTTAAGAGGGTTGTAAACCAAGTATTCTTGGGTGGCGGTGTAGCAGCGAACTCAACTCCCTTTTCTTCTAGCAGTTTGGGTAACTCTAAATCAAAGATTGGTGTCGTTGCAAATACTTGAGCCGGCTCGGCATTTTCTGCTTTTAATTGGTAGATAATCTGGTTTTGACCAACGGAAACGCGGCTGACTTCCCCTTCTTGAACTTGATGAATAAATAAGCTATATGGAACACCAGTAGGGCCAGAAGCAAATAAACCAGGCAAAAATAAATTTAAGAGCAGGAATAACCCTGATACTGCCAGTAATATATTAGCAACGATCCGAAACTGAGGTGACTTAGGCTGTTCTTTAATTGCCATAGATTTTACCAATCCTTAAGAATGAAAACTAACTTGAATAATTGGGCATAGGGTATGGGGCATGGGGCATTGCTTTTCCCCTGCTTCCCCTGTTCCTTATTTCCCTTAACGCTTTGAGAAACTTGATTAAAGACTGGTCAAGAATGCTGGTATATTCGCCCAATCTGAGCAATGTCTACAACGGGCTGTAAGGCTCATGATGCTCGTTAGCCCTTGCATCTCTCTTTGGGAGAAGACTCGCTAACGGTAACGCAAAATTCTTCTAGCTTGTCTCGGTCTTTAAGTATACTACCGTTTCTCATAATTTCTCCCATTTAGCAATGTTTGCAGCATTTGTGTACTTATTTATGTAACTAAACTTAACAATTTAATTAATCTTTGTGAACTAACGAGCAAATACGGTTTACCGTACTCAAAGGATATGCAGAGATTGGGAGACGCAAATAGAAATCCCCCACGAAGAGTTATTCTGGAGCCTTGGCGGAGCTTTCCTTGCTCCACTGCTGAATTCTTCTTCAATAATTTCACTTTGAACTTTGGAACTGCATTCTCCATATATGCGGTTCCTCTTAGCCATTAATGTCCATCATTTGACCAGTGGGGGCGATCGCTAGATAATTTAATCACACCGTAAGAACGGCCAACCTGCCATAAAGTAGAATTTTCATAACTCGTTCGTGGCTGATTAATACTAACTATAGTTCCACTAGCGTTTTTGATATTTAAGGTTCCTGACCAAGTAATTTCCCAATCAATTGCTAATCTTTGGGTATGACGAGAGGTAAGAACAGGTCGAAAAGCAATATTATAAGCAGACACCATTTCTTTAGCAGCTTGGACAGAACCAGCATTGGTGTAATGTAGCCAATTAATATCTACATTAGGCATAGGTGGAACATCTTTGGCAGCAATTTCATTATTACTAATACGGAAAGCATAGTGCATTAAATAAGCTCGTTCTGATGGGCGGAATACTGAAGCTACACTAATATTAGCTCCGGCATTTTTTAAAGCTTGCTCAAAAGCTTGTACTTTTTGACGGAAGGGAGAAGCTAAATCATCAATTAAATCGCTGTCGGGGAAAACATTAACCCAGGCTTTTCCACTCAGTAGTTGTCTTAATTTTTTGGCGTATTCAGTTATGTTGTCTAAAGCCAACTCTAAATCAATGCCAA
This sequence comes from Nostoc sp. JL23, assembly GCF_017115065.1. Classification (NCBI taxonomy): domain Bacteria; kingdom Bacillati; phylum Cyanobacteriota; class Cyanophyceae; order Nostocales; family Nostocaceae; genus Nostoc; species Nostoc sp. JL23. The sequence goes on from NZ_JABXKN010000034.1 coordinate 88,011, forward strand.
GCTTGGTTTTTGTTGTATTAGAAAGCTGTTGAGCTAACTCGGCTCGAAAATTGATGTCTCTTATTTTATAAGTTTCTGCTAGTCCTTTTGTACTGTTAGGGCCAAAGTCCCCATCAGCGACTAACGGCGGATTCAAACGACCGATCGCTGTTAAACTTTTTTGTAAATCTTTGATCTCATTCTCTCCAAAGTTGAGATAGGTTAATAATTTTTCTCCAGCATTGGTATAGATAGCAAAATAAATTGCAAAACCTTGCTCTAGCGCTTTTTTATAAGTAGCAGTATCGACAATTCCCGTTACTGTTAAAGCATTACTAGTCTGATAATCACGAGTTGCTTGAGTTGTAATATTCCCAAAATCCCCATCAACGGCAGCAATAGGGAAGTCATAATCTAAAAGAAATTTCTGCCAAGCAGTTACAATTAGCCCTTCGGATTTTTTCTGGAGAGTCGGAAGTTGCAAAGCTTGAAGTTTAAAGCTCATAGTTTTTATTGAATGAAACAATTGTGTTCAGTTAATTTTTATGTCACTATTCACTCTAAGACAGTAAAAAGTAAAAAAGCCTGGGTGCAAACAATCGTACAGATCATTATACACAGGCTAGTCTAGGAATAATATTCATAAGCAATTGCGTCACCTAAGTTTCCAAGTGTGATAATTGTTTTTTTTCCAGTAATTTTCTCCCCAGAACCAGTTAAAACGTATGGAGTAATCTGAAGGCGCTTTCCTTGAGGCATTTCAAGATTTTGAAATTCTTGAAATGCTTTAATTGCTCTCTGACTTCCAACAAATTCTGCATTGTTAGGAGACATACTCTTTTGCTGATAAGCAATAGATGTCTCTCTCATACGGGAGTAATCCAACAAAAAGATGCCTGTTGACTTAGCTGGCACAGTACCAGGTACGCCTACACATTCAAGAGTCCCTATCGCACTTTCTTGACCTCTCATGTCTAAATATGAGTAAGGTAAATCAACCAAATTAATAAATTTGTTTTTGTACAAATTTATTAATTTGGTTTTATTTGAATTTTTTCTAGGGAGCCTAATCCCTACTTGATTAATAACAACAGGAGATATTCCCTGATTGTATATCTCAAAAAGCAGAAATTCTTGTTGAGGACGCTGAAGTATAAGAGGCCCATTGTGAGCGCGTTTTACAACTACACTTACTTTTGTAGTATCTTTCTTTAGATTCATCCATCCAATTATTAACGCACCAGTTGAAGTAAATGCACCGATCGTCTTAATTGGGTCACTGATCAAAGCAGACCAGATTATATTTAAGGTACTCAATATAAAATTTACAATTATTGTCATGAATTATCTCTACACTAATTTCGTCAGTAACTCATGTGGGTATTCGTCGTATAATTTAAGTTACTACCGCTGCCAATTTAGTATCTCGTACTTCATTAGAGCGATTGGAGTTCAATAAATGCTGTTTTGCAAAACCCACTTTGGATTATAACATCCGCAATTATATTAGCTTTTCTCATGGATACTTAAAATAGAAAGTAGCTATCTCTTTAATTTGTTGGCAAATGTGGTCAGAAACTTTCTGGAAGTCAGCTACAGCAAATTGCGTAGGCTAGGAAAACCCCAAGCATCGCCCATACTGTTGTCAAAAATCCGCCAATTCTGATTTGGGATGAGGATACTCTACGGTAGGTAATGAAACCAAAGCGGCTATTCAAAAATCTCTGGCTATAATTACCCAAAATTATATAACCATAGCGTAGGCAAAGCCCGCACTTCGGCTACGCTCAGTGACCACCGTAGGCATCGCTCATCGCCGTATATATAAACGCCTCTTTTGGTCTTTCTGTGATATCTTACGGTCAGTCGCTACGTGTAATACGTTAATTAAATTCATCCTATCAGGTGAGTCTAATGGGTGAGGTACAAGAAACAGGAAGTATTGTACCTTGAGGCTATAAATAAATGGTTGTTTAGCACCCCAATTTCTAGGCTCAAAATTAGGAAGTAGATAATGACTGTAAACCAAATTATTGGAGATTCAAAAAATCAGATTTTTGCAAACCTTGGGAAACATTTGTTTGGCTGGATAATGGCTCCAAGTACCAGCAAACACGATAAAATTGTCAGCGATCGCAAACATTCTCTTTTTGCTAATCTCCAAGGTAAAGTGTTAGAAATTGGGCCCGGAACAGGCACTAACTTATCCTACTATCCTAAAGATATTCATTGGATAGGAATTGAGCCAAAGGCAGATACACATTCTTCTCTCCAAAAACAAGCCGAAAAACTGGGTTTAAACATCGACCTCCGCATTGGTAATGCTGAATGGTTAGATGCCGAAGATAATAGTATAGATACTGTTGTTAGTACCTTGCTTTTATGCTCAGTGCCAAATATAGATTATACATTACAGGCAATTTTAAGAGTACTTAAACCAGGTGGACGCTTCTTATTTATTGAACATGTCGCCGCAGATCAAGGAAGTTTATTGCGACAAATACAAAACACAGTTAGTCCGATTTGGAAAGCAATAGGTGATGGTTGTCATCCAGATAGAGAAACTTGGATAGCATTAGGAAAAGCTGGTTTTAGTAGCATCCATTATGAGCGATTTGATGCGCAATTACCAATTGTTAGTCCTCATATTATCGGCGTAGCGACAAAATAAAAGTATGAATAAACCCCCGACTCAAGCCGTGGGGTTTATGAAGTTTTCCACCAGAGATTTTATGGATTCTCGCGCAGGAAAGTTTCAATATCATTTAGTTCCTGCTGATTGAGGCGGAATTCTCCAGCACCAATGATTCCTTCCACCTGCTTGGGATTGCGTCCGCCAACGATCGCCGCAGTCACCGCCGGATTATTTAAAGTCCAAGCGATCGCTACTTCACCTGGGGAGCGATCGTGTTGTTTACCAATGTGTTGCAACACCTCGACTAGCTTCAGGTTACGAGATAGACGTGGCTCCTGAAATTCACTATTGTTTTTGCGCCAATCATTATCTGGGAAATTAGCAACCCGCTCAGGTGTAATCGCCCCTGTGAGCAAGCCAGATTGCATCGGTGAATATACAATCACACCTATATTATTTTCTTTAGAAAAAGGCAGAATTTCTTTTTCGACATCAGGCTTCACCAATGAATAAGGCGGTTGCAATGATGTAACTGGTGCAATCTCTTGGATACGTTTTAACTGTTCTACATTGAAATTGGAAACTCCGATATAGCGAACCTTCCCCTCATCCTTGAGCTTGGCTAGAGTTGTCCAGCCTTCTTCGATATCTGAGTCAGGGTTGGGCCAGTGGATTTGGTAGAGGTCGATGGTTTCAATGTCGAGTCGGCGCAGACTGGCTTCAACCTCCCGCCGCACAGAATCTGCTTTGAGACTGCGACCAATTTCACCCTTTTCATCCCAGATCATTGAGCATTTCGTGAAAATGTAGGGGCGACTAGATCGACCTTTGAGTGCCTTAGCAACAACCTCTTCAGAATGTCCTAAACCATAAATAGCTGCGGTGTCAATCCAATTAACGCCGAGATCAAGAGCGCGATTGATCGCTGCGATCGATTCCTGATCATTTTGCTCTCCCCAACCAAAAGCCCATTCACCGCCACCAATCGCCCAAGCACCAAAGCCGATTGGGGTAATGTTAAGCTCTGAATTGCCAAGCTGTTTGGTTTGCATATCTACCTTCTTTAAGAATTTTTGAGTCAATTGTTACTTTACGCTGCAAATATTTTCTCAACAGCTATCTCAGGTGTGAATTACTACTGGTGCAAACACGACAGCCAATCACTCTTAAATGTTGTGTTGATACACACTACTGATATACCAATAGGCTTGGGTTAAGGGTTATTGGTATAGATAATTGGTATTTGAAAACACGATTTATCGCGTCTCCACATCAGGATTTTGTATTGACTCGTATACTAAACTTGCTCAAAGATAGTAACATTTGTCAGTGTCGAGCAAAATAGAGAAGCTATATGTCAGAAGATTTAAAAGGCAAAGTTGCGCTGATCACAGGTGCAAACAAAGGTATTGGGTATGAGATTGCCCGCCAATTAGGTTCTAGAGGTGCTACTGTTCTTGTTGGTGCAAGAGATATAAGACGTGGTGAAAAAGCGGCGGATAAACTTCGTTTCAGCGAGATCCATGCCCGAACAATTCAACTTGATGTAAGTGACCAAAAAACAATCGACTCTGCGGCTAAACAAATCGAGAGTGAATTTGGAAAACTTGATATCCTGGTGAACAATGCTGGAATAATAAGTGATGGCGATCGCCTTCCACCTAGTCAAGTTGATATTGAAACACTGCGACATACTTATGAAACGAATGTATTTGGAGTGTTTGCAGTTACAAAAGCATTGTTACCACTTTTAAAGAAGTCAAAAGCAGGGCGAATAGTGAATTTATCAAGTAGTTTAGGTTCTCTGACTCAGAACTCCGATCCAAATTATGAATTCGCTGATTTTAAGCTTCTTGCTTATAACTCATCAAAGACAGCAGTGAATGCAATCACAGTTTTATTGGCTGCCGAACTTAAAGATACCCCAATTAAAATCAATGCTGCCGATCCTGGTTTTACAGCAACTGACATTAATCAATATCAAGGATATCGCACTGTTGAGCAGGGAGCGATCGCACCAGTGAGACTCGCTACTTTACCAGATGATGGTTCTAGCGGAGGTTTTTTTGATGAAAATGGTGTGGTTCCTTGGTAAAAAGTAGAGGCTATTGGGCATGGGTTATTTCCCTTGTCCCATCGCAAGCTATATACAGCATCTCGTAGAGAGCGTGATTACGAATTACTAAATTTACCGAATATTAATTTCTTGAAGGTAATTTACTTCTTGAAGATATTCAACCTGAGTAGTTGAGCTTTTCGGGGAGAATAAATTTGTTCTTTTTGCAGAAGCTATCTTTTGATTGTCAGCCAGTACGCGTTGCTTTTGAGTATACTCATTCAATTTGACTTGAGCTTGAGCATAAACTAAAGTATCTTGGGGAATATTTCTGAGAAATTTTACGGCACGATTAAAATCACCAATAGATGCTTTTTTATAGGCTTTCTGTAAAAAGTAGGCTGCTCTGATCTGCCGCTTTCGATTGTATTCAGCTAACTTGTCTTGAACTAAAGCACCTGCATGGCTTTCTTGAGGAATTTGACGCAGATATTGTAAGGCAGCAGAAAAATCTTTTTCGGTAGCTCTTTCGTAAGCTTTTGTTAATAAATCTTGCGTCTGTATTTCAATGTTAACAGATGCTTTCTGAACTATTTTATCTGTTTTAGATTGCCAATAGAAAATCTTGGGAACTTTCGCAGCAGCATGAAGAACATCTGACCATCTGCTCTCATTAAAAGCTAGTTGTGCTATTTCATATTGCTGTGCAGCTACTTGCCATTGTTCTTGCCATTCTTCAATTGTGGCTTGCGCTTCTGGATAAACATTGCTGTGGGAAGGAATTGATTTAGCGAGTGCGATCGCTTCTTTCAAATCTCCTGCTTGATATTCTTTTGTTGCTTTAAATAAAGTATCTGTTTCTGAGTATGCAGGTGCAGTACTAGCTAAAGAATATACACTAAATCCCATCAATAATGAATTAGCCGCCAGCCCTACTTTCATTCCTGTTAATAACGGGGATGATTTTCTAGACGCAGGATTTTTCGCTACTTCTAGGGAAAATTGAGAATCTCCCTCTAATGTTTCTGATGGCTGAGGTTCCCAGATTATTTGTTTAAGTATCCGCAGCACTTCACCCGCAGACTGAAAGCGGTCTTGGTGATTATAGCGGATCATTTGGCTGAGAACAGCAGCTATATAATCGTTAACTGGCGTGTTTTGAGAACGCCAAAAAATTTCATTAGTAGAAGGATCGGTTTTTAATTGTAGTGGTTCTAGCCCTGTTAAAGCCTGGATAGCAATCATACCCAAAGCATAAATATCACTGTTGGGCTGTGTTTGACCAATAAATTGTTCTGGCGGTATGTATCCCAATGAAGTGACGGGAATTCTATAGATGGGCAATTCTGCACCGATGCCAAAATCGATAGACTGGATTGAGCCAAAGTCAATCATAACTAATTTGCGATCGCTATCACGTCTGATCAAATTTTCCGGTTTGATATCGCAATGGATCACGCCTTGAGAATGGACAAATTCTAGAATAGCTAAGACATCTATCAAAAATTCTACAACTTCGCTTTCACTCCACAGACACCCGAAATATTCTTCAATGGGCAATTCCGCAGTCAGCGCATGTCCTTCAATACACTCCTGCACTATATAAAATCGCTCGTTTTCTTCAAAGCAGGCGATGAATTCAGGAATTTGGTCATGGCTTCCCAGAAGCTTCAAGGTTTGGGTTTCAGTCAGAAACAGTAACCTCAACATATCCAAGTAGCCGGATTCGGAACTGCTAACTTTAATCTGCTTAACAACGCATTTGGGATTCTCTGGATAATCTACGTCTACAGCAATGTATGTTTCTCCAAATACCCCTGCACCGAGGCTTTGGACAACTTGGTAACGCCCTTGTAGTAATTTACCGATTATGTGGTTGGTCATGACCTGGTTACTCAGTAAGTCCTTTTATCTAGTTTTTCTGACATTCCCTCCTGTTTCCGGAACACTTTAGAAATAAATAACCAGAATTTTGATACTTTAAATACAAGTTAAATTTTGTTAAGTATTATTGCGTAGAATTAATTCAAGCTTATATCAAAATAAATACTAAAATATTTGCTTGCAAAGTATTAGTGATGCCACATTCTTAACTGGGATATTGATGTTTATAATAGTTGCCTTGTAGAAAAAATACCTTAAAATACTTAGTATTAATTTTTAGAAAAACCGCAAATTTAAATTTCTTCTTGGCTAAAAGTATTCTTCAATATCTTGCGGAGAATACGCTGAAGATGAAGGTATTTTCTGAACAAAAAACATCTGAGGACAACAGGAGAGTAATACTTACAGCAGGTACGCCACCGCACCCATTTATGAGAACGCTATTTGCCTTATGCTAAAGCGGAAAGTAAAAACAACACTTATGAAATTTGCACAAAATATTACCCGCCGCAAAGGCTTACTGAAAGCCCTGACTCTAGCAATCCTTGTATTGGCATCCGTAATGCCCCCAACTGTTCTAGCCAACGATAGTGAAAAAGCAACATTTAACAGCACAACCACACTCCAAACCATACTCAGCAGCAGTCATCGCTCCGTTGCAAATCGTGACCGAGACAAGTACCGCCACCCAGCCCAGACCCTCGAATTCTTCGGTCTGCGCCCAAATATGACCGTAGTTGAATTGTGGCCAGGGGACGGCTGGTATACTGAGATATTAGCCCCATTTCTAGCGTCCAAGGGACTACTTATAGTTACTAACTTGACTCCCAGCATGAGTAAACCCGCTTTGGCTTTCCAAGAGAAGCTGGCAGCTAATCCAGAGGTTTTTGGTAAGGTCAAAGTCGCCCAAATCAATCCCCCAAATGAACTAACTCTAGCCCCAGATAATTCTGTGGATATAGTTGTTACCTTCCGCAATATTCACAACTGGGTCAAAGCTGGCTATGACGAGCAGGTTTATGCGGCGGCTTATAAAGCACTCAAGCCAGGGGGCATTTTGGGAGTGGAAGAACACCGCGCCCTTGAGGGGACTTCTTTAGAAGAGAGTATTAAAACTGGCTATATGTCTGAAGATGGGGTAATTGCGGCTCTAGAGAAAGCTGGCTTCAAATTGGTAGGCAAATCAGAGATTAATGCCAACCCAAAAGATACCAAGGACTATCCGGGCGGAGTTTGGACACTACCTCCAACCTTGAGCCAAGGTCAAAAAGATAGGCAACGCTTTCTCACTATTGGGGAGAGCGATCGCATGACCCTCAAGTTCATCAAACCCAAAGCCTCCTAAGAGGGGAACAGGGAGACAACTGTTGCCTCCTGACATGAATAATTACTATTGACTGTGCCAATTTTAGATTTTAGATTTTAGATTTAGGATTTAGGATTTTTTAATCCAATACGTTTCAGTTAAGGCTAAAACTCTGTTCTGTTATCCAAGTCAGTTTTTTAACGAACCGCCTTCGCGTAGCGTCTCGTAGAGAAGGCGCAGAGGACGCAGAGAGAAGAAAGAGAAGAAAAAAATTGCTTAACTGAACTGTATTGTTTTTTAATCCAAAATCGTCAATCCAAAATCAGTTGACCCTTGTGGTCGGGATCAATCCAAAATCCAAAATTTAAAATCCAAAATCAGTTGACTTCTTCATCATGTTCAACCACCTCAGATTTATCTTGTAATGGCTTCACCACTCGCGCGATCGCTTCCTGAATAAAAGCTTTAATAAATTCATCTCTGCGATTAATCTGAAACTGTCGCTGTACAACTTCCGTCATTCCCCCATCACCCCAATCTTGGTCATGACGAAAATATTCAATAAAACTTTTACCGGCTATTCGCGTTAAATAAGCTGCTGTCACGCCTTGAATTGCTCTACCAATAATAAAGGTGGCAACATTGAGTTGCAACGCTGTAGATAATAATTGAATTGCTCCCTTAACAATGCCTAAACTAGCGATTGTTTTTGCTAAAGAAAGAGCTAATTCTCGTCCCCGTTCCATATTTAATTCACAGCCATACACTCTGCCAATTTCCACAACCATTTGAGCGTTGACTGCGGCTGTTGCCAATAAATCTACAACTGGTATCGGTGTAACTGATACCACACCAGCACCAATCCATTGAAACCGTTCTACAATTTTGTCAGCTTGACGGCGACGCTGGCCATCGATAAGTTTTCGCGCTTCATCTCCTAATCGCAGAGATTGCAAAAGAATATTATCCGCCACCAAATCTTCACCTTCGGCGCGTAAAACAGCAGCCGTGCGCCGCAGCAAAGGAACAATATCGGGTTCTGGCTGGAAGGTTTCGCCAGTTTCTAGTTGTGCAGGTTGAGGATTCGCAGCGATCGCAACCACATCATTAGTAGCAATAAATCCCCGTACCCGTTGACGCAATCTCGCGAGGATGGATTCTTTATCTTCGTCTGTATATAAATCAGTTTTGTTGAGAACTAGGAGCGATCGCTTGCCAATTTCTGCCAACCCCCGTAGTGGCTCATATTCTGAACGCCGTAAGTCATTATCTACCACAAACAACAGTAAATCTGCTTCTGTCGCCAGTTCTCGTGCCATCTGTTCCCGTTCCGTTCCCGCCACCCCTGCTTCTAAAATCCCCGGCGTATCCGTAATTAAAATCTTGCGTTCTAATCCCTTCAACCGCAGACAATAGGTTTCTCCAACCTGAGTTGTACCCATTGGTGCATCCACCTGACCAACCATGCGTCCCATAATCGCATTTACTAGGGAAGTTTTGCCAGCGCTCCCCGTACCAAATACCACTACTTGAATTTCACCTCGTGCAAGGTTGGCTTCAATCTCTCGCGATCGACTTAATAAAGCCTGGCGTGTGACTTCATCTTGAATTTGCGCTACCTGTTGCCGCACAGCCTGGAGAGTTGTAGAAGCTGCATCAGATTTAGCAGCCGGAATTTGTGCCGCAGTCGCTCGCTTCGGATTGCGACGCGATCGCTTTTCCCCGGATCTAATCACCAATACATAATAAACAAAAGCTGCAACCAAGGCTCCAATGAGGATAATCAGCAGCAACAGCAGTAAATTACCTAGCAACGGCGAATAGGATAATTGCCAATAGAGGCGTGACAGGGAATCAATTAGCCATAGGGCTAGCCCCAAAATGACGATCAGACCGACAATCAGCGTTACTATGCGTGACAGAGGCATGGCTGGGAAAGATTAGTGAGTATTCAGTAGGCAGATGCTTCTAATATTAATAGTTTCGGTATTTTTTACCAGAGTAGTAAGAGGCAGGGGGCAGAGGGACAGGAGAAAACAGGCTTTCTTGATAAATCAACAATGTTCACTCCATTTTTTGCATCTTTAAAAAATTGCAACAATGTAAAAATGCAATTGTCTACATTATCGATATTTCGAGAAGTTTTAGTATGCAGACTATTACCAAAAAGTCAATAAATAATTCCTGGGCTGGTGCGATCGCAGAACCTGCAAAAGAATTTCCCCTTACTCAACTGTCAATTATTTCTGGCAAAATTCCAGATGGCTTGCGTGGCACACTTTACCGTAATGGTCCCGCACGCCTAGAACGCGGTGGCGCTCGTGTCGGACACTGGTTTGATGGAGACGGGGCAATTCTCGGCGTTCATTTCACAGATGCAGGAGCTACCGGAGTCTATCGCTATGTGCAAACAGCAGAATATCTAGCTGAAACTGAAGCGGATAGGTTTCTTTATGGTGTCTATGGGATGCATCCGCCAGGCCCCATCTGGAAGCGCTGGGGTCAACAAATCAAGAATGCAGCGAATACCTCAGTGTTGGCATTACCTGATAAATTATTGGCTCTATGGGAAGCAACAAATCCCTACGCTCTTGATTTGCAAACTTTAGAAACGAAGGGATTAGATGATTTAGGTCCTTTGGATAACGGATTACCTTATTCTGCCCATTACAAGCGTGATGCACAAACAGGCGAGATTTTTAACTTTGGAATCAGTATCGGAAGTTCTATACAACTAAATCTCTACAAAAGCGATGACACGGGCAAAATTATCACAAAAACGGCTTTTAAGCTAGATCGCTACTCGATAATGCATGATTTTGTTTTAACTCAAAGGTATCTGGTGTTTTTCATGCCACCAATGCGGATGAAAATGCTGTCACTTTTGCTAGGTGTGACTACCTTTAGTGAATCTCTGTTGTGGGAACCTCAATTAGGAACCCAGGTGTTAATCTTTGACCGGGAAAACTTATCCTTAGTAAGTCGTGGTGAAACTGATGCCTGGTTTAATTGGCATTTTGGTAATGGCTATGAAGATGAAGACGGTTCCGTGGTTTTGGACATGGTGCGATATGCAGATTTTCACCAAACTAATGAGTATTTCAGAGAATTCGCAAGTGGTGAGACGCACACAGTAACTCAAGGAACATTGTGGCAAGTCCGCCTCAATCCTCAAACTGCTAAAGTGTCAGCAATGCAGCAAGTTGTCAATCGCAAGTGTGAATTTCCCGTAGTGCAGCGATCGCAAGTTGGGCAACTTTGGCGCTATACTTATGTATCATTAATGCCCCACAGAGGGGATATAGACAAAGAATGGTTCGGTGCGATCGCCCGCTTCGATTACAAAACTGAAACCCTCACTGAAGCAGACTTAGGCGAAAACCGCTATCCTTCAGAACCCATCCACGCCCAAGATGCCCAAAACCCTGAGCAAGGCTGGGTGCTAACCGTTGTATACGATGCTAATACTCATAGTAGTGAAGTTTGGGTATTTGATAGCGATCGCCTGGATGCAGAACCCGTTTGCAAACTAGGATTACCTAGCGTCATTCCTCACAGCTTCCACGGCACTTGGAACCCAGCTTAACAATTCGACTGGGGACTTGGTAAGAAGCAAGGGAGCTGGGGAGCAGGGAGAAATCAATTCAAAATTCAAAATGACGCTCGCGGACTCGCTAACGCTGCGCTAACAAAATTCAAAATTGAAGACTGGGAAGGACACGGGGATAAGGAGAATAACTATGCCCCATGCCCCATGCCCAATCCCCAATCCCCAATTCACTCTAATCTTTGATAATTGCTAAGTGTAAAAACGTAGTATCCTACATATTGGTATCTAAAAATAAGTCCAAAATCATGAGGAGAAACTCTATAGCATTACTAGTTAGCGGAGTGATTGTCAGCTTTGGACTATCATCATTGTTAGCTCAAGCACAACAAAAAGTTTCTGATGCCCAAGTCGCGGCAATGGTAGAGGCGTTGCGACTAGCTGCACCGCAGACCGGCATCGCAAATGATGGACTTTACAGTGAATGGCAAGTTAAACCAGAAACCTTAAAAGGCTGGTCGAAATATTGTCTCAAAAAAGAACTAACTCCGACGCAGTTTGAAAATAGCCCCACGAAGGCACGCCAAGTTGTATCTTGCATCACGCGCCGTGAGTTTAACAAGCAATTTCTCGCCAGCAATAATAATGAAACCGCTGCTGTGCGTGGCGTCGGTTGCTGGTGGATGACTGGCAGCTATACAGGCTGCAACAGTGGATTTACTGCTACATATCTTCAAAAGGTTGTCGGTTTTTACCAGCAGCAGCGTTCAAAACCAGCAACTACTCCATAGATAAGGTAAACCACATCTAGTTTACATATCTAAAATTTATATAACTCTTGTGGGGTGGGCATCTTGTCCGCCGTAGTTATGCAATTTAAATGTGGAACAGCTTATCACCGAATTAATCGCCGCGATGTGGCAATAGAAATATGAGTAGAAAGTAATTTAGAGACGTAGTAGTGCTATGTCTCTTCAAGGGTTATGAAAAACGCATATTTAATTTCACCGAATATCTAATGATTAAGCGATCGCAATTAAGTAAAATCAACCCCTATGCGTGTATGTTGACTTTAATACAGAGTTTTAGCTTTAACCCAACCGTATTGAGTTATATCTAAACAAGGGATTGTTTGAACTTTGCCAATGCTGTTAGAATGCCTTGATGTCAAAAAAGCAACATTTATTAAACAAAAAACTCGGTTGGTCTTTGGATGAGCGAGATCCAAAGTTCATAGAATCTCTGATGCCTCTGTTTGGCTTTTTGTATCACTACTATTTCCGAGTTCAAACTAGTGGCTGGGAGAATATTCCACCCCAGCAAAAAGTCTTATTAGTTGGTTCGCACAATGGGGGACTCGCGGCACCCGACATGGCAATGATGATGTACGACTGGTTCCGAAGATTTGGTGTAGAGAAACCAGTTTATGGTTTGATGCATCCCAAGGCTTGGCAGGTTAGCACGCCACTAGCGCAGATGGCTGCCAAGGCTGGAGCAATCATCGCCCATCCGAAAATGGCTTACACTGCCTTGCGCTCTGGAGCGAGTGTGCTAGTTTATCCCGGTGGAGCCGAAGATGTCTTCCGACCGCATTATTTACGTAACAAAATCTACCTTGCGGGGCGACAAGGATTTATCAAGTTAGCGTTACGGGAAAATGTGCCGATTGTGCCTGTGATTTCCTGGGGCGCTCACGATACACTTATTGTTATCGCTGACTGCTACAAAGTTGTGCAGCAACTCCACGAGTGGGGGATGCCTTGGCTATTAGGTATCGATCCAGAAGTTTTTCCAATCTATCTCGGACTGCCTTGGGGATTAGCAATTGGCCCATTACCCAATATTCCATTGCCAGTGCCCATATATACGCGGGTTTGTCCGCCAATTGTATTTGAACGCTACGGCCGTGAAGCAGCTAGCGATCGCTATTATGTCGATAAATGTTATGAATTAGTTGTTAGTCAGATGCAGCAAGAGTTAGATAACTTAATAAAGCTAACTGCTAAGACCAATTCTCTTTGAATAGTTATGAGTTAGAGTTTTGAATTTTTAATTTCTCACTCCTAACTCCTAACTCCTAACTCTTTTCCTAGCCGCCGCTAACTGGTGGAATCAACACAACCTCATCCCCATCTTGTAGTAGGGTATCTGGTTCGACAAATATCAAATTAATCCCAAAACGGGTTAAATCGCGCCATTGGGAGAGTTCAGGGTGTTCAGCTATGAGGCGATCGCATACTGCTTTGACTGGCATACTATTAGGAAATTCCAGCACTAGTTCCGAAACCCTAAAGGCTTCTTGATAAGCAGCGAACAATTTGACGGTAACGGTGATTACAGATTTAGACATAGAACATACTTTGGCAGTACGAGCAAGTGTTTTAATAATTGCCAATAATCTAAACAAATGTTCAACATACTTATGTATGTCTTGCTTCCCCACCCCTTGTGCGGGAAACAAATCTAAGTATACGCTGTTAGGACTTGCTCTAAGCGTACTCCTACGGAAAAGCAAGCTACGCAGTAGCGTCTCTAAAAGTTGCTATGCCGTTGGCGTACTCGTGCAAGTCTCGCAGATAAGCCTCTAGTACCATTTTTTGGAAGTAAGCTACGCGTAGTAAAGAAGGCTTTACGCTGCACTATCGTCAATCTAAAATGCAAATCTAAAATCCCAAATTGTTTGACTATTCAGCGTTGAGGATTTTTGGCACTTTGAAAAATTCGCCTTCCTGTTCAGGCGCACCGTTGAGAATACTTTCCCGGTCAGGATAGGGTTGCAATTCATCCTCTCGTGTGATATTGCTGACATCAATTGCGCGTGTTGTTGGCAGCACATTACTGACATCAAGTTCATTCAATTGTTCGATATAGTCCAGAATACTTCCCAACTGGGAAGTGAATTGTTTCTCTTCTTCTGGAGTCAATTCTAAACGAGCAAGATTAGCTACTTTGTGAACTTGTTCTTGGTCAATCATCTTTTTTTAGTTAGGAGTTAGAGACGCAATTAATCCCGTCTGTACAGGAGTTAGGAGTAGAGACGCGATAATTAATCGCGTCTGTACAGGAGTTAGGAGTGATTGATTAATAATTCCTAACTCATCACTTTTAGAAGAATACGTCAATTTGCGATCGCCCGGTGGTTTTCAGCCAGTTTTGAGCTTCGACATAGTTATTGGGGGCCATGCGAATCGCACGAATCCAATAGTCTGCTGCTTGGTCAAAAAGTGCTTCGCCAGCCTCGTTATCTCCAGCTTCTTTTTCTTTTTCGCCTTGATAGTGGTAAATTACAGCGATGTTGTTCAAGGCTTGGGGCATACGTGGGTTTAACTCAATTGCCTGATGATACAGTTCTAAAGCCTTGTTGTGGTCGCCATTGCTGGCATAAATTAGCCCCATATTGTAGAAAATATAGCCGCGATCGTTGGTATCTTCCTCTAATGTTAGAGCTTCTTCATAATATTCCAATGCCTCAGCATATTCCCCTTCCGCTTGGGCCGACATACCATCTCGATAATAAACAAACGCTTCTTTAGCTTTTTTGTTGGTTGGCAGGATCTTCAGAATGATATCCGCCATCACAGTAAAGGATTTGTCAATAAAATTATCGTTTTTTTGTGTTCTTGGCATATTTGTCTCTGGGTATTGGGTATTAGGGCATTGGGCATGGGGCATGGCGCCTGGAGAAGGGACAAGGTAGACAAGTCAGAGGGGGGAGACAAGGGAGAGACTTGTTCAATAATTCCCCCTTGTCCCCTTGTCCCCTTGTTCCCCTATTCTCCCGCCCCTCATCTCTCTCATTTCCCCAATCCCCTAGTTCACTCAATAGTTAATTTAACTGATTTGCGGGGGCATTCTTCTCGCTGAGGGGTACGATACATTCTGAACTATTATGTCGAGAGTTGTTTACCAAGGTGCTAACTGGATATGCAATCATTGCTGGCGCTGGATAGGGACGCAATAGCTGCTGTAGGGTTTGGGCCGTTTGCACTTGGGAATCTAGCCATAAATCGTAATCTTGTGGCTCTAGAATCACTGGCATCCGCTCGTGGATGGGTTGGAGTAATTCGTTAGCTGCCGTTGTCAAAATTGTACAAGAGATTATTTCTTCGTTAGCAGGCGATCGCCATCTCTCCCACAAACCTGCAAAACCGAAGGGTTGCCCATCTTGAAGACGAAAATAAAATGGCTGCTTCTTACCTTGTTGGCGTTGCCACTCATAAAAGCCATCAGCTAACACTAAACAGCGTCTGTGCTTAAAAGCCGAACGAAAAGCGGGTTTTTCGGCAACAGTTTCGGCCCTAGCATTAATCAGCTTTGCTCCCATTCCTGCATCTTTCGCCCATGACGGAATTAATCCCCAATGCAACTGCTTAAATTCCCGCTTTTCGCTTTCGGGATTTTGCAACACTGTCGCCACCATTTGCGTAGGCGCAATGTTATATTCGGCTGCCAAATCGGGAACAGACTCGACATGGAAAACTTCAGACAATCCTGCTGCCGACTGATTTAGAGTAAATCTTCCACACATAGTTTTATTTTCGACCACTAACTACATTAAATGTCTCAATCTAGAATCTCAATCTAGAAATAAATAATGCTTTTTTTTATTTTCTCGAATAATTTCCTGTAGTACGTTCAGATACTAAATACAAAAAAAATATCCGGTTTTGGGAAAATCTTTTGGTAAAATATTGTATTTTGAACCTTCACTTCTCAACATATTCCTAACTGTATTTTAACATGGAACTACTGCATCTGTACGATTTTTTACCTTCTGGACATGGTTATAAGATACGTCTTTTATTGACACAACTAGGTATGCCTTTTGAGAGGATAGAGCTTAACATCTTGAAAGGCGAGACTCGAACACCAGAATTTTTAAGTAAAAATCCTAACGGTAAGATACCTGTTCTGGAAATCGAGCCAGGGAAATATTTGGCAGAATCAAATGCCATACTGGTTTATCTGAGTGAAGGTACAGAGTTTTTACCTTATGACCGCTTTTTACGAGCGCAAGTGCTGCAATGGTTATGTTTTGAACAATATAGCCATGAGCCTTTTATTGCTACATCAAGATTTTGGATTTCTATTTTAGGTAAAACTGAAGAATATAGTGAAGCTATCAAACAAAAACGTGAACCAGGCTATGCAGCACTTAACTTGATGGATAAACACTTAACTTCTCAAGATTTTTTTGTAGGAGAGCGTTACACGATTGCTGATATCGCCTTGTTCGCTTACACTCATGTAGCTGATGAAGGTGGGTTTGATTTAATACAATATCCTGCTATCCAAGCTTGGATAGAAAGAGTCAAAACTCAACCAAGGTATATCAGCATTACACAGGCATGAATCAATTCAAAATTCAAAATTCAAAATTAAATTCAGCCACAAGGGGTGGGGTTTCTACCTATCTTGGGAAGCAAGGATTCTTTCGCCCACAAGGGGCGAGGTTTTAAACCTTCACTTTTTTCGTAAAAATTAATTTTACAAGTTTATATCTCTCCTTCCTTGCCTCTAGTAGAGAATCTACTAGGTGGAATGTAGCTCACAGGAGATAGCAAAGTCTTCAAAAAAGGTATTTATTATTAAGTAGCAGTTAGGTATTCGTATCAATTTCCATCAGCTTTTGCCGAGAGGAAAAACCTGACTTAATTCTGATATGAGACTTGGGTACATCAAATTTATCTGCTAGTAGTTTAATTAACTCTTCATTAGCCTTACCATCAACTGGAGCCGATTTTAAATAAACAGTCAGACTGCCATCAGGTTGTTCTTCAATTTTTTGCTGTTTTGAATTAGGTTTAACCTTGACTTTTTTTTGCATAACCTATTCCGTGTAATTGTCGCAGCCACAACCAGCCTAAAACAGAACCCAATACATAATGAGGAAAATCCCACCAAACAAAGGTGGTACCAAGTAACAATTTACCTATCAAAGTGGCACGAATTTGCTCTAATAGTGGCGGATGCCAAAGTTGCAAGAATTCTAGTATACAGGTAATCACAAAAACCCATATAGGAATTTGGATTACTGCTGCACAACTTCTGAAAAAGCAAAATGCGAACAGACACCAAAATATTTCGTAAAATACAGCTGCTCCGTAGTCATTAAACCAGTGATGGGCAGGCCCATTATAATACTTAAACAAAAACCCTATTGGTACAACGATGAGCACAGAAATAATAATAAATATTGTTTGGTTACGGTATCGAAGCATTTTCTATAGACTAGAGACTAAGCAAAATTTTAGCAACGGAACGACTATAAGTCTCGGCTGGGTACTTGGGAAGAAAATATAAGTAAGATTTAGTTAAGGGTCTGAATCGCCATTCAAATTTTCAATAGTCCCCAATTTACGCGCTCTGGTTTGGCTTCAGTCCCCTTTCAATCCTACATAGGCTATTGCTCCAAATACAGAGTTGGGATGTATTGATCTATAGGGAAGCAATATATGACTAAATATTCATGTTTATCATCCCACAGCATAGAGAAATGTTATTTTGTAATTAAACATAATAGTTATTTAACAAAAAAAGATATTTCAACCTAACTTCATGACAAACACCATCAAGCTAAAAAGCTGGCGAAATCAACATTAACCAAACGAATCAGTAGATTTGAAAAAATATTTAATTTCAGGTTTACAGACACATATCAATGTATTATAAATCGTATTTATTAAGGATTTGGAAGATTTGGTAAAAAAGTTCGTGTAACCTTATACTTCATAATAGTTAGATAATTACAGCATAGGTTCAAAAAATTGGCATAAAACCAAAGTATTTGAGCTAATTACTGAATAATTTGCGTAATCAATTAAGGAATTTTCAGAAAATAAATTATCTGATTTTGTAGGGTAGGCGTTTCGCTTGCGACTGTGGGCTGACCGGAAAAGTCAGCCCACAGTAAGTAGTTGGATATTTTCTCTTGAGAAGTTCCTAACTAAATAGTTAATGTTTTTTAACATGAGATTATGCAAATTACAAGTAATCTACATTGAACTGATAAATAGTTCTTTGATTAATGCTG
The DNA here is from genome assembly GCF_017115065.1 of Nostoc sp. JL23. NCBI lineage: Bacteria > Bacillati > Cyanobacteriota > Cyanophyceae > Nostocales > Nostocaceae > Nostoc > Nostoc sp. JL23. The sequence goes on from NZ_JABXKN010000034.1 coordinate 106,451, forward strand.
AACTTACGTATTTAGTGAGAAATTTAGGAGAGATAAGATGGCTTTCGGTACTACAAATCCTGACACGATAAATGGGAGTTTGGGAAATGACACCATAGTTGGTTGGGCTAGTGGTGGTAACGCCAATAGTACCTCCGGTAACGATATATTGAATGGTTTGGCTGGTAACGATTCCCTCGCAGGTGGGACTGCAAACGACAGTCTAAGCGGTGGAGATGGCAATGATACACTTGATGGGGGCACAGGAAACGACACTTTAAAAGGTGGTGCAGGCAGTGACATCTTCAAAGGCAGTCAGGGTAACGACAGCATTGATGGTGGAGATGGCATTGATACCGCAGACTACACTCAACTCGGTCAAACCATTACCTTGTCAGGTGTCGGAACTATTCAAAAAGGTGGAGGATTGGGAAAAGACCTACTCTTTAAAGTCGAAAAGGTTATTGCTAATTCTAAGGTTGCCAACAATACCATAGATGCATCCCAATCTTTGGCTGGGGTATCTATCGCCGTTAACCTGCAAACCCAAAGTTTAGCTGCCAGTAACGTTCCTGGTTTAGGAACATTGTCATTTACCGCAGTCAACTTTGATAATGTCATCGGCACAAATGGAAATGACATCATTGTTGGTGACAACCAAAATAACCAATTATCCGGTAATAATGGCAATGATACAGTTGATGGGGGTATAGGAAATGACACTTTAAAAGGTGGTGCAGGCAGTGATACCTTCAAAGGTAGTCAGGGTAACGACAGCATTGATGGTGGAGATGGCATTGATACCGCAGACTACACTCAACTCGGTCAAACCATTACCTTGTCAGGTGTCGGAACTATTCAAAAAGGTGGAGGATTGGGAAAAGACCTACTCTTTAAAGTCGAAAAGGTTATTGCTAATTCTAAGGTTGCCAACAATACCATAGATGCATCCCAATCTTTGGCTGGGGTATCTATCGCCGTTAACCTGCAAACCCAAAGTTTAGCTGCCAGTAACGTTCCTGGTTTAGGAACATTGTCATTTACCGCAGTCAACTTTGATAATGTCATCGGCACAAATGGAAATGACAGCATTGCTGGTGACAACCAAAATAACCGATTATCCGGTAATAATGGCAATGACACACTTGATGGCGGTTTAGGTATTGATACTTTGAATGGGGGAGCAGGTGACGATACTTACATTGTTGACACTACTCTTGATACCATTACAGAGGCTGCGAATTCAGGCATAGATAACGTCCGGTCTTCTGTCAACTACACACTAGGAGCCAATCTGGAGAACTTGAGGCTCAGAGAAGGTGGCAACATTACCGGGATAGGTAACAGTTTTAACAACTTTCTTTTTGGTAATACTTCTAATAACACTATAAATGCGAGAGCAGGCGATGATACCCTAGACGGTAATAATGGCGATGATATCCTCAATGGTGAGGACGGCAATGATAGCCTACAAGGTGGACCGGGCAATGAAATACTCAATGGGGGATCTGGAAACGATATCCTAATCGGTACTTTTCCTGGTAGTCCATTTCCACCTGGATTAGGGGAAACTGATACCTTAACTGGCGGGGCTGGGGCAGATAGATTTATTCTAGGGGATGCTGTAAATGTTTTCTACGACGATAACAATACTACGAATCCTGGTTTTGGAGACTTGGCTTTTATTACTGACTTCAACTCTAGCCAAGACCGAATTGAACTCAACGGATTTTCACAGGATTACCGCTTGCAAGTTGTTGGAAATAACACACGAATATTCTTAGACAAACTGGGAGCAGAACAAGATGAGATCATCGGTATTGTGCAGGGAGTAGTGGGTCTGACACTTGATAGTGACAGCTTCACTTTTCTATGAGCGGAAAAATACTGGATAAAGTACAAATAATACACTTGCCAGCCCTGAAGGGTTATCTTGCCTGAAGATGGCGGAACTTTCTCTGGTAACAGTTTTAATCCTGATTTTTCTTATACACTAGGAGTCAGTTTTGCATAAAAACTTTGCCAACTTAAGAAAGTACTAATTTCAGAATACAGATTCGAGGATACTTTTCCTCGTGGCTAGGGGAACACGGCTGCGTGTTCCTCTTTGTCCGACATAAGACTATTTACAAGCTAGTACTTATCTCCAGGGGCAACACATCTTAATTATTTCTAATTGATTAGCGTTCTAAAATTATCTTGATAATTGCAATTTTGGGTAAATGATAGTCAAAACTAATCACCTAGACAAATTGAATCGTCAATAGTTGCAATAAAACCGATGAAATCCCTTAAAAGTCCTTCATCCAGCTTTTCTAATTTTCAAGCACCAGAACAAACTCCTCAATTGGCCTATAGACCGTTTGGTGGCCAAACTCAAAAAGCTTCATTCTCTACGCCCGTGACACAAACGGACGTAGAGAATGAAGCTTTTGTAGAAGAAAAGATGGAAGTAACTGGATTGGAATTACAAGCCAAGCATCGGACGATTACGCCAGAGGGACAAGAACGGCTGACTGTATTGCAAGCCAAGATGGAGCGGTCGTTGAATTCTCGACTGGAAAAAGCAACTCGATTTGGTCATAGCTTTGCCAATATTCCAGTCAGAAGACCAGATACATCAACACCAATTCAGGCAAAACTGACGATTGGGGAACCTGGAGATAAGTACGAGCAAGAAGCTGACCAAACGGCGCGTCAGGTGATGCAAAAAATTCATCAGCCACAGAGTGAGCAACTTCAGCGAGAAGAATTACCTGATGATGAAGATGAATTGCAAATGAAACCAGAGGGCAGTATTCAGCGCGAGGAACTGCTAGAGGAAGAAAAAGTACAAATGAAATCTTGGGGAGAGACTCCCTCGCTGCAACGGGAGGAACTACCAGAGGAAGAATTGCAAATGAAGCCGCTTGGTACTTTATCCCAGATAGTGAATGAGGTAAAATCCCCAAGCAAACCACTTGGACATGACATTAGTCGAATATCACTGCGGCGTCCACAAACAAAACTGACAGTTAACGAGCCTGGAGACATTTATGAACAGGAGGCTGATAGCGTCGCTCAGTTGGTGATGCAGAGGATGAGCGAACCTGTGCAGTCTATCCAACGGGAGGCATTATCAGAGGAAGAAGACCAATTACAAATGAAATCCCTGGCGGATTCCATTACTCCTTTGGTGCAGCGTCAGGGTGGAGGAAGAACAGCAGCAACATCTGAGCTAGAAACTTCTATCCAACAAGCACGTGGAAATGGGCAGCCGCTTGCAGATGATATTAAGCACCCAATGGAGCAAGCATTTGGGGCTGATTTTGGCGGTGTCCGGGTTCATACTGATGCTCAATCTAATCGCTTAAATGAATCTATACAAGCTCGTGCTTTTACCACAGGGCAAGATGTGTTCTTCCGTCAAGGCGAATATTCTCCTGGAAGTGATGCAGGCAAGGAATTACTGGCTCATGAGTTGACGCACGTTGTCCAGCAGAATGGCAGTGCAGTGCAGCCGAAATCTCTTTATGTAGCACCAAAAGAAAATAAACTTCAGACAAAAGTGCCGACAACCTCTGCGGGGTATGGGCTAGCTATCCAACTGCGAGAGAATTTCCAAAAACCAAGTGACGAAGATAACCAAAAAAATTTAGAATCCAAAACTGATACGAAAAACGGCGAACAACAAAATCAGGCTACGACAGAAAAACACCAAGCTATCCCCACACCCCCAGATGATGGTGGGAACGCGGCAACAGATCCACCTCCGACAAAAAAGGTTGGTGCAGCAGTAACTCAGAAACAGGTTGAGGTTGGGGGTAATCAACCAAAAGAGCCTGAGTCAAAAGATACCAAAGCTAATACAGACAAGGTCGATTCTCAACAGCAAGCTCAAAGCAAAGGAGCAGATGTAGCTAAGGGAGCCGCAGATTTACCTGGAGGAAACGCAGGGAAAGCGATCGCAGCATTACCAGGAGCAAATATAGCGAGTACATCAGTAAAATTACCTGATGCAGCAGCTGATGGTAAAAAGGCTCCCACTTCTCCTGAAGATGACCCAGGATTTCAAGCGGTAGTCGGCACAACAAAAGAGGTTGCCGGACACGAGAAAAAACACCCACCTGCTAATAGCAAAGCCCAAGAAGCCCAAGCGGCAGCCCAACCCCCAGGTAATGAAGTAGACAGCAAAGCGCAAGCTAATCAAGTTGGGGAGATGCAACAAGCTCCAACACCAGGATTTGACGCTGCCGCCTTCAAAGCCAAATTGATGGAGCGCATTGCTGATATGGCTCCCAAGAACTTGGAAGAGGCGGACAACTTTAAAAATAACAACAAACTTGACTCTGTTAAGGGCGATTTGAGTGGCCAGGTTAAAGAAGAGCAGAAAAGCTCTCAGGGTCAGCTAGAAGAGAAAACCAAAGAAAAACCTGATGCCAGTGGGATTGAGGCTAAACAAGTAGCACCACTGCCAAAGAATGAGCCAGGGACAGCGCCAACAGGTGTTGATGCAGATAAAGCTGCACCCAAATCTAAAGGACAAGCTGAAGTCGAGGCACCACTGCAAGATGACAGTAAAAAACTTGACCAGCAGATGAAAGAGGCGGATGTTACCGAGGAGCAATTGGCAAACTCCAATGAACCGGAGTTTCAAGGGGCACTCGCAGCCAAGAAAGATGCTCAAACCAATGCACAAGAAGCGCCGCCACAATATCGCCAGCAAGAGCAAGGGATACTCGCAACCGCTCAAGCTACGGCAGAAGCTACAGCCCAACAGCATTTGCAAGCAATGCACGGTATCCGTACCCAAAACTTGGGTCAGGTAGGGGAGCAGCAGATTGGAGCCAAGAGCAAGGATGAGCAAGCACGGGCAAAAGTTGCTGGTGATATTAATAAGATTTATGACAAGACCAAAGGCAAAGTTGAGAAAACCCTTGGTGAACTAGACGGGCAAGTTATACAAGCCTTTGATGCTGGTGCTGCTGATGCCAAAAAAGCCTTCGAGGATTACGTTGGCAAGCGAATGGACGATTATAAGAGCGATCGCTACAGTGGCTTTTTTGGGCCAGCAAAATGGCTGGGAGACAAATTGTTTGGTATGCCCTCAGAGGTGAACGCTTTCTATCAAGAGGGACGGCAGCTTTACATTAATCAGATGGATGGTGTCATTAACAAAGTTGTCGCCATTATCAGTAAAGGACTTACCCAAGCCAAAGCAGAAATAGCCAATGGTAAGCAGGAGATTCAGAATTATATTAGCCAACTACCGCAAGACCTGAAAGGAGTTGGTCAACAAGCTGCCGCAGATATTGACAGCAAATTTGAAGAATTGCAACAAAGTGTTGACGATAAGCAAGATGAGCTAATTGACACCCTAGCGCAGAAGTACAAAGAAAATCTAGAAGCTGTTGATGCCCGCATTGAAGAGATGAAGGCAGCAAATAAAGGTTTTATTCAAAAAGCTTTCGACTTCATCGTGGGAGTCATTAAGACGATAATTGAACTGACCAAAATGCTTTTGCAAGTGCTAGCGCGAGTTGCTGGCGTAGTTGGGCAAATCCTCAAAGACCCGATTGGTTTCTTGACTAATTTGATCCAGGCGGTGAAACAAGGCTTCCTCAACTTCATGAATAATATCGGGAAGCACCTCCAGCAAGGATTAATTGGCTGGCTGACAGGCACAATGGCAGAAACTGGTATTGAAATGCCAGAAAACTTCGACCTCAAAGGGATCTTTAGCCTAGCAATGCAGCTTTTGGGCTACACATATCAAGCAATTCGCGCCCAAGCTGTGAAACGATTGGGTGAAGAAAAGGTCAGTCGATTGGAACAAACTGTTGATGTATTTCAAGTCTTAGCCAGTGAGGGTGTGGCTGGGATTTGGGAGTTTGTCCAAGAGAAGATGGGCGACCTCAACGCCTTGGTGATCGAACCCATCAAGAATTTTATTATTGAAAAAGTGATTACAGCCGGGATTGAGTGGATTCTCAGCCTGTTGACCCCGGCTTCAGCATTCATTAAAGCTGCTAAGGCGATTTATGAGATTGTCAAATTCTTTATTGAACGTGCCCAGCAGATTGCCGATTTAATTAATGCGATACTGGATGCCATTGGTGCGATCGCTAGTGGTGCGATCGACCAAGCAATCAAGGGCGTTGAAAATGCCCTAGCGAAATCTTTACCAGTCGTCATCAGTTTCCTAGCAAGTCTTTTGGGCTTAGATGGAATTGCTGGCAAGATTCAGGCAATCTTCCAGAAGCTGCGGAAACCGATGGAAAAAGCAGTTGATTGGATAATTGATAGAGGTGCGAAGGCGTTTAAGAAAGTTGGTAACAAAGTTAAGAATAGCAAGTTTGGTAAGAAGGCTGGAGAATTGAAAGATTCGGCGAAGGAAAAATATAAAGCAGGTAAGCAGTGGGTTGAGGATAAAAAGGAAACTGCACAAAATTGGTTTGAAGAGAAAAAGGAAGCTGCTTTAGGTGGAAAAGACCAGAGGACGCAAGAACAGAAATCAGCCGATTTAAAAGCTGCACTGAAGGAAGCAGAAAGGATTGGCGATAATGATGAATTGTCCTTAAAGGAAGTGAATAACCGCATCAAAACCATCAAGAAGAACTACCGGATGCAATATCTCAAGCTGGTTGTTGATAAACAGACAAAAGATGGAGATATGATTCACTTTGAAGGAAAAATTAATCCTGACGGCAAATCAGACCAGGTTGAACATAAGAGCAATAAAGAAGATGAAGGCAGATTTGATAAACTGCTGTATGAGTCTTTGAAGCAAGTTTCCAACACCCATTATAAAGGTTATTCTAAAGTCGATATCCGCAGCGGTAAAGCGCGACAATCATCGGAATTAATAGATCCTCGCGGTGCTTCTACTACAGAAAATCCCACAACTGAGACACCACGGAGAGATCGTGAATTACTTGAACGTTCAATATCTAACCAAAGCGAGAAAACAGGAAAATTATCGGGTGTAAAAGATCCTCGCGGTGCTATCGAAAATCCAACGGCTGAGACACCACGGAGAGATCGTGAATTACTAGAACGTTCCAGAGCTGATAGAGAAACGACAATAAAGCGAGAAGGTAATAAAATTCATCAAGAATTGGCTAAAGCGCAGATAGCTTATTCTGTAGCCAGTCAAGCAGAATTTTATCCGAATAATACTTTTAAAGTTGGTGGGGGAGATTTCTTTGTCTGCCAGGTGAATAATTACTACATAGTACCTACAGATAAAGCAGATAAAGTATACGACTACTATTTGAAATCTGCTAGCGGTGACACCTACAAACAAACAAGATCGTTATTACAAAAGAGACTTAAAGACTTACAAGAAGAAAAATCAAAAGCCGAGAGAGCAATCAGCGCAATTCAAGAAAATGACAAAATTGCTGACAAGCATAAAGCCGAAAAAATCCAAAATAAGGAACAATTAATTCAGCGTATTCAACAAGATTACACTGCCATAGAGAGTGCGGGAGACCCCAACATCATGCTAAATATCTGTAAAGAACAAATCCAAAATAAGAAGATTACAGGTTTAAACTTGAGCATCAAGGCAAAAGTTGGAGTTCCCCGAGAACTGACAAGTAAGTATGACTATGGAAGTAATGCTGTATCAGTTAAACAAGCTAAAGAGTTCTATAAGAATTTTCCCAATAGTATCACAGGTGCATCAAATCAGGAAACAGTATTTGTAGCATCAGTTGTTGCAGAACCATCACGGCATTCTGTGGTACATATTACCAATATGCTATTACTTGACGAGAGAAGTGAAGGCTTTAAAGATGAAAATGAAACTGTCTTCCAACATTTTTCAATGTCTCAAGCCGAGAGCGATCCTAATCCTAGTGATATTAAAACTGAGGAACTTGACTCTAGGCTAAATCATGAAGGTAAGAGAGAAATTGTTACTAGTAGAGATTTATCAGCAGTGAAAGAGAAAAATCCAAAGTTATACCAAGATTTACGCAAGATTTTTGAAGATCATAAAGCTGAAAAAGATGAAAGTATTGTTGTCAAATTTAGTGACGCTATCATTAAATACCTGGAATTGCCTAACAACAGTTGATTATGAATAAAATATATGACAATACATTTTATAATGACTGCTTTGCTGGAAGCAGGTTGGCGGTCAACACTGACCGATGATTATTGGTTATTAATTCCTGTGGAGGAAGGTCACAGAGCATTTTTTATCTCTTTTTATTGTCAAGAAGAGCATAAAATGTTGTCCGCTAAAGGTAATATTCCAGTATATGTACCGGAAGAGAAAGAATCAGTAATTCTTGAGTTTATCAATTATGCAAATTATAGAATACCTGTTGGTAATTTGGAATTAGATATAAATAGTAAGCAAGTATACTTTAAAATAGGTATGTTTTTTGAAAACATCCAGTTAAATCCTCAACTAGTACACAATATTGCACAAGAAGTTTGTCAAGGAGTTCAAGATTTCTGGTTATCAATCCCATCGATTTTAGAAGATGAAATGGCTATAGAGGATGCATTTCAAAAAGCCAACCTAAACTAAATCCTTCAGGAAGGATAAAGGCTTATGGACGAAAAAATTTTACAGGCTTTGAAAAAAGAAGGTTGGAATTTAGAGAAGGCTAACAATGGTTTATATCACACTCGTTATCATGGTCAAAATGCTGAGTTAATAGTTCATCTCAATACCACGAATTTAGAGAAATCTATTATATTAGCCATTGCATACCTACCTATAAAGGTTATGCAATCTCAAAATAATAAAGTAGCACAATTTCTCAATCAATTAAACCTGAAAACATTTTTTGGCAGTTTTGAGTTGAATTATACTACTGGGGAAATTGCTTTTCGTACTGGTATTTTCTACTTTAATACAGACTTACAAATGCCCATGATCGTTAATTGTCTTGATGCTGCGGCTTATGCTGCTGATATGGATTACCCATCTATTCTAGAAAAAGTTGGAGATAATTGAATATAACATAACGCTGAAGCTGGAAATCTCAATATAGCTGAATATAAAGTGCGATCGCCTCATACTAACTTGGCAATGGGATAAGGTGTAGGGCGATCGCGCCTTTTGGTCTTATATTATTAGTCCAAAAGCTTAGTCCAAAAGCCTCGGTTCAGGTTAAATTGCAATTCTATGAAAGCTATTAATGCAAGCATAAATTTGTAGGATATGGTAACTGAAAATCATCAATTAGACAGCGAACTAACCCTACACGACTCCTCGCAATCTCCCTTAACCGTTCGCGCCATTAGCCTCACTCTCACTACACAAGACAACGAACTCATCGAGTGTCGCCTCACCTTCCAAGTCAACCCACAACTCTACCAACGCATCGACACCGCCGCCTTATTCAATCTCAAACCGGATGTGCGTAACCCCATATCATCTGTAAAATTCCTCAGCGAACCAGACATCACCATCGAAACCAGTCTGAAACCCGATTTATTATTACCACTCTTTGCAGAACACGCCATCAACATTGATGAAACTGCAAAATATATCCTGAATTTAAGCCAAGAAGAACCCGATAACCAAATCCTCTTCACCGAAAGTTGGTTGGGTTTATCTGTTAAACAGCAACAAGAATCAGGCGAAATCGGCTATCGTACTCTTTGGTCTTATATTAGTCCAGAAAATATTGCTCAAACAAACGTTTCCGGTGAAGGAATTGCTGAAGGTATTGTCAACTTTTTTAAAGATTGGACTGAGGCAAATTTATCAGCTAAAACTCAAAAATCTGCTGCTAAAATGCTAGAAGTAATCAATAATTTTTTGACTGAATTCGCTGATATTAACACAGATGAGATAACACAAAAAATAGAGGCAACTTTATCCTCACATTCTACAGATGGTAATATTTTTGAAGCAATAATTAATTTCTTCCAAGCTGATGATTGGCCGTTTGTACAACTTCCAGGACAGCCAGCTTTACAAATACCGTTCCAAGGCGAAAATGGCAAATGAAATTGTTACGCTAGAGCCAGAAGTGAACAAAATCAATTCGTTTTTTACTCAATTTGTCCAGTCAATGCACCAGAAAATAAACGGCTGGCTGTAGCAGAGTTTATAACTAGAGCTAATTCTGGCATGATGATCGGCAATTTTGAACTAGATTTTACTGACGGCGAGATTAGTTACAAAACCAGCATTGATTTCGAAGGCGATCGCCTCAGTTTTGCACTTATTCAACGGGTGGTTTACGCCAATGTGACGATGATGGATGAATATCTGCCAGGGATTATGTCTGTGATTTATGGTAATGTCTCGCCAGAAGAAGCGATCACTAAAATTGAAGGGTAGTTGGATATTTGTTTTTTTGCTAGTCCCTAAGCAGAAGTCATAGTAACAATTGCCACTATGACTTCTGCTGCGGTTGAGTATTTCTGTGTCTTGATTTAAATTCCCAACTAAACCTTTGCTTCCAAAGATTTGAGTAACTCGGTATTCACGCCTGATTCACGAGTTAGGGCAATTTTGCCAGTGCGGGCGATTTCTTTCAAACCAAATTTTTGCAACACTTGCACGATCGCTACCATTTTACCTGGATCTCCCACAACTTCTAAGGTGAGAGAATCTTCCGCCACGTCCACGACTCGCGCCCGGAAAATCTGAGACAATTCGATTACTTCTGAGCGATTGCTGGTACTAGCATTCACCTTCAAAAGCATCAATTCTCGCTCGACACAAGGAGTTTCGGTAATATCCTGGACTTTCAGGACATTGACTAACTTGTACAGTTGTTTGGTGAGTTGCTCGATCACGCGATCGTCGCCAGGGACAACCATTGTAATTCGAGAGACTCCTCCTTGTTCAGCAGGGCCAACAGCAAGGCTTTCAATATTGAAGCCGCGACGCGCAAATAAACCAGATATGCGGGAAAGAACACCCGCCTCATCTTCTACGAGAACTGAAAGGGTATGTTTCATCTTCGCCAACAGAGGCTAGAGCAGGAATTGAGTAATGCAGACACTAGCTAAGGGCAATGCTAGACCTACTACCGCACTAAATTTTCAGTGCGACCTCCTATTGTAAACTTAACCGTTGCACTCATTGCATTCTCAATCGAGAAATTGTCTAGAAATCATACTGCAAGCAAGAATTTCATTGAATATATCTTTTTATTGGCAGATGCAGCATTTTTGTAAAACTTTTATACTCAGATTTTATAAGCCGCTAATAGGAGAAAAGTTTTATGGGTTGGTTAAAAAGATTGTTTGGAATGGAAAAACCTCAAAATGCAGAAGTAAATCCGGCTCCACAGGCTATACAGCAAGCGCCTAGTAGTGATGTTGCTACTGCTACGCAATCGATACCCCCAGAACGTCTGGGTTTGAGCGGAGAATATGACCAAAGTGGTTTAGCAAAGCGGGTAGCGTTGGCATTCGATCAAGACCCCCAGCTCGACGATGTTGATACTCTTTGGGTGGCTCAGACGGGTAGCACTGTAGTGTTGAAAGGAAAAGTCCCCAGTCAAGAAATTCTCAATAAGATGGTTTCTGTGGCGCGTTCTGTAAATGGTGCTACAGATGTTGACACTAACCAAGCGACGATTGGCTAGTTACTGCTGATGCGATCGCACCCCCATTGCATAATATTTAGGGAACAACCAATGGTTGGCGGTCGCCAATCCATCTTTCAATCCAATCTAAAATCGCTTGGTTAACTTGTTCTGGACATTCATCATGGGGACAATGCCCTACATCCTCTAGATTCAGCAGTTCCAACTTCTCGTTATATTGGGCAAATTGGCTAGCTAGTGCTGGCGGCACAAATCGGTCTTTTTGTCCCCAAATTAAAAGCATCGGAATTGTTAAGGTTGGTAATACTGTCTTGACACTGGGACTAAAATTAATTCCGATCGCAGCTTTGAATAAAGCACTAAATGCCCTCGCAGAACCCCGGTCTTGGGGAGGCCCTGCTAAAATTTCGATCAGTTCATCGGTAATCGCCTCTGGGTTAGCGTAGGCGAGACTAGCCCAGCGACGCAGCACCCCAGGACGGCGCACGAAGTTAAATACAGGTTTAAGTATCAACGGTGAAGCGACAACATTTTTAATTGCTGTTACCAGTGGGCGCAGCATAGGAGGAATTGCTTCTTGTTCTAATGACGGGTCTGGTAAACTCATCATCACCATACCCAGCACCATATCAGGGTGAGTGGCTGCGGCGGCCATAGATATTAGTGAACCGTTGGAATTGCCTATTAATATCGCTGGTTGACGGATAAATGTTTTCCAGAAATCGTAAACCTGTTCAACCCAGAGTTCGATGCTGTAATTAGCTGCGGCTTTTTCAGAAGCGCCAAAACCCAACATATCTATGGCGTAAACTGTGTGATGCTCACTCAACACCTCTAAATTATGTCGCCAATGGCCAATGGAAGCACCAAAGCCATGTAACAGAATTAGCGGTGTTGTATTGGGGTGACTTTGGCTAGGGCGAATGTAAGTGTAGCGGGTTTGCCAGCCACGCCAAATCCAATCTCTTTGATTACCAACCCGTTCCTGCCAGTGTACGGTAGTGGTCACACTTACCTCCGATTTATCAGCGTTGAAATTCTATTATAAGAATTGGGCATTGAGCATTGGGCGGGGTGCAGAGGGGAAAACTCTTGAACCTATTCCCCATTCCCCATGCCCCATGCCCTATCCCCTATTTACCTAACAAATTGAGGCATAATTTCAGCAGCGGTGAATATTCCATAGATGCCGCGTTGGTGCAATTGTCTACCAGCTTTGAGATAGCCAAAAGCAGGGCCGCAGACATTGGCTGCCATGCTGGTTTCATCTCCGAGAGTAAATGTATGGGTGGAAATCTTCCCTTCAAAGGTACGTCCTGTTACCTTAACATTGGTGCTGAGAGGCTTTTTGGGATTGCGGGTATCGACTACACCACCAACTGTAACGCGATCGCGCCCTACTATCCCGGCTACTTCTAACATCACATCATCAGCGTGTTCCATATTTGTCAAGGTCAGCACGCCATTAGTTTTATCTAGTAGCGCTTCTACTTCTGCGTCAGTCATCGCCCTAGCAACTTCCACTGTGTAACCAGGCATGTGGCCAATGTCTTCCCGAACAGTGGCGCGGTAAGCTTCCCAGTTAGCAATTCCCACCCCAAAGGTAATTTCAACTTGATGAATTTCGGCGTAGCTTTGGGCGGCTAAAGCTGCTGCTGCTGTTAACAGTCCAGGGGTAGCACCGCATCCTGTCATGTAAGTAATCCCGGCGGCTTGCAGTTCCTCTTTCATCGCTAGGAGTTGTTCTACAGCAGTGGTGCGTTTAATCGCATCTACTAGTACCCCACGCCAACCAGATTTGATAAATTCCTTGGCGACATTGGGAATAAAATCATTTGGCAGGTTGGGTAAAGCCAAAAAATACCCATCTACTTCCGCTATTTCGATTAAATCCTGAATACTTTGATTTGTTAATGTACCAATTGGCTCTAAATAACCCACCGAACCTTGGGACTGATAGGTTGCAATGGATGCTTCAGTATTTAAACCTTCGGCAGCATAAGCGTAGCCTTTTTGATCTGCTGCTGCGACTAAAATCATTTCTCGTTTGCCAGCAACTACCTTGGCGGCTGCTTGTCCGAGTCCGCCGAAACCCAGTACTCCCACACGTATCGCTGGCGAAATATTTAGAGAATTTTTGATTTGTTCAGAATTCATAGTCAATTCGTTAATTTGAATCAAAAGCCTTGATTATTCGGCATCTCAGCTTCCGGCTGGTAACTGGTGGCTGATGGCTGATAACTCAAAGCTATAGAGATTAATTATGATTCATTATCCTGGGTTCTTTGGCTGGATATTGCAGATATTTATCTACTAGCGATCGCTTTTGAGTTTTTTGACTGGGAATATACCAGATTTAAAGCAATGGTCGCAACTGGCAACCCAGAAGAAAGCTTAAGAATACTGACTAAACTTGACACTTTGACACAATAGAGTTTCTGGCACGATGATGCAAACACTCACGGAGGCGATCGCCTAAAGTGGTATGAACTTGTTAACATTCTGAGCATTATGAAGCGCATTTGCACTACAGTTAATATTTTTACAATAACTTCATTATCTGCTTTTATATTTGCTACCACCACTAATTTATTACTAGTGCAGATAGTCACAGCTAAACCAGTACAGACAAAAAAGCCAGTCAATCAACCAATACCATTCAACTCAAGAGTACGAATATATCCTGCAAATAATAGCTTACCAGCAAGTCGTTTGAAGCTATACTCAACAACAATACCGACTCAACCAATTAATTAACTCGCTACTTTTGCCCGGTATTAAACTTCGGTTAGATGACATTCTGCCTCGTTAAGTGTAGATGCAGAAGAAAATTTAGAAGTGTAGGCATAGTTTATGAATATAGAAATTTTGGCAATAAGAAACCGTATTAGACTGGTGCGTAGGCGTAGCCCATTTAGACATCGCTTCATTATCTATAGTGATAAAAGCTTTGTCTGTCAGCAGTAATTTTAACGCTCATAAATTTCTAATGGTAAATTGTCTGGGTCTTTAAAGAAAGTATATTTCTTGCCTGTAATTTCATCAACTCTGATATTTTCTACTTCTAACCCTTTTGATTTTAAATAAAAAACAGTTTCCTCTACATCCTCAACTTGAAAAGCAAGATGTCTTAAACCACAAGACTCTGGTTTACTAGGTCGTTCTGGAGGATTTGGGAAAGAGAATAGTTCGATTTGAGTATTTTCTGCAACTTTTAAATCTAATTTATAAGAATTTCTGGCGGCGCGAAAAGTCTCTTGAATAATCGAAAATCCTAAAGTTTCGACATAAAATGCTTTGGAGCGATCGTAGTCAGAACAAATAATCGCTACATGATGAATACCAGTGGTTTTCATTGGAGTTTTGCTTTTTTAATACAATTATTAAGAGAGTGTACGCAGGTGGAACCCAACCACATTACACCCTCTTAAGTCGAGGTTAAGCTTTAATGTTTTTGATTGATCTTACCTTTCTTTTCATGAACAAGCCAATAGTGCCAAGAAGAAGTGTGCTACCTAAAGTACTAGGTTCAGGTACTTGTCGATAAGAAACTATACCGGAATCGGAAGTTTCAGAGGAGACAGAAAATAATGTTCCAGTAATGTCGTAACTTTGGCTCTCCCAGAGTAGTTATGATAAAATAGTACGAAAAAGTCTTTACCAATTTTTATATATAACGTGGTTTTTATTTGTCTCTCGCTAGCAGATTTGGAATGCTACTAGTAAGAGTTTTATACAAACTTTAATATTCCTATTTAATCTAAGCTTAATTTTTGCTTAACCACTGGTAATAGATACTAAAAAAGTAAAAAAACTGACAATATTTTTTAATAAATACTGTCTTTTCGCAATAGAAGTGATATGCTCAACAAAAGTCTCATTTTGTCATTGTTGGTGTTATTTGCAATGGCTCCTGCCGCCAATGCAGAGGTTAAATTAATTGCAATTGGGAGCCTAGATGGCAAGATAGGCGATCGCTCCACCGAAACATCTGCTCTCCTTGAAAATGGCGTTCCGGGAAATCTCTTAGGTGGTCTAGGGTCGGGACTAGCCTACGCTGGTAATAATACCTTTATTGGTATCCCAGATCGAGGCCCAAATGCGGTGGCATACAACAGCGCTGTGAGTGATACAGCATCCTATATCAACCGTTTCCAAACTATCAAACTGAAACTTGTACCAAGCAAACTTGGTTCAGCGTTGCCTTTCACCCTTACCCCTTCCTTAATTAACACAACTCTGCTGTTCAGCAAAGACCCTCTTTACTACGGAAGTGGTACGGGATTAGGTGTACCTAGCGGTGTACCAGCCTTAAATACCAACAATAAAAACTATTTCACTGGACGCTCAGACAACTTCAACCCCACCCAAATCTCAACATATACCAACAATGCGCGTTTCGATCCTGAAGGGGTGCGTTTATCTAATAGTGGAGAGCAGATATTTATCTCGGATGAATACGGCCCTTATATATATGAATTTAATCGCAATACAGGTAAGCGGATGAGGGTCTTTAACTTACCTAGCAAGTTTGCAGTCAGCAACTTGAGTCCCGTTAGTGATACAGAGATTAGTGGTAACACGTCCGGTCGGGTTACGAACAAAGGTATGGAAGGGCTTGCAATTACTCCCAACGGTAAAACCCTGTTTGGCATTTTGCAAAGTCCCTTGCTCCAGGATGGTGGGACTAATGGTGCTTATACCAGAATTGTCAAGATTGACATCGCCACAGGTGCTACTCAGGAATACGCCTATCAGCTAGATAATATTGGTACGTCGGTTAAACCCAAGTATCCCACAGTCAGCGAGATTTTAGCCATTAGCGATCGCCAATTCCTAGTAGATGAACGCGATGGCAAGGGGTTTGGCGACGGCTCCAAGGCTGCCTTCAAGAAAATCTATCGGATCGATCTGACGAATGCTCCAGAAGTAAGCAATATTACCGGGGAAAACAACCTTGTTGGTAAGGCAGTAAGCAAGACCCTATTCCTTGATGTGGTAGCTGCACTAACTCAAAACGGCATAAAAGAAGAGGACATTCCTGCCAAACTTGAAGGTTTAGCTTTCGGAAAAGATGTGAAGATCAACGGAGTGGAAAAGCATACATTATTCATCGCCAATGACAACGATTTTCTTGGTACTTTAGCGCCGGATACTTACCATTTGACAAGTGTTGACAACCCAAACAAGTTTTTCGTTTTTGCAGTTGACAGTACCGATCTGCCGGGTTTCATAGCGCAGAAGATCAAAGGGAAAGACGAGGATAGCAGAGGTGATGATTGATATTCGGTTTAGTTGATATTTAATAGACATCTGGTGAAAAAGAACGTAGAGACGTAGCAGTGCTACGTCTCTACAAGGGTTCTGGGTAACGCATATTTAATTTCACCAGATGTCTAATCATTAGAAGCTGTTAGAGTAGGCAAAATGCCCACTCTACATGCTTAACTATTTTCGCTTGTTTACTAGTTTATTTAAGTAAGTCACGCATTGATTTCGGTGTATCGTTTATTTGTAGTTAATTATTTCTTTCTTTCCCTTACCCATGCAGAAACCGCTATAATGCCTAAATAATGTTAATTAATAATTTGCTTATAAAATTGGGCGCAAGTAAGAAACTAAAATAAGCAATGGCATGAAATTAGATCGCATCACTAGCAATCCTAATCGCATGAATGGACAAGCTTGTATCCGTAATCTTCGCCTTACCGTTCGTCGGGTGATTGAGTTATTAGCTACCTACCCTAATCGAGAAGAACTGCGCCAGGAGTTTCCCGAATTAGAAGATGAAGATATTCAGCAAGCCTTAATTTTTGCATCCTCCTACTTGGATGATCGCATCATTGAACTACCTAACCACTATGAAGCCTTTACAGTTGAGCCAAGCCGTATTCGTATCCGTCGTTTAGCATTTTTGCCTGATGTCTAAACTTTCGCATATTTAACTTAAATTTATATTTAATCAGCAAAAAGGCATATTACTTTCTCAAAACTTCATATTTAATAAGCAAAAAGCCATATTGCTTACTCAAAATGGCGTTTTACTTTCTCAAACCCCAGTTTGCTTTCTCATTTTAGTGTTTTCCGCAAGTAAAAAGAGCTTTTACTTTCTCAAACCCCAGTTTGCTTTCTCATTTTGGTGTTTTCCGCAAGCAAAAAGAGCTTTTACTTTTTCAAACCCCAATTTGCTTGTTTATTTAAGTAATTTCCGCATTCATTCTGGTATATCGTTAAGCCGTTAGCTTGCGATGCCTGCGGCGGGCGTAGCCATCGCTTCATTCAGCAAAAATCCTTCAATTGTTGCTTACTATATAGATTTCATCCCTAGACATTAATATTGTCACCTAGTTATATTTAACTTTTCAGCCCATTCTCTTTATGTTGGAAAAATTGAAGCATCTGCGACACTTGGTAAAGTTAAAACCGATTCGTAATTATACTAATAAATTTATTTACCCTTATCTAAAATTTTTAGTTTTTAGCATTATTCTGCTGAGTTTATTTGTTGGTCGTCAAAAAGCCACTACAGCAGAATATGGGTGTCTATGAAGTAGCTCATTCCCATTGCTGGAGTTCATCTTCTGGCAGTGGTTCAAAGAAAGCATCGCCGAGTTGTCCTTTTAATAAACCAGGGGTGCGAGGTTGTGTACGTTCTTGACTTAAACCTAGCCGAAAGTAGTGAATTAGGTCATAAATTTCTGCTAGTTTGTCTTCAGGGATGTCTTGCAATTCTTGGACAATCTTCTGGATCAGCATAAGTCAAACTCTTCGGTGGTTGTTAATTAATAAGTTAGGAATATGCGACTATTTTGTTGCTCAATAGAGGAATAAAATATTTTTCTCGCTTTGCACCTTGGCGTGAAACTTTTACACCGTTAATCAGCAACGTTGAATTTTTACTATTCCTGTAAAACGGTTTTTGATGCAATTCTAGTTTTCTTGAGGTCTGCTTCGGAAAGTTCTTCTCCAGCTTGCAGACGAGTAGCGGAAGTTTGCAACACTGTCGCCGCCCCTTTATCTCCAATTTGTAAAGCAGTTTTGGCAGCTGTTTGTAGCATTGTAGCTGCACCAGTGCGATCGCCTTGTTGCAATTTCGCCTCGGCTAACTGGGTCTGACGATACTTCGCTAATGCTAAAATAGACTTCTGTACCTGGGGATTAGATGTCGGTTGATACGCCCGCACTACATCTGCATACACCGGCATCAAGGGCGAAAGTAAACCTTCTTCGTTAACCAACGGGTTATCATAACGGATTTGTAGATGAGCGATCGCTTGTTTACCTTCTGGCAATTGTCCCAGATAAATGTTCGCTAAAACTACCCGTTCTACATCCTGCATCAAATCTCCCAAACGTATAGCAAAGCTACCATCAGCTTCGGGTTCCACTGGTAACTCGATTGTGTCTGGGGCAACTTGGGCAATGGGTTTCAATTCTGCTAGTCGGACATTAGGCACTAGAGATAACAGCAAGTAAGCATTAGTTAACCCAATCGACTGAATCCGTCCAAACAGTCGGCTAAATTGCTCCACAGCTTGTTCAGGACGTTCAATATGGGCTAAAGTCCCACCACCGACATCAGCAATTTTTTCTAGCAAATCCTGATTCCAGCTATTACCAAATCCGAAAGTGTTGATAGTTAGGTTAAGTTTGGCAGCCTTTTGCGCCAGTTTGAGACAGCGCTTATTGTCATCTCGCCCAATATCCCATTTCCAAATCCGCAAACCACTTTCACCATGCCCATCCGTTAGCAGAAACGCCTGGGAAACAGCGCCTCTTGTACCCTTCATCAGTTCTGTAATTCCCAGTTCCAAACCGTCAGCGATCGCAGTACCGCCGCTAGCAGTCAGTTTGCTTTTAATTTGAGATTTGATGCTTTCGGGGTCTTCGATCGCTTGGTTGGGGATAATGACTTCCGCAGTGCCGGAAAAAGCCACAACTGAAATGCGATCGCCTACTTTCAACCGATCGATTACTCCTTCCACCGCCTGGATCACCGTTTTAATTGGTTGTCCATGCATGGAACCACTTTTATCCAAAATCAAGCAGAGATTAAGAGGGAGATTTTGATCGGACTCACCAGCGATCGCAAAAATCGTCATTGCTAGTTGACGTTGGCTACTTGTTTGAGCCACATCAACATTATTGTCATTTAACGCCGAGAGCAATTTAACTTTCATTGCGGAGGGGTATCTTGCAAAACTGTTTTGGAGACAATTCTGGTTTTCTTGCGATCGCTTTCAGATAAATCTCCACCAGATTGTAGCTGGGTGGCAGAAGTTTGCAACACCGTCGCCGCCCCAGTATCCCCCATTTGCAACGCAGTTTTCGCAGCCGTTTGTAACATCGTCGCTGCACCAGAGCGATCGCCCTGTTGCAATTTCGTTTCGGCTAGCTGGGTTTGGCGATACTTAGCTAATGCCAAAATAGACTGTTGTACCTGGGGATTCGGGTCTGCTTGGTAATTTTTCACTACATGGGCATAAACAGGGATATTTGGTGTAACTAAACCTACTTTGTTGGCAGCTGGATCGTCGTAGCGGACTTGCACATTAGCGATCGCTTGTTCACCTGCTGGCAATTGTCCCAAATAAATATTAGCTAAGATTACCCGTTCTGCATCTTTCATTAAATCTCCCAACCGCACAGCGAAACGTCCATCAGTTTCTTGTTGCAGTGGTAACTCGATTGTGTCTGGGGAAACTTGGGCGATAGGTTTGAGTTCCGCTAGCCGGACATAGGGCATCAGGGAGAATAAGAGATAAGCATTAGTCAATCCCACAGTTTGAATACGGCTGAACAGGCGATTAAACTCTTCCTCTGCCTGTTCGGGTTTTTGAATATAAGATAAAGTACCTAAGCCAGCATCGGCAATTTTTTCTAAAACATCTTGGTTCCAGTTGTCACCAAATCCCAAAGTATTCAAAGTCAAATTATAGCTAGCAGCCAATTGGGCAAATTTCAAACAGCGATTGTTATCACCGTGTTCATTTTCCCCGTCGGTTAACAAAAAAGCTTGGGAAACAGTATCTTTTTTGCCCTTCGCCAACTCCTCAATCCCCAAGCGCAACCCTTCATCAATCGCAGTTCCACCATCGGCGGCTAGGCGATTAATTTGCTGTTTGATTTTCTCTGGATTTTCGACACTTTGACTGGGTACTAAGACTTTGGCACGGTGATCGAAAACTACCACACTGAGGCGATCACCGGGATTAAGTCTATCTACCAGACGATTCGCTGCTTTTTTGACCGTTTCTAGCGATCGCCCGTTCATCGAACCACTATGATCGAGAATTAAGCATAAATTCAAGGGTACATGGCGGTCTTGAGTCTCTGCGATCGCCGAAATCGAAATTCCCAACTGACGTTGACTGTTCAGTTGATTTGCGTCCAAATTACCATCATTCAAGGCAGGCTGCAAATTAACCTTCATAACTCAGAGTCCCTATTCAGGATATACATATTAAAAAATAACTTCAAAGCACTACTTTAGCTCTACGGAAAACCTATCCAACACAAATACACTAATATAATCAGAATATCTTAGAAGCCAAGCATTGGCAGATGCGAAGCCACCTTCAGCATTAGGGAGAAATCCGCACCTTGAGGAAGGGTGGCATCGCGCTAGGATGTATTACAGTTAACGGCATAGTTTCAGGCGATCAGTTGCTATGGACATTTCCCCAATTAAGGCTGTTCAAGCCCCATATTACGGCGATAACTTTTACCGGACACCACCGCCAGATTTACCTTCCCTTTTATTGAAGGAGCGAATCGTCTATATTGGGATGCCACTGGTGCCTGCTGTTACGGAATTAATCGTGGCCGAATTGCTGTTTTTGCAATCCGACGACCCCGACAAACCGATTAAAATCTATATCAACTCCACCGGCACTTCCGGTTACAGTGGCGAACCCATTGGCTTTGAAACCGAAGCCTTCGCCATCTATGACACCATGAAATATATCAAACCTCCTATCCACACCATCTGCGTCGGTTCGGCGATGGGTATGGCAGCGATGCTTCTCAGTGCTGGTACAAAAGGTTGCCGCGCTAGTTTGCCTCACTCCTCGATTATCCTGCATCAGCCCAAGAGCTACGCCCAAGGTCAAGCAACGGATATTCAAATTCGCGCCAGGGAAGTTTTGGTAAATAAAGGGGCCTTAGTTGATATCTTACATCGCACCACTGGACAGGCTCCAGAAAAAATTACTAAAGACATGGATAGGTTGTTATATTTAACACCCTACGAAGCGAAGGAATACGGGCTAATTGACCGAGTTTTTGAGAAAGAAGAACTCGCAAATCCCCCACTCCCTGCCAGTGTTCTTTAATTTGTCATTCGTCCTTTGTCCTTCGTCCTTTGTTAATAACTAAAAATTATTAATGACCAATGACTACTGACTAATGACTAATGACCAATGACTAATGACTAATTAAAAACGGAGTAAATTATGCCTATAGGCGTTCCTAAAGTTCCTTACCGGATGCCCGGTGGACAATATACAGATTGGATTAGCATCTACGATCGCCTTTATCGGGAAAGGATTATTTTCTTGGGGCGAGATATTGATGATGAAATTGCCAATCAAATTATTGCTGTAATGCTGTATCTGGATTCAGACGATCCAGGTAAAGATATTTATTTATACATCAATTCCCCAGGTGGAATGGTTACATCTGGCATGGCTATTTTTGACACCATGCAACATATCAAATCAGATGTGGTAACTATTTGCGTGGGATTAGCTGCTTCAATGGGGTCTTTCCTGCTGGCAGCTGGCACCAAAGGCAAACGGTTAGCATTGCCTCACTCGCGGATTATGATTCACCAGCCTTCAGGTGGCACTCGCGGACAAGCAACCGATATCGAAATTGAAGCTAGAGAGATTCTGCGGATTCGTCACCAGCTCAATGGCATTTATGCCGATAAAACCGGTCAGACCATAGAAAAGATTGAAAAAGATATGGATCGTGACTTTTTCATGTCTGCTGAAGAAGCAAAAGAATACGGTTTAATTGACCGTGTGATTGAAGAACGAACCTCGGTAATAACTGGGGAGTAGGAAGGTAGAGGGGCAGAGGAGCAGAGGAGACAAGGGGGACAAGGGGGACAATGAGGACAAAGGGGACAAAGGGTAATTATTGAACAAGTCTCTCCCTTGTCTCCCCCCTCTTCCTTGTCTACCTTGTCTCTTCTCAATGCTCAATGCCCAATGCCCAATGCCCTTTTATGAAAAAACTGTCAACATTGAACTTTAAAATAGAAAATTAGCCCTTATCATTAATAGTCCGGGCTTGAAGCTGATACTGACAGATAATAGCCAATAGCGAAATATTCGATAGCTGATAGCTCAAGATGGATCTTGGAGATTGCTACCGTTTACTAGGTTTAAGATCGGGAGCTTCTTTTGCTGACATCAAAGCGTCTTACCGACGACTGGCGCAGCAATATCATCCCGATATCAACCCAGATGACAACAAAGCCAAAGATAAGTTTATTGCCTTGACAGAGGCCTACAAACTCCTGCTGACGGTAGTACTACCAGAGGAAATTGGCGCACATTCAAGTCAGGTGTCAACGTCTGGACGTGACAACGCCAAGGCAACGCAGCGGCAGAAAACACCAGTTACAACGGTGACAAGCCAAGAATCAGGGAAACCAAAGCCGCCGAATCTGTTGGAAATAGAAGAACGGCTGAAGTGGAAGACTTATGAGCAATTGCAGCGATTTTTGCAAGAAAGACGATTTCCGCAAGCGATCGCCCTGGCGGAAGCTTTAGCAGATCGGTTGTCAACAGATGCAGAAGTTCGCCAATGGCTAGCGATCGCCTATCAAATTTGGGGACGGGCGCTAATTTCCGAAAAACAACTACTCAAAGCCAAAATTTATCTCAAAAAAGCTTTGAAAACAGATCCTCATAATAAAAGTCTCTGGTATGAAGTCCAGCGGGATTTCCAGCGCTTGGAACAAATTTTTTAAAGATTCAGAATTAGCTCTTTCAAGACGGGTAAAATTTTTGGACAATCATTGTTCTTATTTCTGTGTTATCTGGGACTAATGCAGTTAAATAAATTCCCAAAAAAATGCTGAGTCACCTTAAAAGGGCTGGTTCTGAGTATAAAACTTTGACCAAAAACCTTGATTTTCGGATTCTGTTAGAAAATAAACGCTTCAATTATCGCTTTATTCACCGTTGAAAAATAAGCTCTTATTTTTCTTTTATCAGAGTAATTAAACAGGGTTAATTACTTTAGACTTTTGTTACATACTTGGAAATTTTTTTGCCTACTTACTATAAATAGTTAATCTAGTAAATAAATATAAAATTGAATTTGGAAACCACTCATGGCGATCAGAATAATCACCAGGGTTGTCGGCCTATTCACCTCCACATCGCTAGCGTTTGCGACCGTTGCTCAGGCTGCGCCTTTTAACAGTCCGGGCTATCCAAACTACCCTTATGAAGGTCGCTACCCGGAGTCCACGCCCTGCCGTTACAACCTCCAACAGAGTAAGAGGGCAACCTGGGCTGGAAGCAACATAACGCTGAAGTACTTCTACAGCGGCCAATGCGGTTCATTCGCGCGAATCGACAACGCGCCGCCTTACTGCAAAGTCTACCTTGATCGCACCCGGAGCAGTAACCCCAAGCCCACCAGTTGGGACTATGTTGGCGAGACCGTCGATCCGGGCATTAACTTTGCCTACACGAAGGTTGGCAATAACCTCAGTGGACGGCTCTCCCGCGCTGCCCTCGTCTGCGGCACTGGAACCGTCGTAACCCGGACTAACTGGTACTGAGCCTACTTTTTACGGGATGTGGAAAGGTGAGAGTAGTTAGCGAATTGCTACGGCTCGTAATTTGGAAAATCCGATCTAAGGAAACCTTAGATCGGACTTTCCACAAAATCTAAAATTGGTACGATTATCGTTGCCATCCGTGCAACACTGCTCCCAAAGTAGCGATTCCCTCAAGAATCTTCTCGGTTGTTTGAAAGCTAAAAGCTAACCTAATGGCATCATCTCCCTGTCCATCGGCATAGCAGCTAGTCCCTGGTAAAAAACTGACGCCGTGTTCACTAGCAGCAGTTAGGAGGGCTTTGGCGCTGATGTCTGGCGGCAATTTACACCAAACGAAAAAGCCCCCACCTGGTCGCAAAGCAACTACATCACTGGGAAACTCATGAGCGATCGCTTCTAACAACAAATTACACTTATGCTTGTAGCAGGCGATTAGCTCCTGAATGTGATAATCTAGTTTGCCTGTAGCACAGTAGCGGCCAACCACATGGCTGACAAATGGCCCCACAGGTCCTTCACTTTTGAACATTGCCAACCGCTCAATAATTGCTCGATTGCCACAAGCCCAGCCGAGCCTGATACCAGGTGCAATGATTTTTGAGAAGGTATTCACGTATAACACCCACCCCTCCTTGTCAAGGCTTGCCAAGGATGGCATAACTTCGCCTTGAAAGCGCAAATCGCTGTAGGCATCGTCTTCTACCACCAACACGCCATACTCAGCCGCTAACGCTACCAGTTTTTGGCGGCGAGATAATGACATAGTAGTGCCTGTGGGATTATGAAAAGTAGGGATAGTGTAAATAAACCTGGGTCGAATACCCCGTTTTTTCAACTCGCTTAAAGTTTCTTCTAACGCATCTACATCCATTCCCATCTCATCAACAGGAATAGTAATCAGGCGTGCGCCAGCCTGGACAAATCTACTAACTACTCCCAAGAAGGTTGGCCCTTCCACAATTACTACATCACCAGGTTCGACAAACACATCTGGTAGCAAGCCCAAAATCTGACCGGAACCGTAGCCAATAATCACGCGATCGCGATCGGCAGGGATTCCTTGAGCTTGCAAGCGGAGAATTATTTGTTCATAAAGTTGGGCTGAAGGTGGCCCGTAATTGAGAGCGATCGGAGCTTCTTCTGCCAGTACAGCCGCACTTGCAGCAGACAAGTCAGCATGGGGAAAGAGAATTGGGTCAGCCAGACCATAGGCAAAGCTGACGGTAATGATTTTGGTTAACTCAGTGCCGTAAGTTGGGGGTGTCAGATTTCTAGCTCTTTCGGCAAACAAATCAGTAATTTGGTAAGCAGAAGTGGTAGGAGCCATAAGTAATTAAAAATTGGGAGTCAGAATATAGAACGCACACAAAGGCAATTGGCGAAAACTTATACGTATGTATTCTTTCTTATAACATCATGACAAGTATTGTAAATATTGATTACTAGAACAAAATTACTATGGTGAAATTAATTAACTTCAAGTGGCAGCAGCTAATTCTTAGCTTAGGCTGCCTACTACTGATTATTGGCTGTCAGAGTTTATATCCCGCTACTAACCCAGACGCTAAACCTCTCAAGGTGGCCACAGACCCCACCTTTGTCCCTTTTGAATTCCAAACAGCTGACGGTAAGTTAGAAGGTTTTGATATTGATTTGATGAATGCGTTGGCGTCGCCCGCCGCAGGCATTGCTAAAGTAGGAGGTTTTGCAGTCCAGTTTGAAAGTCTGCCCTTTGATGGCATGATCTCGACTTTGCAAGCTAAAAGAGTCGATGCAGCAATTAGCGGAATCACAATTACCGCCGAACGCCTGAAAACAATTGCTTTTTCACGACCTTATTTTAAAGCCGGACTAGCGATCGCTGTCCGCGATGACAATCAAAATATTAAAGACTTCAATAGTCTCAAAGGCAAAAAAATTGCTGTCCAAATTGGTTCCACTGGGGCAGATTTTGCCAAAACCATCCCCAACGCCAAAATTAGTACTTTTAATTCTGGGCCAGAATTTTTTCAAGACTTACTCAATGGCAACGTTGATGCTGTGGTTAGCGATGCTTTTGCGACTTTGTATGCGATTAAAAATGGCAAACTCAAAGGCATTAAAGTTGTTGCGGATTTGCTTACCCAAGAATACTACGGGATTGCTATGCCCAAGGATTCACCCCATTTGGATGCAATTAACAAAGGTTTAGCAACTTTGTTATCCAATGGCACTTACAAGCAAATTTATCAAAAATGGTTTAAAGTTGAACCTCCACAATTGCCAGACTCTTGACAATTAGGTATTGGGCATTGGGCATTGGGCATGGGGCATTGAAAAGATACAAGGAAGAGGAGGAGATAAGGGAAAGACTTGTTCAATAATTACCCCTTGTCCTCATTGTCCCCCTTGTCTCCTCATCTCCCCTGCTCCCCTGCTCCCCTGCTTCTTCCTCATCCCCATCATCTTCTCCATTCCCTATGCCCCATGCCCCATGACCAATTCCCCATTTCTAAGGAATTGCCTGACAATATATGAAATATTTATCTAATATGCGTCACAATTAATACTGCCACCAAAATTCATTGAGAAACTACAATCTACTGTAGTCAGGGACAGCCAATTGTGGCACCTTGGATTTTAGTAGCTAGAAGCACCTTGGAACGAATGGGAATAAAGGAACTTCCACTATGCTGATTTGCCCTCAGTGTAAATTTGAAAACCCCAATAGCAACAAATTCTGTCAAAACTGTGGCACATCCCTGACTCATAAGGTCTGTCCTGAATGCAGTACCGATGATGTACCTGTGAATGCACTACGTTGTCATAACTGTGACACAGAATGTGGAACAGTGTTTTGGGCAATTATTGCTAAAGAAACGACTGGGGAAGCTTTGAGAGGAGAAGGGGATGTAGGAGATGTGGGAGGTGAGGGAGATGAGCAAGCAATACCCTCCTCATCTCCTCTATCGCCTAGTTCTCAAATGACATTAGGCTCCTATTTAGATTCCCAAGAGCGCTATCAATTGTTAGATCCGCTACCTACTCAAACGGAAACTGCCATTATTGCTGATGTAGGTGTGAGAGTTCTAGACTGCCAGCCGTATCAAATATCACCGATTGAGGCAATCCTAGAAAGTCAGGAATCAGATTTGCTAACACCGTCAGTGGAAACGAGTAAGATTCCTCACCTTGCTAAACTTTATATTGCTTTACAATCCCAAGGTGAGCGGGGGATACCGTCGATTCAGGACGCATGGCAGCAAGGTGATATACAGGTATTAATAATCGAAAACCGCTCGGCGTGGCAGCATTTACTCGACCTGTGGCAAGAAGAAACAACCAGTTCGTTAAAAATTCTACACTGGTGTTATGAAATGACCCAGCTTTGGGCAGTATTGGAACCAGTAAATTGTCGTCAAAGCCTGTTAGATTTGTCGAATTTGCGATTGGATGAAGACCAAACGTTGGCACTACAAAGGTTATATGTGGAATCACCGAATTCTCAACCCGCCACGGAGTCGCCAGAAGATGGCCAAAGCCAAACATCTACTATTCCAGAGGAGCCATTAACTATCCAAGCTTTGGGAAGGGTTTGGCAAGCACTATTTAGACAGTCGCAACGGACTCAATTTGGCTCTGTAGTTCAGATGTTGGGGGATTTAGAGGTAGGTAAAATTCAGACGATTGCCCAATTGCGATCGCGTTTGGAGGAAATTTCTATTGAACTGGAAGCACTAGGAACCGCAACTTTGCCGCCAATACAGGAGAAAAATACTGCTGTGTCCACTATCCCGCAATCAAATGAGTTAAAAGATATCATTAGCAAAACTGATGATATGCCAACTGTTGTGCTGGCGATGCAGTTAAGTAGCTTAGAAGATGCCGGACGCACAGATGTGGGGCGTCAACGTCATCATAACGAGGACTACTTTGGCATCGAAACCAAAATTCAGAAACTGGAGTTCCCTAGAAGTCGAGTTCTAGAAGGGCATGGTTTGTATATTCTTTGTGATGGTATGGGTGGACACGCTGGCGGCGAGATAGCTAGCGAGTTAGCAGTTAATACCCTACGGCAATACTTTCAAGAACACTGGATTGCCAACCAGCTGCCAACAGAAGATAGCATTCGTGAGGCAGTGTATTTAGCTAATGAGGCGATTTACAAGCTCAATCAACAAGATGCTCGTTCTGGAGTTGGGCGTATGGGTACAACTTTGGTAATGCTTTTAATTCAAGATACTCAAGCAGCAGTTGCTCATGTGGGAGATAGCCGTCTCTATCGCCTGACGCGTAAGCAGGGACTAGAACAAGTCACAGTAGATCACGAAGTTGGGCAACGGGAAATTAACCGAGGAGTGGAAGCAGCCATAGCTTACGCCCGTCCAGATGCCTACCAACTTACCCAAGCCTTGGGGCCTCGTGATGAAAACTCGATTAATCCCGACGTAGGCTTTTTCGACATCAACGAAGATACTCTTCTGCTGTTGGCATCGGACGGTCTATCAGATAATGATTTACTAGAAACCCATTGGCAGACTCACTTAGAACCCTTACTTAGTTCTGGTGCTAACTTAGAACGGGGTGTTACAGATTTAATTGATTTGGCAAATCAACACAACGGTCACGACAATATTACTGGTATACTTATTCGGGCAAAAGTACGCCCAAATCTAGAAAGTTAATCATAAATGGGCATGGGGAAGAAGCAGGGGAGCAGGGGAGCAGAGGAGAAGTTGCAGTAAATTTTTCCCCTCTGCATCTCTGCCTCTTGTGCCCAATGCCCAATGCCCAATGCCCCATTCCCCATTCCCTAATCCATTTACCTTGTAGGTTGTATTGTGGTTAGTCTGACCCTGTTAGAACCGCAACAGAAAACGCCCCTCCAGCAGTGGTGCTTTGAGAACTCCTCCATAATTCGGATTGGTCGAGCGGCAGATAATCACGTTGTTTTAAATGATAGTTTAGTTTCGCGGCATCATCTAGAACTGAGAAAAGTCGGTGACGCTAGCAATGGCCATGCTTGGCATCTGATTAGTCAGGGTACAAATGGGACTTTTCTCAACGGTATCCTTGTACTTCAGAGTCCGTTGCCAGATAATTCCCTTTTGCAATTGGCACAGGGAGGCCCAATACTGCAATTCCAAATTCAGGAGGTAACAGTACTGGAAACTGGTTTGCGATCGCAGCAACAAATACAAGGGACAGAAGAAAACGCCGCTGAGACACTTTACTCAGCAAGAAATCTGGCAAATATATCTTCAACTTGCACGCACGAAGGCAACTCTCCAAACAATCTGTTTTGCATCCACTGCGGTCAACCTCTCTCAGTCCAACAGAGAATTCGCCATTATCAGGTGTTGCGAACTCTCGGACAAGGAGGTATGGGTACTACCTATCTTGCTTGGGATGAGGCTGGTCTGATTGCGGGTATGCCACAACTGCTAGTGTTGAAGCAAATGAATGCTGATATGCTGAAAATTGTCAAAGCTCAAGAGTTATTTGAGCGAGAGGCGCATACTCTCAAATCTCTTAACCATCCTGGAATTCCCAAGTATTACGACTTCTTTGTAGAAGGCGGAAAAAAATACTTGGCAATGGAATTAATCCACGGACAAGATTTGGAGAAACGGGTCTATACCACTGGCCCAGTGACACCAAACCAAGCGATCGCTTGGATGATCCAAACCTGCGATATTTTAGACTATCTTCATAGCCAAGAGCCTCCACTGATTCACCGCGATATCAAAC
Organism: Nostoc sp. JL23; assembly: GCF_017115065.1. NCBI lineage: Bacteria > Bacillati > Cyanobacteriota > Cyanophyceae > Nostocales > Nostocaceae > Nostoc > Nostoc sp. JL23. Next base: position 136,478 of record NZ_JABXKN010000034.1, read on the forward strand.
CCGCCAATTTAATGGTGCGAAGTTCAGAAAATCGCATCGTGGTGCTAGATTTTGGCGCAGTTAAAGAAATTGGCACAGCGCCTGGTACTCGAATTGGTGCAGAAGGTTACTGCGCTCCTGAACAAGAACGAGGACAACCTTTGACTCAATCTGATTTGTATGCAATTGGGCCAACGCTGATTTTTCTGCTCACAGGCGAAAACCCTTTTAAGTATTACCGCCAACGAGGGCGAAACTTCAGGTTTGATGTGGCAAAAGTTCCCACCATTAGTTCCCAATTAAGAGATGTTATTGATCGCGTTACAGAACCATTGCCACGCGATCGCTATCAAAATGCAAAGGAATTGGCTGCGGCTTTAGCTGCCTGTAAAGTCTAGAGAGTCGGGAGTGTGTAGAGACGCGATTAATCGTGTCTAGGGAGTGGTGAATATTAAAAATTCCCATTCCCTATTCCCTACTCTTCATCCCAAGTTTCTACAGCTAGCAATTCACTAACTGGGTCTTGCATACTAAAGCCAAAGTCAAGCAGTTCCTGTTTCCAGTGCTGCCATTCATTACCATAGAGCAAAGCGATTTTCCAGATGCTATCGCTTGGCTTGATAATATTCGATTCTATGAGTGATTGCACATTGCGCTGCAATTTCACCATTGGGTGAATCACTTGCTGAGTCATAACCTCGATTGAATTCTGATTTTGTGGGTAAATGCTTAATTAAAACTGCTTCCCATTCTGCAATTGTTGCCGGCCCGTAGAGTGGTGTAATTTGGTAAAGCTAGTCTTAACTTTTTAACTATACCATAACAAACTCTACTAAGTTACTGGTAAATTCGGTTTTGTACGGTAATTACCACCAGAAAATCCTAATTTTACCAAGCAATCCTTAAACTTTTTGCAGAAGCCAGACAAAAATATAGGCAGAAGGGGTAAGGGATATTTATATTTCCCCTTTTTCCTTTAACCTTTGCCCCTTTTGTTTTTCCTCTTTATCTCTACCTTTTTTTCACAAGGGTGCAACACTACCTTTCGTAAGATATCTATTGTGGACGCCGAGCAGAATAATTAGTCCTCAAGGAAGTTCCACTAAGTAGTGTGACTGAGGACTACTGGGAAAATTCTGTTTGTTTAAATTAGGGAAAATATGCTTGCTTGTTGAAGAAGCTATAGGATACGAGCTAGTTTGAAAGTTGATGACTGACAGGGAAATTTGCAATTGAGTAGAGATATCTACTCTTTCTGTTGATTTAAATGTTATTTACAATATCGCAAACATCTGGCTTTAGGTAAAATAATTGCAAATCTTTATATAGTTTTAATATTTTGCTCAGATAATTAAGACCTGTTAGGGCGCAGGGTAGGGTTTTGCTTTGAGCTATGGGAGCGATGCCTACGGCGGTAAACTACGCATGGCAAAATTGCTGGTTTAACATGGGTTTAACATAAATTCCTCCATCTTCAGAGTCAATATTTGAAGTTTGTGTAAAAAATTTTTAGCGAGGATGTTAGTTTCTGTTGAACAGATGGGTATCCTCAGAACGGGAGGCTTGCTGATACCTAAGCATTTACCGCAGCAAGTATGTGAGGCATGGCTGGTTCAGACGAAGAATACCTAATTACCCGCAAAAAGAAGATTCAGCGGCGACAAAAGATTGTCACGATAGTGTCGATGTTCTCGTTTTTTGGTTCTACGGTATTTGCAGTTATTCCGGCAATCCAACAGGCTACTCAACCTAAGCCAGCAACTGCGTCTGCTTCTCCTGAGTCAGGATTGCTGCAACAGGCGCGGGGCTACGAGTTGGTTTTACAACGGGAACCAGAAAACCAACTTGCTTTAGAGAAACTGTCTGTGCTGCGGTTGCAATTAAAGGATACGAAAGGTGCGATGGAACCTTTGGAGAAGCTAGTGAAGTTGCATCCCGATCGGCAAGATTACAAAGTTGTATTAGAGAAGATTAAGAAGCAACAGGGAAATAGCGATCGCTAGAGTAAACAATCAAAGATAAGAATACGAATATGAATAAAAAAATTGACGATTCTGAACTGAACCGTTTGATTCCTGCGGAAATTAAAAATGATGAATTTTATGCGGCTATTCAAAAAATTGCTAGAGAAGAAGATATTAAAACAGTTTTAGAAATTGGTTCATCTTCAGGTCAAGGAAGTACCGAAGCATTTGTAACAGGACTTAGGGAAAATCCCAACAAGCCTACATTGTTTTGCATGGAAATCTCCAAAAATAGATTTACTGAATTAAAAAATAATTACAAAAATGAAGATTTTGTAAAATGCTACAATATGTCTTCTATTGCTGTAAAAAAATTTCCTACAGAAAAGGAAGTTATTGATTTTTATAATAGCCTTCATACTAATCTCAATATCTATCCTCTTGAGCGTGTGCTTGGTTGGTTGAGACAAGATATTGAATATGTAAATAATTCTGGAGTATCTGACAATGGAATTCAAATAATTAAAAATCAAAACAATATTGATTATTTTGATTTAGTTTTAATTGACGGTTCAGAATTTACTGGTCAAGCTGAATTAGATGAAGTATATGGAGCAAAATATCTTTGCTTAGATGATATCAATACATTTAAAAACTATCGAAGTTTTAATCGCCTGTTGAGCGATCCTGATTACCTGCTCATTATCTCAAACCAAAATATACGTAATGGCTATGCGATATTTCAACGAAAAATAGTGCAATCAATCAGCTATCAAAATATCCATGATGCTGTTGAATCTATTGAAGGATTCATGGTTCCTGGGCAAGAAGAATACCTTTTTAATAAGGTGAAATCTCTTCCTGAAGATGCTGTTATCGTTGAGATTGGTTCTTTTAAAGGCCGCTCTACAGTTGCTATGGCATATGCTTGCATAGGAACCAAACGTAAAATTTATTCTATTGATACATGGGATGGTAATGATGCTGACTTTTCTGAGCGACAATTCTTTGAAGTTTGGCAGCAAAATGTTCAATTAAACGGTCTTGAACAATATGTAATACCGCTACGTGGCTACTCTCACCATGTATTAAGCTGTTGGGATAAATTGACAAATAGTAAAGCTATTGATTTTATTTTTATTGATGGATCTCATCAGTATTTAGATGTTTTAAAAGATTTTGAACTATCGTTTTCATTGGTAAAAAACGGAGGATGGATAGCATTTCATGATGTTGTACCCACATGGCCAGGACCAGAACGAGTATGGCATAACATTGCTAAACTACGCCTTGTCAACCATGAATATTCCTCAACGCTAGCATGTGGTCAGAAAAGTTTAGCTGCTATCACCTCTACCTCAACGCCAGAATTACCAATTCACTTTTTTACTATTGTTCTGAATGGTCAACCATTTATCCGCTACCATATTGAGATTTTCAAACAACTTCCTTTCAAATGGCATTGGCACATTGTTGAAGGTGTAGCTGAATTAAAGCACGATACTGGATGGAGTCTACAACTTGGTGGGTATATAAACGATGAAATCCATTATAATGGTCGCAGCAATGACAGTACGACAGAATATTTAGATGAATTGACACAGCAATATCCTGACAATATCACAGTTTATCGTAAGCCAGATGGTATGTTTTGGGATGGCAAACGGGAAATGGTTAATGAGCCATTGTTGAACATAAATGAAGAATGTTTACTATGGGAAATAGATACAGATGAGTTATGGACAGTCGAGCAGATTTTGACTGCACGACAGATATTTATTGAGAATCCTGATAAAACTGCTGCTTTCTATTGGTGCTGGTATTTTGTAGGAGAAAAAATAATTATCAGTACTCGTAATTGTTATGCCCAAAATCCCAGACAAGAGTGGTTGCGAACCTGGAGATATAAACCAGGATCAGTGTGGGTAGCACATGAACCACCAAGACTAGAAGAGCCTTTGCCAAATGGTCAATGGCGGGATGTTGCAGCAGTAAATCCTTTTTTGCATCAAGAGACTGAAAAATATGGTTTAGTTTTCCAACATTTTGCTTATGTAACAGAAGAACAATTACGATTCAAAGAGCAATACTATGGTTATAGAAATGCTTTTTCTCATTGGAAAGTGTTGCAAGAGATAACTAAATTTCCAGTTCTGTTACGTGACTATTTTCCTTGGGTTTTAGATGAAACTCAGGTAAATGTTGCAGATTCATTGGGAGTAATTCCAATTGCACAACGAGAACTAAGCAGCAATGCTTGGCAGTTTTTGCGATCAGATCAAATACAGCAGCAAATTCCACAAATTAAAAAACTAGCACCAATCATCCTTGTTGATGGTGTATTTTTCCAAATCAACCAAACAGGCATTGCTCGTGTTTGGACATCTTTGCTAGAAGAATGGGTAAATAGTGGCTTTGCTAAGTATATTGTTGTGCTTGACCGCGCTGGAACTGCTCCCAAAATTCCCGGTATTAAGTATCGCACTATAGCAAGTTATGATTACAACAACACTGATGCTGACCGAGAAATGCTACAGCAAGTGTGTGATGAAGAGGGTGCAGAGGTATTTATCTCATCTTACTATACAACACCGACTACAACACCTTGCGTTTTCATAGCTTATGACATGATTCCAGAAGTCATGGGATGGGATATTAATAGTCCTATGTGGCGACAAAAACATCAGGCTATTCAAAATGCATCTCAATATATAGCTATTTCAGAACATACGGCACGTGACTTGGTAAGCTGTTTTCCTGAAATAAGCACAGAGTCTATAACCGTAGCTCATTGTGGAGTTAAAAGCACTTTTTTACCAGCAGATATTCAAGAAATTAACAATTTTAAAACAAAATATGGTATTACAAAACCATATTTTATGTTAGTAGGTGTTGAAAACAATTATAAAAATAGTATTTTGTTCTTTCAGGCTTTTTCTCAGCTTGCTAGCAGTTTTGGCTTTGATATTATTTGTACAGGAAATAGAGGTACATTATCACCTGAGTTTAGAAGCTACACATTAGGCAGTATTGTTCATATTCTCCAACTAAGCGATCATGAGTTAGCCACTGCTTATTCTGGTGCAGTAGCACTGGCTTATCCTTCAAAATATGAAGGTTTTGGTTTGCCTATAGTAGAGGCAATGGCTTGTGGTTGCCCTGTAATCACTTGTCCTAATGCTTCAATACCAGAAGTAGCAGGAGAAGCAGCGATCTATGTGAATGATGATGATGTCAATGCACTAGCAAATGCACTCTGTGAAGTGCAAAAGTCTAGTGTTCGCAACTCATTAATTACCGCAGGTTTGGCACAAGCGAAAAAGTTCTCCTGGTCAACAATGGCGAATACTGTAAGTGCTATCTTAATTAAGGGCACTATTCTACATTTAAATCTTAAAGAAATTAATTTAATTGTTTTTCCAGATTGGTCACAATCAGAAGATTTAATTAGCTTAGATTTAGAAATAGTAATTAAAACATTAGCAACTTATTCAGACAGTCAAAAGACAACACTAATTATCGACACAAGTGATATTGCTAGCGAAGAGGCTGCAATTTTACTTTCTGGTGTGACTATGAATTTGCTAATGCAAGAAGATATAGATATTACTGAAGGGTTAGAAATCTCCTTGTTAGGAAATTTAGCTAATATTCAATGGGCAGCTTTGCTACCTCGCATTAGTGCAAGAATTATTTTGGAATATGAAAACAAACAGGCGGTAGAAACATACCAACAAATTCTTGAACAAGGAAATAAATTAAATGGATTAATAGAGCAATGTAATGTTAAAGAGTTCATACATAATTATGAGTTAAGGAATAATTTAATTAGTTTAGCAACAATATATCAACAAGAAGATTCAAACATATCTGTATTAAAGGAACTACGTTTATTGAGAATGCAGATTGCTGAATCACTGATACATAAAGATAAAAATTCACTTGAAAGACTATACTTGAGCAAATTTGGTGAGGCTTATCAAGCATTGTTAAATAGTGATATTCAGAATGAATCGATAACAGACTCTGAACAGAGCTTTGTAAATGACTTATTAGCAAGAGTTGCGAAGAGATTTAATGAACAAAATGCTATTCAGTATCTTCTGGTAGCAATGCTGTACTGCCGTTCTCACCAGTTACCCTTAGTGTATGATCTAACTAAAATTCCTATTTGGTTACTTAATGACTATCTCAAATTTACTTTCAAACCTCCCCTTTATTTTCAGGAGATAGGAGAGGCAGATGATTACTATCAATATATGGAGAATTTAATTAATTATCTCCACAAAAACATTATCAGTAATTCTGAGTCTAAATTTTGGCAAGATATTGCTGAATATTTTACATATACAGTAAATTTAATTCCATTGTATTTTAATGAATTAAATTTGAAAGATATCTACACAAAACGTGCAGATATCATGAAATCATACTTACAAGAATTAAATCAAAATATTGAATACGAGTTCCCAGAACGCTTGGATGAACGAGTTAAAATTAGGGTGGGTATTCTTGCTAGCCATTTTGGTCCGCAGACAGAAACTTTTGCTACTTTGTCACTATATAAACATTTAAATAGAGATTTATTTGAAGTAATTCTCTTTACATTAAATGTGAGTAATCATCGTTTAGAACGATATTGCATGGGTCATGCAGATGCTCTTATTAAACTTCCAACTAACCTAACAAATCAAGTAGAAACTATTCGAGAATCTGACTTAGACATTCTGTTCATTTCTACCAATATTACCGCAGTTACTCATCAAATTACCTTGCTCTCTTTATATAGGCTAGCTAGAATCCAGATTGTTGATGCTAATTCTCCTGTAACAACTGGTATGCCTCATATAGATTATTATATTTCAAGTAAACTTTCTGAGACTGAAGATAATGCTCAAGAACATTATACGGAACAGCTAATTACATTAAATAGTCCTCCCCAGTGTTTTGATTTTGCAACCGAAGAGCAAATACTTGCCACAAATGCTATTAGTCGAGAAAGTTTGGGAATTGAAAAAACTGCTATAGTTTATGTTTCAGGAGCGAATTACTACAAAATAATTCCAGAGCAAGAAGTAACATGGGCAAAAATAATTGCTAGCGTACCTAATTCTATACTTTTGCTTTATCCATTTAATCCAAATTGGTCATCTTCCTACCCTTGTATAGCTTTTCGGAAGCGTATAATTACTACTTTTGCTAAATATGGTCTAAGCGAGGATAGATTGATCATTCTTGACCCAGCACCAAACCGTGCTGATGTTAAAGAACGTTTAAAACTTTGTGACATTTACTTAGATTCCTATCCTTACTCTGGCATGACTTCACTCATCGACCCGTTTGAAGTAGGTTTACCAACGATGGTTATGGAAACAGAACCCTCTCGTTCTCGAAAGGGAGCATCACTTTTACGAGAACTCCAAATATTTGATTTAATTACAAATAGTGAAGAAGCTTACATTGAATTAGCTGTTGCTCTCGGAATTAACTCTGAATTGCGTCAGCAAAAATCGGAGCAAATCAAGCAAAAAATGCACCAAAATCCAATTTTTCTTGATAGCCGCTCTCACTCTGCTCAAATGGGAGAACTCTTTCAAGAACTATTCTATAAACATCAAGCGATCGCTCTCAAAGAGCAACTCAATTTAAGAGATATTAACCTAGTTATTTTCCCAGATTGGTTACAGCCAGAAGACCTACTATATCAAGATTTAGCAAGTGTCATTTCTACTCTTACTAGCCACCCAAATAAAAGTTGCTTAACTCTCTTGATAGATACTCACAACATTTCTGAGGATGAAGCTGATATGCTTTTATCGTCTTTAACCATGAATTTGCTCATAGAGGGTGATATAGATATAACTGAGGGGCCAGAAATTTCTCTGTTAGGAAACATGAGTAGTATGCAATGGAAAACTCTTTTGCCTAGAATTAATACTCGAATTGCTTTAGCAACAGATAATCAATCTGCGATCGCACAAGCGAAAGCAGAAAATCTCCCATTCTGTGATGTAGATAGCTTGAGCGCATATTAAAAAGCCTTTTAAAAATAAGTTTGTAGTAAGCACTTCAGTGCTTAAATTTATCATTTTAGAGGAGGAGGACTAAAGTCACCACTACGAACTTTTGAATTGTTTGTAGTAAGCACTTTAGTGCTTAAAAATCCATGTATGAATATCGCAAACTCACAACAGAACAAAAAGCTGAACTAGTTAAATATCGCTTAAGCCAGGGTTATCCACCCCACTCTCCACCACATCCTGTACAAGATAAGCAATTTTATTTATTAACAGCAGCTTGTTATGAGCATCAGTATTATATACACACTGAATCTCGTCGTCAGCAACTGCTAAATATGATTTTTGATAGGTTTGGTGGAAGTGGAAATGAAGAGAGGGGCGCTGAAGCGCTCACTACAAACTTAAGAATATGTGCTTGGGTTGTTTTGCCTAATCACTATCATTTACTGGTTTATGTGGAAAATTTTGATGTATTAGGTGACTTGTTTCGCAGAATACATGGTGCGGTTTCTCGCCAATGGAATATAGAAGACAATGTAACTAAGAGAAAAATTTGGTATCGTTGGAGCGATCGCGCCATTCGTTCGGAAAGACATTATTATACAACTGTTAACTATATTCATTACAACCCAGTTAAACACGGTTTAGTCAAATCTCCTTACGACTGGGTTGAAAGTAGTGTTCACTGGTATTTACAAGCTTGTGGACGGCAATGGCTGCGTGATTGTTGGACTCAGTATCCAGTTCAAGATTACGGCAAAGATTGGGATAATTTTTAATGTTCGTAGTAAGGACTTTAGTCCTTATTTTCTAAGCACTGAAGTGCTTACTATGAACCCTCAAAACTAGCTTGACAAAGTTCTAGCCCTTATTGATATTTAATTCGAGGGTTAAAACCCTCACTACGAGCTTATTTTTTATCAATATACCTTTGCCACATCTGCTCGTAAGCCTTTTCCATCTCACGGGTAAACTGTTTGCCATTCCACAATGGGGCTGTTTGCCGCGATGCTTTCAGCTTCAGAGCAACTTGCTGGCGTAAAGCCTCATCTTTCCCCAAGCGCACACCCCATTCTATATACTCTTCATCAGTCCAGGCGATTCCTTCTGTGATACCCGCATTTATCATCATGGTGTAGCTGTTACGCGCTGCAAATTGTTCACCGACTCGCGTCACCAAGGGAATACCCATCCACAATGTTTCTAAGGTTGTTGTCGCTCCGTTGTAGGGAAATGTATCTAATACAATATCAGCAATGCCTAAATTAGCACGATGAACTGACTCTGAAAAAACTTGTGGTAGAAATCGTAACCGAGAACAATCTACACCTTCTTCTTCAGCAATTTGGTAAAAGAAGCGTTTAATTGTTTCCTCCTCAGCAGGCCCTTTAATCAAAAAGTAGCTGTTAGGTACTTGTTTAATAATTTGCATTTGCCACTTTGTCGTTTCTGGATGGCGCTTATATCCTCTTTGGGCGCTGAGATATACAACGGCATCCATAGGAATATCCAAATCATCGCGGCGGAGAGTTGGTACACCAACTTCAAAACCATCTACTGCTATGTAAGTTTGAGGTAATCGCCAGATTTTCTCTGTATAGTAATCTTGTGCATCATTTGGTAGTACATAAGGATCTGCGATAAAGTAATCAATTGCAGGTATGCCTGATGCATCCCATCCCAGCCAAGTAACTTGAATTGGTGCTGGCTTGAGTGCCATAACTTCACTGGTAATATCTAGAGTGATGCTATCAAGGTCAACTAAAATATCAATTTCATCTTGATATATCTGGTCAGCAATTTCTAGACCATTCATACCTAATTGACGAGGTTTTTCTGCCTGATTTAAATACCACTCTTGGAGATAGTCATTTACTAATTGATAGTTCACAAAATAAGTATGAATATCAAATTTATCTCGGTCATGATGTTGAAATAACCAGCGAGCTAACCAACCAACAGAATGATTCCTTAAAGCGTAAGATACATAACCAATTTTTAATTTCTTAGTAGGGTAAGATAAATATCTATTGCTGCTATTTTTGTGACAATAGTTTTTTCCTTCTGATTGACCAAAAGCTTTAATATAAAAGTTGAAAATCTCAGCTACCTGATTATGAATAGCTCGAAAATTAGCAGGAGCATCTTTAATGTGAGGTATCGCAAAAGATGGCGTAAGCAATCGTAAAATTCTTCCTTCTTCTAAAGGAATTCGTTCAGCTTTAATAAACTGTTGAAACACAGTTTCTAATTCTTGACAAGTTTTACATATCTCTTGCCAATATCCCCCGGCTGTCATTAGACCCCTTAACAGTAAATGGAGTGCAAAAATTTTATCAGCCAAGCTTTCTGATAAAGAATAACATAATCTAGCTGTCTCAATTCCTTGAGAATAATTACGAGCATCTTGATAAAAAGTGGCTAAGTGCCGCAAAATCTCTACATTATTTGGCTCCAATCGTAAATGCAATTCTAGCAGAGATGCTGCTAGTACAGGCTGCCGTAAAGTATGACCAATTTGGATAGCAGCAGGAAGCAGTAGAGAGAAACATTGATGAGTATTAGAGAAATAAGGAAGACTAGCTTCTATTAAATTTAGATTAATTGGATGTAATGGAAGAGTATTTAAAAATTCTTTTAGACATTGGATTAATAATTTGATATTGATTTCTATATTTTCTTTTGCGTTTAAACTTTCAATTAATCCCCAATCATTCAAATTATCAACTTCTTCAAATTTTTCCAACTTGAGAGAAAGTATAAGGATTTGAAGCAAATTATTTATATCGCCAGGATTAATTTCTCGTATGTGCTGGCGAATTAGCCAAGCTATAGAATATTCCGCCAGTATCTCGCGTCTTTCAGCTTCTATTTGTAAAAATTGAAATAGTTCATTTATCCATATTGGTAATTGTTCTTCATCTGCCTCTGTTATTGGCAGCATCCAAGTCATTTGAGCCTCTACTTCTTGCCCTTGTAATAGCAATAGTAATCCTAAATGCCAATAATAAGAGATAGTATTTGGTTCTATTGCTATTGCTTGTTCGTATAACTCTGCTGCTTGCGAATATTTTTCTTGAATGAAGTATTGTTCAGCTTGATTTTGCCAATTACATACATCAGTAATCATTGTAATTCTCTGAGAAGATTTGATGAGGAATATACTTTTGAACAACTTATACAATGAAAATAAAGTGGATAGAAGCATCTACCCACTTTGGAAAATATCTAGTTGAAAGACAATTTATATACTGTCTGTGCTTGGTTACTTAGCCAAAGAGACGTAGCTGCTGGGACAAGTAGGTGCTCCAGCGGTGGTGGTAATTGTAACGGCACTTGCGTTTACACCAGCGTTAACCATAGCGTTGTTAGATTCACACAAAACAGCTACGGTCGTAGCTTCACTGGTAGCTTGTTGGGTTGTCACCTCTACAGCACCAACATAGGCTTTGAGAGGCGCAGCGGCATTTATTACTGTTGCTCGGTTGTTTACTGAACTAGCGTCACCATTAATAGCCGTATATGTGTAATTTATGGTTTGTGTTGCAATACCAAGGCCTAAACTACCAATTGAAGTTGAAAATGTATTATTTTCTAAGTAATAAGCTTGTTGTGCGCGGTTCATGGAACCTACGTAGGTTTTAGCTTCTGACTGCTTGGCTTTGTTAGCTTGGTTCAAGAAAGAAGGTAGAGCGATCGCAGATAAAATACCGATGATGATAATTACTACTAGTAATTCAATAAGTGTAAAACCCTCGTCTTCCTTCTTCTTGGCGAGGATGTGTTGGAGAAACTTGGCTTTTAATTCAGTTTTCATAAGTGTTTTCCTGGGGGTAGGAAGTGCTTGGGTGTTCTAGATGTAACTTACCCAGATGCGATCGCTTTCCTATCACCTTCAGAAAAAAAGTTTGGGGAAGTACAATTACACAATCTAAAATCCTTGCATCCCAAATGGCACAAACATTACTGAGCCAATGATGTTGACCAAGGGCAAGATTTTCAACTTCGATTGTGGAAGCGCCTTATTCAAACTCAGGTGGCCACAGTTCTGATATTGCCAGTTCCCAACCTGGTAGCAAGTCTGGCAATATGAGCGTGTTGCCATTCTCCAATACCACTGGAGTTTGGTTTATTTGATAAACCGGTCAAGGGATTTGAAAATGAACCTTTATACTTTGTAGAATTGCAAACATACAAAGATGAAGAATTTTACGAACGATTTTTTGGGGAAATTTTTGTTTACTTCCGTCAATATAAACCAGCAAACTCAGACTGGTACGCAATTGTTATTTACGACAAACGCATTCATGAAACCCCACCTCACCCCCGCTATCAGGCTTTAGTAGAAAAACATCTACGCTGCATTTATCTGAATGAACTTTCTACTATTACTGAAGATTCCTTGGCGATAGGAATTGCCAAACTATTTGTAGAAGCGCCTACAAAAGCTACTTTCTTAGCCCAACAGCTAATCACTCAGGCACGAGAAGACTTCCCCGATGAAAATCTTCAAAAGAAAGTGATAGCATTTATCCAAGCCATTGTATTTTATAAGTTTCCCAATCTTACTTTAGAGGAAATTGAAGCTATGCTTGATTTAGATGCATTCAAAAATACTCGATTGTACGAGAGTATCGTGGCAAAGACAGAACCAGAAACCAAGCTGAAATTAGCCCCAAAATGTGTTGAGAAAGGTATGAGCATTCAAGAAATAGCTGAATTTCTAGAGCTAGACGTTGAAATTATCAAGAAATATCTACAAGAACAGTCTTAGTGATTCAGAATAATGTAACTTATGCAACTGGCATATACATATATTAGGAGCAATTGAAACCATGTTTGATTTAGATGAATTTACAAGTATTCGATTGTACAAGAGCATCTGGGAAAAGAGTAGATTGAAATTAGCCCCAAAACTTAGGGATCGAGGTATGAGTGTTCAAGAAATGGCAGAATTGCTAGAAATAGATATTGAAGTTATCAGGAAATATCTGCGAGAAAACTTTTAGCGGTTAAGAGTATCTTTGGCAAGTGTTGAGCGCATAGCACCGTAGGCATTTTGCGTAGGCGTAGCCCGTCGCAGACATCGCTTACCATCTGACGTAGCCAATCGTAAATTGTTATGCTATATTAAGCGTAGTCGTTATGAGTTTATATATTGTCATGACTAACCCAACTGTAGAAAACTTGGTAATTATCGGTTCTGGCCCAGCAGGATACACAGCCGCCATCTATGCTGGACGCGCTAACCTGAAACCTGTTGTATTTGAAGGTTTCCAAGCCGGGGGTTTACCTGGTGGGCAATTAATGACAACGACAGAAGTTGAGAATTTTCCTGGATTTCCCAAAGGAATTACCGGGCCGGAATTGATGGATCAGATGAAGGCGCAGGCGGAGCGCTGGGGGGCTGAACTATATACTGAAGATGTTATATCAGTTGACTTGAGTCAGCGTCCCTTTACAGTGCGATCGCAAGAAAGGGAAATAAAAACCAACAGTATTGTCATTGCTACGGGTGCAACCGCAAAGCGTTTAGGTTTACCCAGCGAACATGAATTCTGGAGTCGGGGTATTTCCGCTTGTGCAATTTGCGATGGTGCAACACCAATTTTCCACGGTGCAGAATTAGCTGTAATTGGTGCTGGTGACTCGGCGGCGGAAGAGTCTATTTACCTCACCAAATACGGCTCTAAGGTAAATATGTTGGTACGCACCGATAAAATGCGGGCTTCTAAAGCCATGCAAGACAGGGTTTTGAGCAACCCGAAAATCCAAGTCCATTGGAATACAGAAGCCGTAGATATCTTCGGTAATGGTCACATGGAAGGGGTGAAAGTCCGCAATACTAAAACTGGTGAAGAGAGCCAACTGCACGCTAAGGGTTTATTCTACGCCGTTGGTCACAGTCCCAACACTTCTTTATTTAAAGGACAATTAGAACTGGATGAGATAGGTTACGTTGTCACCAAGCACGGTTCTGTAGAAACCAGTGTCGAGGGCGTTTTTGCTGCTGGCGACGTACAAGATCATGAGTTTCGGCAAGCAATTACGGCTGCGGGTACTGGGTGTATGGCGGCGATGTTGGCAGAACGTTGGTTGTCATCCAGTGGCTTGATTCAAGAATTCCATCAACAGCCAGAAACAGCAGATAATGAATTAGAACATCAGCCAGCCAAAAAGACCGAAGCCGAGGAAGAAGCTGGATTTAATTTGGATGGGACGCGCCATGAGGGAGGCTATGCTTTACGGAAATTGTTCCATGAAAGCGATCGCTTACTCCTTGTTAAATACGTCTCTCCTGGTTGTGGCCCTTGCCATACTCTGAAGCCAATTTTAAATAAAGTGGTGGATGAATTTGACAGCAAAATTCACTTTGTGGAAATTGACATCGACAAAGACCGAGATATTGCTGAAAATGCTGGTGTGACAGGAACGCCAACGGTTCAATTGTTCAAAAATAAGGAACTAGTGAAGGAAGTCAAAGGCGTTAAGCAAAAGAGCGAATACCGCCAGTTGATTGAAAGTAATCTTTAGGGACTGGGGCATGGGGCATTGGGCATGGGGCATAGGTAATAACCAATTCCCAATTCCCAATGCCCAATTTGATATGTAAAATGGTCAGCGTATCAAGCTTTGATCCAGGCGATCGCTTTATGGCCATTACAAAACGGCGACTACCGACATTTTTACAGTTTGGCAAAAGTCCCAATCTTTCCCAAAAACTCATGCTCATCGGGTTAGCTATTACCCTATTTTTCATCTTCCTGGCATTTTTCGCTCCCGTATTGCAGGCTTGGGGATGGCTGCAAAACCCCAAAGATTTTCTCTCTAATCCAATTCACGAGCCACCCTCAGCTAAACATTGGTTTGGTACTAGTCGTCTCGGCTATGATGTGTTCTCCCGGACGTTGTTCGGCGCTCAAGCTGCTTTGCAGGTGGTAATTTTGGCAACAGCGCTGAGTATGATTATCGGTGTGCCTTTGGGGATGTTGAGTGGTTATCTAGGCGGAAAATTGGATAAAGTGCTGCTATTTATTATGGATAGCATCTACACTCTACCAGGGCTACTGCTGTCTGTGACACTGGCGTTTGTGGTGGGGCGTGGGATATTAAATGCAGCGATCGCTATTAGCATTGCCTACATCCCCCAATATTACCGCGTTGTTCGCAACCACACCGTGAGCGTGAAAACTGAAGTGTTTATCGAAGCTGCTCAAGCAATGGGTGCTTCCACTTGGGTTGTGCTTTCTCGTTATCTGTTTTTCAACGTCATTCAAAGCGTACCCGTCCTATTTACACTCAATGCCGCTGATGCGATTTTGGTGTTGGGCGGTTTAGGCTTTTTGGGGCTAGGACTTCCCGAAGAAGTGGCAGAATGGGGACATGATTTAAAACAAGCCCTAGAAGCTCTACCTACTGGTATTTGGTGGACTACACTTTTCCCTGGTTTAACGATGACATTCATGGTGGTAGGGTTATCACTACTTGGTGAGGGGTTAAATGAATTTGTCAATCCCCGATTACGGAGAGAAAATAGAATCCGACAGTAATCATTGGTCATTGGTCATTAATTTTAGACAAATGACAAATAAACAATACAGAGATTTGTATGAAAGATAATCTAACGTTAATTGCTGCCGCTACTGGCGGGTTTATCCTTTCCGTTGCTCTTGCTGGTATCTTAAGAGGTGCGCCAATTACGGCTTGGCAGGAACAATCGAGTTTTCGTACCACAACTGTTGCTAATTTACAGAGAGCGGAGTTGAAAGCCGCGCATCTTAAAATCGGTGATGAAAACAACTTGCACTCAATAGAATAAAAATTTGAGTATTTTTTCGCGCCAAGATGCTAAGTATAGATTTACAGAAAATAATGGCGAATTGAGGGGTGAAATTGAAACGCAGAGGAGCGCAGAGGTAAGCGCAAAGGGTACGCAAAGGTTTGCTAGGTGGCTATGGTTTGGTCTGAGGATTTTAAAGTGGTGAGTTCTCAAGTAATTGGCATTGATGTCGGGGGAACAGCTATTAAGCTGGGGCGTTTTGCAGATGATGGTACTTGTCTGCAATCTTTGACTGTGGTATCTCCTCAACCAACAACGCCGGAAGCGGTGTTGGCGGTGCTGGTAGATGCGATCGCTCAAATCGATCCAGATAATCAAGCTGTTGCGATTGGTGTTGGTACTCCTGGCCCATCTGATGCCGCCGGACGCATTGCCAAAATCGCCATTAACTTACCTGGATGGATCGATGTGCCTTTAGCAGACTGGTTAGAAGCTAAAACTGGCAAACCGACTGCGATCGCTAATGATGCTAATTGCGCTCTTTTGGGAGAAGCTTGGCTGGGAGCCGGTCGCCACTTTCAAAATCTGATTCTGCTAACTTTAGGCACTGGAGTTGGTGGTGCAATTATCCTTGATGGCAAACTATTTATTGGACATCAAGGAGCCGCCGGAGAATTGGGTTTAATTTCCTTAAATCCTGATGGCCCAATTTGTAATAGTGGCAATCGAGGCTCTTTGGAACAATATGCCTGTGCTACTGCAATTCGCCGCCGCACTCTCAAAGAACCTATCGAATTGGGTTTTCTTGCCCAACAAGGAGATGCCGCAGCATTGACTTTTTGGCAAGAATATGGTGCTAATTTGGGAATTGGTTTGACGAGTTTGATTTATGTACTCACACCGCAAGCGATCGTGATTGGTGGCGGTATCAGTGGTAGCTTTGAGTTTTTCTTACCAGGTGTGAAGGCAGAAATTGAGAAGCGAGTGCAGCCTTTATCACGAGAGGGTTTACAAATATTGCCAGCGGAGTTAGGCAATTTTGCAGGAATAGTAGGTGCAGCAAAGTTGGCATGGCAAAACTATTCAAGATTTTAAATTATGGTTCAAACAACCCCAGCTAGAGACATCTGTCTTTACAAATTAGAAGAAAAATGAAGCTCTAACTAAGAGATAATTTAATTAATTTTACATTACGTAACATAGTTTAATTTATTCTTGCCCACTTACTTAGCAATTCTGACTGATGGTGAAAAGTGAGTAAAAAGCAACTATTTAAGCTTGAATAAGCGCTATGTAATGTCAGAAGATGCAGTAAAGATGTTTTTCTGGCAAAAATCATAAAATGAACATGTTACTCAGAACCAAAGCCAGTTTAATGACTAAAGGCTTGAAGTATCAGCAAAGAGTCAAGCAAACTTTTACTGTAATGCTAATAAGAGCTAGCCATCGCTACGTACTCGTGGCATTAATACTCAGCTTGATAATTCTTGCCTGCATTAACATTTTAAAATCTAGCCAATCTTCAGTCACCGAGTCTCCTATTAACAGTAAAGTCCTGAAGATTTGGTCAGATAAAGGTTATACTTTGGAAGAGGATGAAGCGCTCCAGAAGATCATTAGTAACTGGGAACAACAAAGCGGCAACAAAATTAAACTTACTTTCTATACTAACGATGAATTGCCACAAAAGACTCAAAGGGCACTTCAGGCAGGTAATTCACCCGATCTCGTCATAAATAGCAGTGCTGAGAGGGAGCTGTATCCACGTCTTGCCTGGGAAGGTAAACTGGCAGATGTCTCTGATGTAATTGAGCCAGTTAAAAGTATTTATTCTGAAGGTGTTCTGGAAGCAGTTCGTTTATATAACAACGTTGATAAGAAGCCGAGTTACTATGCAGTCCCAATTAATCAATTAACAATTCACATCTTTTACTGGCGAGACTTACTAGAGAAAGTAGGTCGAACTGAAAGCGATATCCCTAAAAATTGGGATGCTTTCTGGGAGTTTTGGAAACAAGTGCAGGATGATTTGCGCGCACACCAAAAACAGAATATTTACGGGTTAGGCTTTCCTTTCTCCACTGGTTCTACAGATACCTACTACTTGTTTGAGCAGATTTTAGAGGCATACAATGTCCAAATTTTAGACTCCAAGGGTCAACTTCTGCTCAACGATCCCAAGGTGTATCAAGGTATTGTTAAAAGCTTAGAGTGGTATGCGAAATTTTTCCAGCAGGGCTACGTACCACCGGACGCAGTAAACTGGTTAAATCCAGACAATAATCGCAGCTTGCTCAATCGTGGCGTGGTTATGACACCTAACAGCTCGCTTTCGATTTCTGCTGCTGTCCGCCAAGATTCTGACACCTATCGTCACAAGCTTGGTATCCTAGAATTTCCGAACAAACCTAATGGTAAACCGATGCGCTTCTTAGTCTCGATTAATGAAATAGTTTTGTTTGCCGAGTCTAAAAATCAGAAGGTAGCCAAAGACTTTCTCGCGTATTTAATTAAACCTGAGATAATAGGAAACTATCTCAAAGCTACCGGAGGACGGTATTTACCAGTAATGAAGCCTGTTTGGAAAGACCCCTTTTGGACAAATCCAGCAGATCCTCATCTTTCCACTGCAACTCAAACACTAACTAAAGATACTCGCCCATTTTATATTGTTCAAAACCCTGCTTACAGCTTAGTTTTAGAAGAGAATGTTTGGGGTAAGGCTCTCAATCGAATAGTTGTCAATAGCATATCTCCAGAAGAAGCAGCAGACACGGCAATTGAGCGGATAAAACAAATTTTTGATGAATGGCAGTGAGCTATATGCAATTTTAGAATTAGCACCTTAGCACTAAAGTTACAATTTTATTCTTAGATAACTCTACAAAAAAGATGATTCAATAGCTAGGCTAATTGAGCAGAAATTCTTACAAAGCATTTTTTAAGATTAGGAAGGTAGTAAATCTGGTTTTCAACTTTCTTGTTACCTTGTTCTACTACACAGGGATTTCAAGACAAAGAATATCCTGTTGCTTTCTTAACGTATTTCACAACTTTTTCATAAGATTCAGGATTACTCACAGGGTTGATGATGATGGGAATAGTGCCATCTGGCAACCAAAAAGTTATCCTACCGTTCGGTTCATGACAAAAGGAACTGATACAGTTGAGATTAATTACATATTCATTTTTTTCGTAATTTATTCTTACCCAGTGGGCGTGATCTAATTCTAATCCTGTCACACATTCTAAATAATCAAAAATCTTTTGATAATCTTCCAAATTACTTTGCGGGTTAATCACTATGGGAATGGCACTATCGGGTAGCCAAAAAGTCACCCTGCCATTGAGTTCATAACAAAAAGCATGGACACGCTCAAAATTCACCACATATTCTTTCCTCTCGTAAAGGATTTTCACCCAGTACGCCACAACATCTCCTCAAGTCCGAAATTTACGAATGATGCACCCTGGATGTCCAAATCGAGTAAAGCCCTAAGTTAATGTTGTTATGCACTAATTCAAAATCTAAAAAATTAATTTTGAATTACGAATTACGTTAGCGTAGCGGTAGCGAGTCCGCGAGCGTCATTACAAATTACAAATTTTTATGACACCTCCAATGGTGTTGGTGTGCTAGATGTCGAAAGAGAAAGAGCGATCGCTGTTTGAATAAACCCTTTAAATAAGGGATGAGGTGTACTGGGGCGTGATTGAAATTCTGGATGAAATTGGCAAGCAAGAAAGAATGGGTGCTTGGTTAATTCCACAATTTCAACTAAACGCCCATCGGGAGAAGTACCACTAATCACATAGCCAGACTTTAACAACAAATCGCGGTAATCATTGTTAAACTCATATCGATGTCTATGTCGTTCATAAATCACATCTTCTTGATAGAGCTTAAAAGCTAAAGTATCAGGGAGAACACGACAAGGATATAGTCCTAAGCGCATTGTACCCCCTAAATCCACTATTTCCTGCTGTCCTGGCAATAAATTAATTACTGGATCAGTTGTATAGGGGTCAAATTCAGCACTGTTGGCACCTGTTAATCCCCCTACGTGCCTAGCCCATTCAATCACGGAACATTGCATTCCCAGGCATAATCCCAAAAAGGGAATTTGGCGATCGCGGGCGTATTTAATGGCGGCAATTTTGCCATCGACTCCCCGAACCCCGAAACCTCCTGGTACAACTATGCCATCGACACCCTCAAGAGAATTTTCGGCTGCTTCAGTTTCCAAATCTTCTGAATTTATCCAACGCAGGCGCAGTTTGCCGTATGTGGAGATTGCAGCATGATTTAATGCTTCCACTACAGATAAATAGGCATCACTTAACTGCACATATTTACCAACGATCGCAATTTCTACCTCGTGCTTGGGACTATGTAAACGTTGTACCAGGGTTTGCCACTGCGTCAAATCTGGTTTACGTTGTTCCATTTGCAGCAAGTTCAGCACTTGTTCTGCCATTCCTTCACGTTCTAGATTCAGCGGTACTTCATAGATACTTTTGGCATCTTGGGAAGTAATGACGCATTCTTCCGGTACATCGCAAGATCCCGACAATTTTTGTTTTAATCCTTTGGGTAAAGGGCGATCGCTCCGACAAACTAAAATATCTGGTTGAATACCAATGGATCTCAGTTCTTTAACTGAATGCTGTGTCGGCTTAGTTTTCATTTCACCAGCCGAGGCAATCCACGGAACCAGCGTTACGTGCATATACAGCACATTCTGCCGTCCCACCTCTTTACGGAACTGGCGAATTGCTTCCAAAAACGGCAGTGATTCAATATCTCCTACCGTACCGCCAATTTCTGTAATCACTACAGAAGGGTTTGTGCTTTTAGCAACTCGCAGAATCCGGTCTTTAATTTCATTGGTAATATGAGGAATTACCTGGACAGTACCGCCATTGTAGTCTCCGCGCCGCTCTTTATTGATGACTGCCTGGTAAATCGAGCCAGTAGTCACACAATTTAAGCGCGACATTGAGGTATCGGTAAAGCGTTCGTAATGCCCCAAGTCTAAATCTGTCTCCGCACCATCTTGGGTAACGAATACTTCCCCATGCTGAAAGGGACTCATCGTGCCAGGATCGATATTAATATAAGGGTCGAGTTTGAGAATCGACACCGAATATTCGCGCGACTTGAGCAAACGCCCTAGACTTGCTGCTACAATGCCCTTACCAATACTGGAAACTACGCCTCCAGTAACAAAGATAAACTTAGTCATAGTATTTTGAATTTCTAACAACTTCTAAAAATACATCCCGTCATTGTGCCACAGTTGTTGTGGTGTCATCTTCTGTGATTTGCTGTGAAAAACCTCTTAGGATTAGTAATATTAGGCTGTATTCTCACCTCCTCAGTTGCATTGGCAGAGCCATCTCTTATAGTCGTTTTTCCCCAGACAAACTACCAGACAAGTGCCCAAAAAATCTTCTTTCTGGGCACTGCACCACCAGATGGTCAGGTTTTGATCAATAGTAAGCCAATTACCCGCAGCAAAGCTGGTCATTTTTCGCCTAGTTTCCCCTTGCAGTTGGGGGAGAATCTTTTTACTGTGCGTTACCACAATCAAGAACTTAAAATTAAGGTGATCGGGCTTAACGCTAGCCCTGAACTACCACAGGGGGTAGCTTTTGCGAAAGATTCCCTGACTCCCGCAGTTGACATTGCCAGATTACCAGGAGAAGTAATTTGTTTTGGCGCGATCGCACCCCCTAACGCTAATGTCTCTGTAACCCTGGCTAATCAAACTATTGCCCTTTTACCGCAACCTCAACAGGCACAACTACCAAGTAATTTGGCAGCTTTGACAGGGCAAAATCAGCCTCATGCCCAGTCTAGCGTAGGCAACTATCAAGGTTGCACCACAATGGCAACAGCCGCCGATCTGGGAAAACCTCAATTTCAACTGATCCTTGATGGCAAGACACTAACTCAATCAGGATCTGGTAAGATTGAAATCCTCTCAAGATCGCAGTTGCCAGTTTCTGAGGTTACAGTAGAGTCAGGCGTGGCTCGTACTGGGCCTAGCACCGATCATTCTCGACTTACACCACTGCCCAAAGGCACACGCGCAACGGTTACAGGTAGGGAAGGTGAATGGTTGCGCCTAGATTATGGCGCTTGGATTAATAGTAAAGAAACCCGCATTTTACCTGGTGCAGTTCCGCCACAAACAATAATTCGCAGTGTCGGATACCGTCAACTCCCTAGTGCGACAGAGATAGTTTTCCCTTTGCAAGTTCCCGTACCCGTGAGCGTACAACAAAGTGAGCAAACTCTCGCTCTCACTCTCTACAATACCACTGCCCAAACAGACATAATTCGCCTGGATGATAACCCCCTAATTAATCGCCTAGACTGGCAACAGGAAGCTCCAGGACAAGTAAAATACACCTTTAACCTCAAAAAAGCTCAACAGTGGGGATATAAGCTGAGATACGACGGTACAACCCTGGTTTTGGCTTTGCGTCATCCGCCTAAAATCGGGAACACAAGACGCAAGTCTTTAGCTAATTTCAAGATTGTACTAGATCCAGGGCATGGCGGTAAAGAATCTGGTGCCAGTGGCCCAACTGGATATTTAGAAAAAGATGTGAATTTGGTGGTATCTAAGTTGCTGCGCGACGAGTTGCTGAAGCGAGGGGCAACGGTGGTGATGACGCGGGAGGACGACAAGGAAGTTTCGCTAGTAGAACGTCAGGCAATTATCAGTCAAGAAGAACCTGCGATCGCACTTTCCATACACCATAATTCCCTACCCGATGATGGCGATGCCGAAAAAACCAAGGGATTCGGCGCTTTTTGGTATCAACCCCAAGCCCACAACCTCGCAATATTTTTACAGAACTATGTAGTCAAGAAACTCGGTAGACCTTCTTATGGTGTTTTTTGGGATAACCTGGCGCTGACACGTCCGACAGCTGCACCATCGGTGTTGCTGGAATTGGGTTTTATGAGCAATCCTGATGAATTTGAGCAGGTGGTGAACCCAGAGGAACAGAAGAAAATGGCAAAAGCGATCGCTCAGGGGATTACTGAGTGGGTTAGGAGTGTACAGTAAATTTGGAGGTACAACTAGTGTTGTACCTTCATTGTATTTGGTGGAGTGCGATCGCTCCTTTCGCTACATTTATTTCTTTGTAGTAACTTCAATCTTGTAAGCCTGACGACCAAGCTTCTCTTGAACGAACTTAAGAAGTTCCGATTTATGTTTAAGCAACCATTCAGGCTTATTATTAGGATACAAATATATATTGTAAGTGTAAGTGTAGACTTCCCAATCAACCTTGCAAACTGCTTTGCAATGGTAAAATAAATTAACTATTCTTGTTAGAGTCCTTGTCGCCTTTTCACTTTCTAATGTAAATGATAAATCCAGATTTTTGGGAATACCCAAATCTGTTTTGGGAATACTCAATTTTGTTTTGTTCTGCCGAAAATCAATTTCATTCCTGCCTTTACGTCTATTGCAAATAACACACAGAGTTTGTAAGTTTTCTACAAATGTTTTCCCACCCATAGAAAACGGTTTAATATGGTCAATTTGTAATTTACCTTCTGCCTTAACTCCACAACATAGACAAGCATAACCGTCTCGTTTTTTTACTTGTTCTCTTTCTTCTTCAGTAGGGTACCGATCATCCCCCGGTGGTGTAGGCGTAGGAATAGGTTTAGGTATTTCATTGCCATACCCATCAGTCATTATTTTATTGATAACCAACTGAAGGGCTATTAGAAGACGATTTGGTGTTTTATAGAAAGTTTCCCACAACATCCCAGCTTTTGAAAACTCTTGCTTGATATAGTTGTTTAGTTGTGGATTTGAAAAATTAATTAGCTCATGAGCAATTTTATCTAAGTCATAGATTTCTCTTTCTTCAAAGGAATGATACGGGGGTTTAGAATGTAGATCATCTTGAGCGATGTGACGAACGATCTTAATTAAATCTGAATTAATTCTTCTGCCAACGTCATCAGTTTCATCGTCAAAATACTTATCTATCCATTCTTCAACTTGAGGCTGCATCCATTTATCATCAAGATACTCTTTAGACCATTCATCTTGCAAGTTTGAGCCAAGAATAAAGTTAATAAAATTCTCAAACTTGGATTGTGTATGTTCATAGACCATGACAAATTCGGTAAATGGCTCCATTGAGTCATTGTTATTATCAGAGTTAGCATATACAATTTCAGTTTTATACCATCCAATAGGAAATATTTTCTTATATTCTATTGGATAAACTCCATCATTCTCAATTGACTTCGATAATTCTTCGATTAGACGAATTGATATATATTCGAGTGGATAATGTTCTCCTTTTCCAGGCTTTTTATCATCAGGTTTAGTATCGCCATCTATTGGGTTAACCCAGTCAATTAAACGTTTCCAGTCATCGAAGAATAAAATAACATTTGCCTCACTGCTGCTCCCTCCTGCTTTTTTCCCACGTAAAGCTCTACCAATCATTTGAGTCATTAGAATTGAGCTTGTTGTTTGGCGAGTAATAAATACAGTTTGAACATTGGGAACATCAACCCCTTCTGTTAACATTCTTACATTGATCAAAACATCAAGCTTATTATTCTTAAAATCATCTAAAATTCTTTTATTATCATCTTCTTTACGTTTATTATGTGCCTCTGCCGAACCTGGATCAGCATCTATATGGGAATAAATTGCATCTGCTTTAATGCCTTTATCAACAAGTTTATTCTTTATATATTCACATTGAAACCAACGGTCAGCAAAGATAATAGTTTTACCATAAGTATTTTTTTTAGACACATAACTATTTACTATGAAATTGTTTCTATGTTTATCTTTTGCAAGAATTTCGATAATTGATTCAGGAAGGTCTTTATGTTGTTTAACTAATCGGTCATATAATCTATCATCAACTTCCATCTCTGTGCCAGTTGACACTTCAATGTAATTAGGTCTAGCTAAAATACCTTGTGTTATTAAAGTTTCTTTATCAGCTTGATAAATAACTCCATTATCTCCATCTGTAAATATTTTCCATAGCCAACCTTTCTTAGCCTTATCTGTATAAGTTGGTGTAGCTGTTAAACCAAGTATATTGGAATTGCGTACTAGCTCTCGAAGTCCTTTTTCACCAATCAATAAATTTCTGCAACCATAAGCCGATGAATGGTGAGCTTCATCAACAATTACAAAAAGTCCTGTTTCTTTAGAATCCTCAATAAATTTTCTAAAAGCTGTCTTAACTTTATTACCCAAACCGTCTAAAGCATCAGGGTGTAAATTACTGATAGCTGTTTGTATTGTCATAATGACAATATCATCGGTTAGTTGTATAGATGATGCTTTGGCATGAGAGGGATTGCTGGAAACGCGCCTAATATTCAATGTTTTTTTAGAATGTGAAATATCTCTGGCATTTTCACAAAAAGTAGAGAATGCTTGATCCAGTAGATAAAACGAAGGAGCTAACCAAAGTATTTTAATATTTTTAGGGATTACATGGTCACACGACCACTTAACAGCTGTAAATGTTTTGCCTGCACCCGTTGGAAGTACTAATAATCCACTCCTCGGTTCTTTACTGTCAAGTTTAAATGTACTACTGAGTTTTTTAAACGCCTCGACTTGATGCTGAAAGGGAGGCTTAGGGGAAAAGTGAGTATCTTTTTTTCTCAGTTGCTCAAGATTGAACGATTCATACTCTTTATACTCCATAAATATTCTCTTTTTTTGGAACGCAAGTTTTTGTGGATAAATACAATTTGTATTTCAAACTTAGAATTCCCACAATTTTGTATAAAGTATCACTGTGCCGAATCGGGAAAATTGTACATTAAGAAATTTAATAAACCTCGACCGCGCAAGAATGGCGCTCAAAATCATTGATATAGTTTGCCTATGCTAAATAAAGTAAGAAATTTTGTGCAGTAGTTTCTTACTTTAGAGTTTTTCAAAGCATTTTTTCCTCTGCTGCTTTGAGGCGATCGCTCTTCTAACTCCTACAGAATCAAACATTACTCTCTAACGTCTGTAGCTTCTGCTCTACAATGAAGTGAAGAATCTAGCAGCTTAAACAGGGGATTTATTTATGTCCCACCCTACGCTCAGTAGCCAAGAAGTCGCCCGACGTGGAAAGGAACTCTATCAAAGAAGTATCCGTGCCAAAGTTGAGACACAAGAGAACATTGACAAAATTATCTCGATTAATGTTGAAACAGGAGATTACGAAATCGGTAATGATTTAGTCGAAACGAGTCTTCGATTACGATCCAAGCAAACCGATGCAGCGCTTTGGGGAGAAAGAATTGGTTTTGATGCCGTTTATGCAGTTGGTGTTACATTGCTCAGAACGGCACAGTGATACACGGGACTGTAGTTTGCGATCGCACCACTGCCAAACCTAAAAGATGGAGCCATGCAGAAGATAGCAAAAACAGCCCTCAAGTTATTGAAAGGTGCGTTGGCTGGCGTAGCCCGTCGTAGACATCGCTGATTTACCTAATAATTAAAAGCTAGTTGAAGTCTGTGGTAAGCTTTTACCCGTGATTACTAAGTTTTTCGGCTTGCCATAACTTAGTAAATATTACTCTACTTCTGGATCGATACCCATTGCCCTGAGCCGTTCTGCTAATTGTGCAGCTTTTTGTTCTGCTTGTTCAGCCCTTCGTTCTGCTTGCTGGGCTTTTTGCCTTTGCAACTCGGCTTCTTCTTGACCAATCAGTAACAGATTTCCCTCTAAATCCCACCAGCGCAACCAAAATTGCTCAGGATTATTCAAGTAGCTTCCTTGCCATAACCCTAGTTCTACTCCTAAAGGAGGAATTGGGTAGCGATCTCGCTTATTAGGCTGTATTTTGTGGTAGGAAAAATCTACCAGGTGATAAACCTCCAGTTTGTCATTACTAATTTCATAAATGGCATAGTAGGGAATTCGGATTATTCGCTCATATACCCAGAATTTACCCGGTTTTGCGCCTTCTCGACTACCAGCTAGAGGTAAAGGAGTAACATCTCGTTCTTCATCGCCATTACCACTAGCTAGTTCTATGGCAATCAATGGGGGTATGTATTCTCGCCACAAAACATAGGAGCGGCGGTTTTTGCCATCTAGCCTTGATGGTACACCAGGGACATAAAACTATCCGGTGCTGCTGCTCCTTTTTCTGGTGGTTCAGTTTCTCGCCAATAAATACCACAATCTTGACCAATGCAATACTGTCCATCTGGATGTAAGCGTTGCAAAACTTGAGCAATTGAGTCTGTCAAAATGACGGTTTGGGGATGCTCTTGAAAATTATTGCCTTCGGCACGCTCCGCGAACACAAACGTACCATCAGACTCTGGTAGTTGAGTGTGATCGGGAAACTGGGGCGGTATGGCAATATCACCAAGTGTTTCACTCATACTTTGAAAAGTATTGCAGCTATTTATTTAGTGCTTGACGCTTCCCATAAAGTGTTACTAACTAGTATAACACCTTGCTCTGTCTTGATTTCAGTGCTTTTACCCTGCCAGAACCGCTTTGATTGCGGATAGAAATATATGAAATCTTATATTTTGAAACTGTATGTATTTTAAAATAGGCGGGATTGTGGGTGCGATCGCTATTTTATTAAGTAATGGTAGTGCGTTCACCGGAGGTGTTGGCGCAGCCATCGCTGAAAATGCACAAAGATATATCACTGTAGGGCATGATAAATTAGGAAACAGTGTAGCTCTGGATACGGAAACTATAAAAGGCACTACATACAAGCTTTACGGAATGTATGGTGATGGCATTTTCGAGACTACATTCGATGCTTCGTGCAAAGAATCGCGGCTTTTTCGGAATCGCATTGCCATTTATGGATCGAAAGGACAGCTACTTCAAGAAGATCGAGAAAAAGGAGAAATACCTTTTGTAGCTAATTCTTCACCAGGTAAAGGAATGCAAATTGTTTGTCAAAAGATTGGTGCAAATGGTTGGTAGGTAATCATTAAAAAGACAGGAGGCAGGAGATAAAAACTGCTCAGGAAGATGATTTCAGGGGCTGGCATTTGTACATTTCATGATGTCCAGCCCATTTATTTCTACCTGTAGATTAGGTAGGGACTGAAGAAGATTTAATTAAGTAAATTAAAGCAAATTTTCATTACAGAAAGTTTAAATCTCTCCCCTCGTCGGTGACTTCCCTTTCTCTTGCCTCCTGCCTCCTACTTAACTAAGGACAAAACAACGTGTCACGCGTATCTCTTCCTGTAGTTGGATTAGTCCCTTTGGCAAGTTTGCACAATTTTTTTTGCTCATCGGGACGCAGCAGCGTATCGGTAAAATCTGCCCCATCAATGATTGCACCATCAAATCTGGCGTTAGCAGCAAAGGCACCCTCCAACAGTGCATTTGTCAAATTTGCTCTGACTAAACGAGCTGAGTCTAAAGTGGCATTTCTCAAATCAGAACCCTCTAAATTCGCAGACTCCAAATTTGCTGCAAAGAAACTGACACCGTTCAAATTAGCTCGGCTGAAGTTGCTCTGGCGAAGATTAGCTTTAGTAAAGCTAGAGTCTGTTAAATCACGTCCTGAAAAATCAGCCTCAACTAAAATTTCCTTATTATATTCGAGTGCCAAAGCTGTTGGAGCAAAACCGACCGTTGCGGTGATGCTAACCATTCCCCACAGGAATAAGCTGAGTATGCTTACCCAAATGTGATGGTTTGTTTTACGCTTCAATTCCAACTCAGTGCAGGATAAGTTGAGTGTAGAACCCGTTGTGCGTAGGCGTAGTCCGCCGCAGGCATCGCTTAACCTAGAATTCACAGAATTCATGATATTTATTAGTCAAT
The DNA here is from genome assembly GCF_017115065.1 of Nostoc sp. JL23. Taxonomy (NCBI): domain Bacteria; kingdom Bacillati; phylum Cyanobacteriota; class Cyanophyceae; order Nostocales; family Nostocaceae; genus Nostoc; species Nostoc sp. JL23. The sequence continues at coordinate 165,058 of NZ_JABXKN010000034.1, forward strand.
GGCTAACCTTCCTCCATCTCATTATCCAGATATTGGTTCATTAGGAGAAGACCTAGTAGCCCAATGGTTGCAATCTACTGGTTGGATAATTCTCCATCGTCGCTTTTCTAGCCGCTGGGGGGAAATTGATATCATCGCTGAATATGATAGAAAAGCAGAGGAAGCAGGGGAGCAAGGGAGCAGGGGAGCAGTAGAAAAACTCAGGACTCAGCACTCATTATTGGCATTTGTTGAAGTCAAAACCCGTAGTTCAGGTAGTTGGGATGCCGGGGGAAGAAGCGCAATCACTTTACAAAAGCAAGCAAAAATCTGGCGTACAGCTGAAATATTCTTAGCCCAGTATCCTGAGAAGGCAGATTATTCTTGTCGATTTGATGTTGCTATTGTCTACTGTCAAAGGATGTCAAAAAATCTGACTGGGGTTACAGCAAACCAGGAAGCTCTAGCTACTTCATCAGTACCCGGATACAAGTTTAAGCTGCAAGAATACATTCTGGCAGCTTTTGACTCTTTAATTGATAATGGTTAATTGGTAATTGATAAAATAGCTTAATTACCAATGACCAATAATTTTGTAGTGGCGTTACAACCCAATAGTCTCACGCCAGAGTTTCTGGACAGTAACCTAAGCCCCGGACAAACTGTTGCCTGAACGCTTCAATTTCGTCTCTTTCTGGGCTACCATGAGAAACGATCGCTACCTGATAGCGACGCATCACATCCACAGGGCACTGTCCCGCTTCCAAACTCCAAAGTGCCATTTGCACCCTCATTGGCGGTTCGTAGCTAATTCCTAATTCATTTAGAAAAGCCCGAAAGTCGCCATCTTCTTGGGCCGAGACTTGACCTTTGAGTTTGATCCTAACCACCCAGCCATCAATTTGATGAATTACGGTGACGAACGAAACTGGTGTCTGGGGTCTAGCGTGGAGGTGTTGAACGACCCTCAGGGTTAGACTGGCATTTGCCAGATAGTACAAGTATTCCATGTTTGTTGGTGCTTGGGATCAAAGCCAATCCTACATATCTATATTCGTCAATAAGTCCCTGTTCCCGGTAGGGTAAAAGCCCCCGTTTTTAGATGGGGAGGTTTACCCAATTTTTATGTTAATTTTTCCGTGTTACTTAATAGTAACAATCTTATAGCCTAGCGACAAAACTGAGCGAAGATGCCTTAAAGTTCCTTTATAAGGGAAAACTTAACCTAGCCTTTTTAAGAGAGTATAAATACTAAATAAAGCAAAAACTAGTACAAGCCAATTTGAAAGATACTTCTAGCCCACAAGAAAAAGATTTGGAATTAGATTGCTCGGTAGCTGGCTATGACTACGAACTACCTCCAGAACTCATTGCCCAAAACCCAGCAGTTCCTAGAGATAGCTCACGGTTACTGGTGATTAATTCTCCGACTACAGGCATCGAAGCAGCACCTCTTCACCATATTTTCCATGATTTGCCTGCACTGCTACGCTCTGGTGATTTGTTGGTTATGAACAATACAAGAGTCATTCCAGCGCGGCTTTATGGTCATAAATCCACTGGTGCGAAAATCCAGGTGTTGCTATTGGAAGAACGGCAGCATAACTGTTGGTTAGCTTTAGTTAAGCCAGGAAAAAGCTTTAAACGGGGAGCTAAGATTATTTTTGAACCAAGGGAAGCGGGGATTGGGCATTCAAAAGAGGCAGAGGGGCGGGGTGCGGGGGGCAGAGGGGAAAATTCTCCCTTACTTCTTGCTCCTAGCCCTCAGCTAACGGCTACGGTTCTAGAAACAGACGCAGCAACCGGGGGGCGTTTGTTGCAATTTGATGTAGCAGAGGGAAAGACTTTGGTGGAACTGTTAGAGGTATTTGGTGAAGTACCGTTACCACCGTACATCACTACCTCAGAAGCTGCTGATGAGCAGTATCAGACAGTTTATGCTAAACAACCAGGAGCGATCGCAGCTCCGACGGCAGGATTACACTTTACCCCAGAATTATTACAACAGTTGCGCGATCGCCAAATCAATCAAGCTTTTGTGACGCTGCACGTTGGTGTCGGCACATTTCGCCCTGTGGAAGTGGAGGATGTAACTACCCATCAGATGCATGAAGAATGGATTGAAGTTCCTGCCGCTACAGTAGAGCAAATCCGCGCCACGAAAGCTGCTGGCGGTCGAATTATTGCTGTGGGAACAACGGCAGTACGGGCTTTAGAAGGGGCGGCTCAATCGGGTAATTTACAACCATTTTGCGGAAAAACAGACTTGTTTATTTATCCTGGCTACCAATGGCGGGTGGTAGATGGTTTGATTACGAATTTTCACTTACCGCGTTCCAGTTTGTTGATGTTGGTAAGTGCCCTAATTGGCAGACAACGATTATTGAATATATACAACGAAGCGATCGCTTTTGGATATCGCTTTTATTCATTCGGCGATGCCATGCTAATTTTGCCTTCAGCTATGGGAATGGGGAATTAGGAGTAGAGACGCGATTAATCGCGTCTGTACAAGAGTTAGAAGTTAAAAGTTGGAAATTGGGAATTTTTTCTTTCGTGGTGGGTACTCTGACTTATGAGGAGTTAAAAATAAGTACAGGTCTGCTATTAATGTCTGAAAAATACCTATTTTCTCATTGGTTAAATTTATTTTGTCAGGTAACACTCGGTAGCTGTTCTGCTTTTTTGATTTTGGCTGCACCGACAATTACTAATTTCCCAGTCAGCAAGCTGCTGGCAGAAACTGCAATTTCTCAGGATCTCGAAGCAGCTAGCTTTTTCCAGCAGGGAGTCACGCGCTATAACCGCCAAGACTTACAAGGTGCAGAATATGCCTTTCGTCAAGCGTTGCAGCGAGATCCTAACCTTGGGGTAGCACGGAATTTTCTCGGTAATATATTTATGGAGCAAAATCGCCTGGATGTAGCTTTACAAGAATTTACAGAGGCGATAAAAGTTAATCCCAATTTTAGCGAAGCTTATTACAACTTAGGGTTAGTGTTGCATCGACAAGGAGAAAAAGATGCAGCGATTACGGCTTATCGCCAGAGCTTGGTAATAGATTCCACAAGGGTGGCAGCGCTGTATAATCTGGGTTTGTTGCTGTATGAACAAGGAAAGTTAGAGGAAGCGATCGCTGCATACCAGCAAGCAATTAATCTAGATGGCAGCAATGCCAATGCTTATCTTAACTTAGCGATCGCCTTGCAACAACAAGGTCAAATAGAGCCTGCGATCGCCAATTATCGCCAAGCTTTGAAGCTAGATCCTAAAAATGCCACAGCCTACAGCAATATGGCAAATTTGCTAGCAATGCATGGTCAAGCTCCTGAGGCTATTTCTGTTTATCGGCAAGCTATTCGCCTAAATCCAAAAAGTGCCTCAGTTTACTATAACTTGGGAGTAACTTTATATAATCAGGGCGAGTTCAAAAAAGCCAGTGGAGTCTTGAAACGCGCTCACAATGAATATCGTGAGCAAGGCAACATTGAACAAGTCCAGAAAATTGAGCAGTTAATGCAGCAAATTGCTCAGAAAAGTGGGCAGCAGCAACCTCAAGCCAGTCAAACAGCTACTCCTTCTCAGAGTTCAGATTCTACAGTACAAACACCTGAGCCACAGACGCAAAATCAACCAGAAACGCCCGCGAACCCTGGCGATGTGCCTGTCTCAGTTGAACCACAATCCACTTCAACAAGTCCCGGACAATAAAAAACTCAGAGTTAAGGCGATTTGCCCTCAACCCCTTCTCCCAATATTGGGAGAAGGGGAGCGAATTTCAAAGTCCCTCTCACAAGCTTGAGAGAGGGATTTAGGGTGAAAGCTCATTGATTCATGCAATAAGTCTATTCTCTACTGGAGGTTAGGTTTGAGTAAAAGTTGCACACGGCATAACTCCTAACTCCTAACTTTTTTAAATCGGCAAACGATTAATATCTTTATTGCAACCAATAACAACCATTGCTGAACCACGCTCTAAACGCTTGGTAGCATCAGGATTAATTTGAAATTTCCCATCCTGGCTTACTGCTAGTAAATTTAAACCATAGCGGTTACGAAGTTGAAGTTCCGTGATGGTTTTGCCGTGAAATTCATCAGGCACAATCAACTCTACAATACTGTTATCTGGGTCGAGGTCAAACCGATCTAGAATTGCTGGTTTAGTAAGAGTACGCGCTAGGGCACAACCCGCTTCATACTCAGGAAAAACAACATGATCTGCTCCTACTCGCCGCAACAGTTTACGATGAACTTCACTAGAAGCTTTAGCAACTACGTGAGGTACACCAGCCTCTTTCACATTTAGGGTGGTTATGATGCTTTCTTGAACGTAGTTGCCAATCGCGACAATTACAGTATCAAATTCAAAAATTCCAGCTTCTTTGAGGGCGGCTGGTTCTGTAGAGTCTAGTTGCAAAGCATGACCAACTATTCCCTCAGTTAATGCTTCTGAAACTCGTTTTTCATCAATATCTGTTGCTAGCACTTGATAGCCAAAATTGTGCAGTGTGGAACAGACAGACCTTCCAAAGCGACCTAACCCAATTACAGCAAATTGCTGGTTATCTTTACGTAAACTGCAAAAAAAACTTAATGATGACAGATTCACCCTTTTTATCCTTATTATGGCTCCCTGTATTTAGGGCAAAAAACGGTTATACGGCTTGAATTAAAAATTTTATTTTTTGCCTTAGAATGTATATTTTATCAGTTTGGGCATTGGTTATTTTTTCTCTCGCACTCTGTATGCCCTCTCCTCTAACTATCCCACGAGTAAATTTTCTTCAGGATAGTGAATTCTGGTAGGACGCGGATCTCCTAGTACGGCAGACATTAGTAGCAAAACACCTACTCTGCCAACATACATCGTGACAATTAAGATCAGCTTTGCCGCTGTAGAGATAGTTCCTGTAATGCCTGTAGAAAGCCCCACCGTGGCGAAGGCTGATACCACTTCAAACAAAATTTGAATAAAATCTAATGTTGGATCTGTGAGGCTAATTAAAATGGTGGCGAAAATCACGGTCGCTACCGATCCTACTAGCACACCTACAGCTTTCAAAATTAAAGTTATTGCTATCTTGCGATCGTACAACAAAACTTCTTCTTTCCCCCGAAGAATCGTTTTCGTACAACTGGTTAGAACTCTCAAAGTTGTTGTTTTCATCCCTCCTCCTGTTCCACCTGGACTTGCACCAATAAACATTAGTGCAATCGTAATAAATAGACCAGCCGTAGTCATTTTGCTAATATCAATAGTGTTAAAACCAGCAGTTCTAGGAGTAACTGATTGGAACCAAGCTACTAATATCTGGTCACGGAAATTTAGAGAGCCAAATGTTTCAGGGTTTCTGATTTCTATACAGAAAAAGGCTATTATTCCGATGAATAATAATATAATGGTTGTACTGGTTGCAACTTTGAAATCCAGAGTAAATACTTGGGTTTGAATTTTTTTGTGAATGCGATCGCGCAACCAAAGATACATTTCCAAAATTACCTGATAGCCAATTCCCCCAAAGATAATCAACATAGAGATGGTAAAGACGACTAAGAAGGATGACTGATAGCCAATTAAGTTATCTTTAAATAAACTAAACCCAGCATTGTTCCAAGCATTGATGCTATGGAAAATCGCTAACCAAAGTCCTTGACTCCACCCATACTCTGGAACAAAAGCTGGTAAAAGTAAGAAGACTCCCGTAATTTCAAAAATTAAAGTTGTGGCAATAATTGAACGGATAACTTGGGAGCTACCACTCATCCCTGGACGGTCTAAAGCTTGTTGAATGGCGATTTTTTGCCGCATATCAAACTTACGACCAATAAGCAAAATCAGAAATGTGGTGGTTGTCATGTAGCCCAACCCGCCAATCTGAGCTAATAGGGCAATAAATAACTGACCCCAAAAGGAAAAATAAGTACCAGGATCGACTACTGATAAACCTGTGACACAAACTGCGGATGTGGAGGTAAATAGTGCCACAATCAGGTTATTCCATGTACCATCGCTAGTTGAGAAAGGCATCATCAACAGGATAGTACCAACAGCAATGACAGCCAGGAACCCCAAACAAATTGTGCGAGCGACAGTCATAATTAATTCAAAATTCAAAATTCAAAAAGTCAGATTTAAAATGGGTTGCCAGATGCTTTAAGCTGTAGCCCTATTTGGGAGAATTGACATAAATTCGACTCAGTAAAGTTTATTAAGGTAAAACCAATCAATTTTTTCAGAGAGGATAAATCTTGGTTTACCTTCTCTGGAAGTAAAAATACCCTTATTTAATTAAAAACATACTTTAGAGCCTGAAAGTATGTTTGCTCTATAATATCTATATTTAAACTCTTTTAGAGCTAAATAGTAAATTTTGAGCATGTATTGAGCATTTATGGTTAGTAGCGTAAAAACCTCCACTGGTAAAGCTAAAAAGGGTCCAGTATCTGTACGGTTAGATTCTGGGAGCCTGGGAGCATTAAGGCTTGTTTCCCAAGATCATACTGTAATAAAGGACAGATTAAGCTAGCTACTGGGATATCGTTGATTAGTGGTTGGGAGTCAAAAGCCGGACAGTAGCAACGACGATTACAGATAGAACTAGAGGATGGGAAGCTGGACGACGGTCAAGGAAATTTTGATTTAAGTCGTTACCAGGATATTTTGAAAGAGTACGGGTTACAAGCAAAATTGAGGATATCTAGGGAGCCTTCAACGTCAAATAATCAACTCCCACCTAAACCAGAAATCTCTATCCTCGAAATATGGGATATGTATTGTGACTATCGTAAGCCAAGCTTGAGAGAGACTACTTTTAAGAATGCGTATCAAGGACATTTTAAAAAGTACATTGAAACGGCTGTAAAAGCTGTTAAATGTGAAGATTATTTAAAAATTAGAAACTGGTTGATTGAGAATAGAAATCATAAACAAGTTAAGGAGCTATTCTCTAATTTATCTAAAGCTTATCGACTAGCGATAAAGAATAAATTGTTGAACCATAACCCTTATGAGGGTATGGCGGAAGAAATGACTAATAAAGGAATGCAGGGCAAAACACAAGATGAAATTGAATCAGAAAATGATAATGATGTTTTAGACAAAACGTAAGGATTCAGGTGGCAGAGTATTGACAAGGGGGACACTTGAGGGGGAGTATCACAAATATGAACCAAAACCTGCCTCAAGATTTAGACCGAGAAAGCTTGAACCAGTTATCAAAAGAAGAACTGGTGGAGATAATTATTGAGCATATCCAGCCAATAATTTTTCACTACTCAGTTGGTTTCAAAAGCCCATCAATCAAAAGAAGAGAATTTTACTGACCTCGGTCAAGCAACTCTGACTAATCGGGCTAAAACTGAATAGTACAAAAGTAACAATTTTAAAGACAGTAAATGAATTTTGTGTGAACCATAAACAATAGTCAGCAACAAAAAGTAGTTGATTGAATATAAACGCTTCTCACTGCTGTAACCTGAAAATTATCAGTAAACAAGGTGTAGCTGTGAAAGGTAAAAATAAATCGACACGGAGGCGCTAAGGTTCTCACAAAGTCAAAAATACAGCTATAAATTTAAGGCTAGAGTCAATTTTCTAACCCTAGCCTTAAATCTGTGATGTATGTTGCTTTTCAACTATCTGTAGTTTAGACAGAATCTTAGAAATAAAGCTCTAATTACTGTTGCCTTCCTTTCTTTTCATCCAGTGCTTTTTGAATGGCTTCTCTACAAAATTCAGGAGGATTGTCTTGCGCTTTGACCTCCTCTTCCATTGACTTAGTGACACGAATAGTAAGTTTCCCATCTAGAGGTTCTTCTCTGTCAGATTTAATTGGTTCAAAATTTTGAGGATTACCTTTAGGGTTAGGCATTGTTGAGAAATATAAATAACACTTGATTCGATGTCTACCGAAGAATAGAGTGTTTATTCGGTGGTGATGCCAGTCTCGCAAACAGTTCACCACCGATACCACTTTTAGTAAATGGCTACTCTATGTTTACACGAACGGAACTCGAAATCAAAACTATCCAGGAGTTACGCGACTTGTGCCGTCGCTACGGTCTTAAGCCTACTGGGAACGCTGGATATAAGACTAGCTACGTTACTTCACTTATAGCCTTCTCTGCGATCGCACTGAACCAGATGCAAGAAGGTAGGGGATTAAGACGGTTAAGGGACTTCCAGAAAATAAACTATTCCACCAACAGTAATGATAATCATTTTAAAGGGGGGATGAAGGGGCTGCCGACGGCAGCC